>NZ_DATIGT010000325.1:0-6713 GCF_035481375.1 Tahibacter sp.
GCGCGGATCGCGATGCGGTATTCGCGCTCGATGTCGGTCGGATGGCGATGGTTGTCGCGCGTGACGAAGCGCACGCGCGCGCTGCCGTCGCTCGCCGCGGCCACGCGGCGCATCAGCGCTTCCCGGTGCGACAGCACGAGATGCGCCGCGCTGTAGGAGCGCACGACGAAGTCCTCGATGTCGTGGACGATGGGGCCGGTCAGTTCGACGGCGTAGTCCTGCAGCGCGCGCGGCCCCGATTCCAGCAACTGGTCGCAACAGAAATTGATGCCGCCGACGAACGCGACGCGGCTGTCGATCAGCACGATCTTGCGATGCAGCCGGCGGAACACGTTCATGCGCAGGCCGAACAGGCGCCGGCGCGGTTCGTAGATGTGCAGGCGCACGCCGGCTTCGGCGAGGCGCGCGCGATACTCGGCCCCGAGCGGCTCCGAGCCGAAGCCGTCGGCGAGCACGTCGACCTCCACGCCGCGCGCGGCCGCGCCGCTCAACGCCTCAAGCAATTGCAGGCCGACCTTGTCGTCGAGCAGGATGAAGGTCTCGATGTAGACGCGCGTGCGTGCCTGCGCGATCGCCTCGAACACGCGCGGAAAGAATTCCTCGCCGTTCTCGAGCAGGCCGATCGTGTTGCCTTCGCGCCAGACCGGCTTCATGCGCAGACCTCCGCGAACAGCGGCAGATGGTCCGACAGATGCGGCCACGGCAGCGCCGAGAGCACGCAGGCCGACTGCACGCGCAGATTGCCGACATAGATGCGGTCGAGCGCGAGCAGCGGCCAGCGTGCGGGGAACGTGCGCGGCTGCGACACGCCGGCGCGCGCGAACGCCGAATGCAGCTGGCCGTCCTGCAGCACCGCGTCGGCGCGGCCGCGCCAGTCGTTGAAGTCGCCGGCAACGACGAGCGCCGTGCCCGGCGCGATCTGCGCGTCGATCAATGCCTTGAGCAGGGCCAGCTGGCGCTGGCGGTGCGCCTCGCGCAGCCCCAGGTGCACGCAGATCGCGTGCAGTTCGCCGAGCCGCGGCACGTCGAGCACGCAGTGCAGCAGGCCGCGCGGCTCGGGCCCCTGCACCGAGATGTCGTGGTTGCGTTCGCTGACGATCGGAAAGCGCGACAGCAGCGCGTTGCCGTGATGACCGTGCGGATACACCGCGTTGCGGCCGTAGGCGAACTGCGGCCAGAGCTGGTCGGCCAGGTATTCGTAGTGCGGGCCGGCGAGATTGCCGTTGCGCCAGCTGCGCTGCTCTTCGCCGGCGACTTCCTGCAGAAACACGATGTCCGCACCGGTCGTGCGCACCGCGTCACGCAGCTCGGCCAGCATGAAGCGCCGGTTCCACGGCGCGAGTCCCTTGTGCGTGTTGATCGTCAGCAGCCGCAGCGTGCACGGCTCCGGCGCGGCGACGGGTTCCGGCGATTCCCGGCGCGTGCGCGACAGCGCAGCCACGTTAGTCATGACGGCGCTCCCGCAGCAGATCCTGCGCGCCGAGTTCGCGGCGCGCCTCCTCGACGGCCGCGGCGATCGCCTGCCCGGACGGTGCGGGCGGCGGCGCTTCGGTGTCCCGCGGCGGCGGCACACCGCGCGACGGCGACGCGGCTTCCGGCATCGCCTCGGCGTCGTTGCTCGCGACGAGCCGCATCTGCGGCGGCCCGAAATCGACGCCGAGCGCTTCCAGGCGCGCGCGCACCGCGCGCTGGGCCTCGCTGCGCGCACGGCCGAAATCGCCGCGGCGCTGGTCGACCCAGCCGAAGAACTGCACGCGCACGGCATCGCGCGCGATCTCGGCGATCTGCACCGACGGCGCCGGCTGCGCCAGCACGTCGGCGGTCTCCCGCACGGCCTGCAGGCCCTCGCGCATCACGGCGGCGAGATCCGCGCGCGGCTCGATCGCCACGCTGAACTCGAAGCGGCGATTGCCGTTGCTCGTGAAGTTCAGCAGCACGGCCTTGAACACGAAGGCGTTCGGCAGGCTCAGCTGGTTGCCGTCGGGCGTCATCAGGATCGTCGCGCGCGAATTCATGCCGACGACGACGCCCTGGTGCACGTCGATGGCGACCGAGTCGTCGGGCGCGAAAGGACGGCGCAGGCTCAAAAGGATGCCGGCGATGTAATTTTCCAGAAGATCGCGAAATGCAAAACCCAGCGCGATGCCGACGACGCCGGCCGAACCGAGCAGCGCGGCCGCGAACGTCGTCGCGTCGAGGATTTCCAGCGCGAACAGCAGGCCGGCCAGCACCGCGAACACGCGTATCGCCTGGCGCACGAGTTCGCCGACGAAAGGATTGCCGCGCGCGCTGCGGCCGACGAAGCCGCGCCGCGACACCCAGCGGCCGGCGCGCCAGAACGCCCAGATCACCCCGAACGCGACGAGCAGCAGCGGTATCGAGCCGACCAGGCGCGCGAGCTTCTGCAGGCTGACGCGCAAGGTGGGCACGATGCGTTCGAGCGTGCCCGAGACGATCTCGATGCGATTGACGACCTGCCCGCCCGCGTTGTTCGCCTGCGCGATCTTCTCGGCGAGTTCCTTGTCGGCTTCGCGCGCGACCTGGCCTTCGAGGATCAGCACCTTGCCGAAGCGCTGCGGCATCACGCGTTCGAGGCCGGGCACGTTCGCGAGCACGGTCTCGGCGCTCTCCGCCGGCGCTGGGGCGTCCTGCGCATGCGCCGAGAATACGGCGATCGTCAGCAGCATCGCCGCGACGAGGCTACGCATGCGCGTCTCCGGCGAGCCCCGAAAGCCAGCGCCGCACCGCGGCCGCATCGTCGAGGTGATATTTCGCCGCGAGCGACAGGCGCTCGCCGACGCCGATGCCGAAGCCGCCGAGTTCGATCGCGGCGACGAAGGCGTCTTCGTCGGTGACGTCGTCGCCGACGACGACCGGAATGCGCGCCGCGAACGGCGGGAGCTGCATCTGTCCGATCAGCGCCGTGCCCTTGTCGCGCTCGCGCGCGGCGAACTCGAACACGAGCACGCCGTCGAGCAGGCGCAGCCGGTCGAACTTCGGCAGCAGCGGCGACAGCGCGGCCCTCAGGCATTCTGCACGCTCCGGCACCTGCCGATAGTGCAATACGCACGAGCTCGGCTTTCGTTCGACCCAGGTTCCCGGATTGACCGCCGAAATCTCGGCCAAGTGAATTTCCACCGCCAGCAGTTGCACCTGATAGTGACGGTCGTGCTCGGCGAAGCCTGCGCCGCCGTGCTCGGCGATGCGCGGCAGTTTCAACGTACCGAGGATACGGTCGAGGTCGTCGGCGCTGCGCCCGCTGAGCACGCACAGCGCACCGGCGAGCCGCGTCCAGAGCAGGCTCAGCGTCGCTCGCAGCGCAGGCGTCAGCGCCACGTCCGCGGGATCGTCGCGGTAGTCGCAGAGCGTGCCGTCGAGGTCGAGAAACAGCGCCCAGTTCGCGAGCGCCGGCAAGTGCGGCGGCGGCGCGCGGCGCAGGGGCCGCGATGCCGCGGCGACATCGGCGATGACGGGCTCGAACAGCGGGTCGGCAGAACTCATTCGGCGAATCCTTCGCAGCGGAACACTCGCCGCGCAGCGTCGTGCGGCGACGCGCGGCTACGACGCGATTGCAGAACCTGTGCCATGCGCAGGCATGGCATGCGTATTGCTCCTTCGCTGTCGACCCCGGCTAGAGGAAGGCTGATGGATGTGACGATCCACGCACCCGAGGAACACGCGATCGTCAGCAACGCTCGCGACGCAGCGAACGACGGCGGACGCCTGATCGTCGTTTCCAATCGCGTGACGCTGCCGGGTTCGACGCAGCCCGGCGGGCTCGCCACGGCACTGCTCGCGCTGCTGCAGCAGCGCGGCGGCAGCTGGATGGGCTGGAGCGGCGCGATCGCCGACAGCGTGACGCCGCGCGCGCAGCAGCACGGACGCATCCGCTACGTCACCTGGGATCTGCCGCGCGAGGAGTTCGAGTCGTTCTACGCCGAATACGCGAATCGCACGCTCTGGCCGCTGCTGCACGGACGCACCGATCTCATGGCCTTCGAGCGCGAACACCTGCAGGGCTATCTGCGCGTCAACGAGCGCTTCGCCGAGCAGGTCGCGCGCGAGGCGCGGCCGGATGACCTCATCTGGATCCACGACTATCACCTGATGCCGCTCGCTTCGCTGCTGCGCGCGCGCGGCCTGAACAACTGCATCGGCTTCTTCCTGCACACGCCGCTGCCGGCGCCGCGCACGCTCGTGACGCTGCCGCAGCATCGCGCGATGCTCGGGCTCCTGGCCGCGTGCAATCTCGTCGGCCTGCAGACCGCGAACGACGCGCGCGCGATGAAGAACTATCTGATGGCGGAACTCGGCGCGGTCGAGCGCGACGGCGCACTGCATCTGCCCGGCGGCGAGATCACGCGCGTGCGCACGTTCCCGATCGGCATCGATCCGGCCGCGATGGCCGCGCTCGCGCGCGAGTCCGAGCACGCGCCGGAGATCCAGCAGCTGCGCAACAGCCTCGGTCGCAGCAGCCTCGTGATCGGCGTCGACCGGCTCGACTATTCCAAGGGACTGCCGCAGCGCCTGCGCGCGTTCCGCCATCTGCTCGGCAGCCATCCGCAGCTCGCCGGCCGCGCGACCTTCCTGCAGGTCACGCCCGAATCGCGGCGCGAAGTCAGCGAATACCGCCAGCTCAGCCGCGAAGTGCAGCGGCTCGTCGGCGACATCAACGGCCACTACGCCGCGCCCGCGTGGACGCCGGTGCGCTACGTCAACCGCGGCTATTCGCACGCGACGCTCGCCGGCTTCTACCGGCTCGCGCGCGTCTGCCTCGTGACGCCGCTGCGCGACGGCATGAATCTCGTCGCGAAGGAATTCATCGCCTGCCAGCATCCGCAGGATCCGGGCGTGCTCGTGCTGTCGGAATTCGCGGGTGCCGCGGCCGAACTCGCCGAGTGCGCGCTGATCGTCAATCCCTACGACATCGAGGGCTGCTCGCGCGCGCTGGCGCGCGCGCTGACCATGCCGCTCGACGAGCGCCTGCAGCGCTGGCAGGCGGCGATGCGCATCCTGCAGGAGGGCAACGTGCAGCGCTGGGCCGAGCGCTTTCTTTCCGCGCTGGCCGGCGCGCGCCGTCCGCCGCAGCGCGCGGCGGTGAATCCGTGACGCCCGACGCGACGACGGCAGGTGCCGTCGGGACCGCGCTCGTACCGGTCGATCACCGCCGCCGCGACTGGTACAAGGAGGCCGTCATCTACCAGATCCACGTGAAGTCGTTCCTCGACGGCAACGGCGACGGCATCGGCGACTTCGCCGGACTTCACGCGAAACTCGACTACATCGTCGCGCTCGGCGTCGACACCTTGTGGCTGCTGCCCTACTACCCGTCGCCGCGGCGCGACGACGGCTACGACGTCGCCGACTATTTCGACGTGCACCGCGACTACGGCACGCTCGACGAACTCAAGGCGTTTCTCGATGCGGCCCACGCGCGCGGCCTGCGCGTGATCGGCGATCTCGTGCTCAACCACACGTCGTCGGATCATCCCTGGTTCGATCGCGCACGCCGCGCGCCGCGCGGCACGCCCGAGCACGAGTTCTACGTCTGGTCCGACACCGACCAGGCCTATGCCGGCACGCGCATCATTTTTCCCGACGTGGAAAAGTCCAACTGGAGCTGGGATCCGGTCGCCGGACGCTACTATTTCCATCGGTTCTACGCGCACCAGCCCGACCTGAACTTCGACAACCCGCTCGTGCTGGAAGCCATGCTGGACGTGCTGCGCTTCTGGCTCGACCTGGGTCTCGACGGCTTCCGCCTCGACGCGGTCGCCTATCTCGTCGAGCGCGAAGGCACGAGCAACGAGAATCTGCCCGGAACGCATGCGGTACTGCGCCGCCTGCGCGCCGAGATCGACGCGCACTACCCCGACCGCATGCTGCTCGCCGAGGCCAACCAGTGGCCCGAGGACATGCTCGAGTATTTCGGCCGCGACGACGAATGCCATATGGCCTTCCACTTCCCGCTGATGCCGCGCATGTACATGGCGATCGCGCAGGAGGACCGTTTTCCGATCAGCGACATTCTGCGCCAGACCCCGCCGACGCCGCCGCTGTCGCAGTGGGCGATCTTCCTGCGCAATCACGACGAACTCACGCTGGAGATGGTCACCGACGCCGAACGCGACTATCTCTGGGACACCTATGCAGCCGATCCGCGCGCGCGCCTGAATCTCGGCATACGGCGGCGCCTCGCGCCGCTGCTGCAGCGCGACCGCCGCCGCATCGAACTGATGACCGCCCTGCTGCTGACCCTGCCCGGCACGCCCGTGCTCTATTACGGCGACGAGATCGGCATGGGCGACAACGTGCACCTCGGCGATCGCGACGGCGTGCGCACGCCGATGCAGTGGTCCAACGACCGCAACGGCGGCTTCTCGCGCGCCGATCCGCAATTGCTGGTGCTGCCGGCGATCACCGATCCGGTCTACGGCTATGCCGCGGTCAACGTCGAGGCGCAGGAATCCGATCCGCACTCGCTGCTGCACTGGACGCGGCGCTTCGTCGCGGTGCGCCGGCGCTACGGCGGCCTGTTCGGCCGCGGCGAGCTGCGCTTCGTCTATCCGCGCAACCGCAAGGTGCTCGCCTACCTGCGCGAGCATGACGGCGTCAGCGTGCTGTGCGTCGTCAATTTCGCGCGCACGCTGCAGGCGGTCGAACTCGATCTCGCCGACCATGCGGGCCGCCTGCCGGTCGACGTGGTCGGCGGG
>NZ_DATIGT010000326.1:0-19817 GCF_035481375.1 Tahibacter sp.
CACGCAACAGTGGGTGCCGATCTACAACGAACAACGCTCACACCAATCCATCGGCAACCTGCCTCCGATGGTCTTCAAACGCCAATGGCAGCAGCGACAGTCTCTACTTTCGACTGGTATCGCTTGAGGGGTATGGACCCCAGCATCTTGAGCGTGCGCTCAGCATCGAAGACTCGGCCGGGGAAGCGCAAACCAGCGTTTGACCCGGTCCGTCAGAATTGATAGCCGGTTGGCCGCTGCCGTGAGCCTACTGTTCGGCCTAGCACTTCGCGGTGTTGGCACCCAAATGGTTGAGTCGCTGTCTTCCTATGTCAGGAGGATATCGCTGGCCCACGGACTTTCTCCTCGTCAACTGCTTAAGTTGATTTTCGGGAAATCGATTGATGGCCAATTGAACGGTTATTCGGACTACGCACTGCGCGCTGCGGACACTCTCCAGGAATGGACAGGCATCGAGAACCTCAAGCAAGGAACGCTTCTACAGCTTCGAGAAAACTGCGCCCTCAATTGCATTTTCTCGATAACTAGTGGCCGCCGATGGTGCCCGTCATGTGTTGCAAAAGACCTTCGATCCGGCGAATTCGGTTACGACCCTCTGATTTGGAGTATGCGCTGCCTGGCGCTGTGCCCAGAGCACGACTGCGAGCTGGTTGACCGATGCCAGAATTGTCAACACTCAATGAGCTGGCTCTACGGAGAGAAGCGGCTTTGCTGTCCCCGCTGTGGCGCGAGCCTGGAAAGTGGAGTGCGCTCGCTCAAGCCTACACCGCTAGAACTCTTTTGCCGATCAAACCTTGCTGAAATACTTTCGCGCACACAACACCAAAAATTTGTAGTCGCAGCGATTAGGGTGTTCTTGCTTTCCTGCATCAAGGTAAACCGGTGGACATCTTTTGAGATGGCCGAAAGGTTCGGTTTCGAGGAGTATGGACTCGTCAAACTGATGCTGGATCCTCCGCGTCTACCGAACCTCTTTACGTCGCTACAGATTGCTGCTGCATGCCAGCAACCTCTCGCAGCAATACTCGACGATCCTGACGCATGCGCCGCGCAGTTGTGTTTTGAGTTCCCCCCTTTGACAAGGGCGCGAGAAACGAAGTTGCGCGTCTCGCCCGAACTGCGTCAGCGCATTTTTGAGGCTCTGTCTAACCATCTGACTACCTCTCTCGATTTCGCGCTTCCTTCGGTAAACGAAGTATGCAGAGATTTTGGCGTCACCGCAGGCTTTGCAAACTATGCGTTTCCGAGGCTGGTCGAACAAATCGCAGACCGACGAAAACAGTATCAGCGGAAGAAGGTCACATTGCAGCATCGCGCTGCAGCCAGAGAGGTCGACTTTTTCCTCACGCAATCGGATCCGAAGATCAACGCGAATGTCTCCCAGAAGAAGATTGTGGCGCGATTGATGGAGAAGTCTGGTTTGCCAAAACGGATTCTTGCAGAAGAACTCAGGAAGCAGCTTCGCGAGCGCTCAGGGCAAATTGTCGAGTCCAGCGCATAACGGCCAATGAGGTCAGAACCCGGGACATACGTCGCGTGAGCCCCGAACGGGAACGATCAAGATTCGAACGAAAGCCCAAGGTTGCTGAGTCACGTCGGATGCTTCGTTCCGCGCGTTTGGCACGTCGGGCTCCACGCTAGCGCCGACCGCGAACGGCAAGCCGTTAGGTCACAGGACGCTCTCGATGTCAACCATTTACCGTCCGGGCGACGTAAACCATATCGCGTCAACGAGGACAGCAAATGGCTTACTGCCTAAAAACGCCCTTTAAATCAGGAATTTATGGTGGGCCCACACGGATTCGAACCGTGAACCAAAGGATTATGAGTCCTCTGCTCTAACCGTTGAGCTATAGGCCCGGAAAGACCAGCAGTCCTGGCGTTGCACCAGTGCCGCGATACCGCGGTATCGGACCGCCGGCAACGACGGACAGCCGCGTCGGCGAGTGGCGAATTGTAGCGGAGTCGCGCCGGGCGTGGCGCGGCTGCAGGGCTTCACGGAATTGCGTGCTCGTGACGACGCGCAGCTCGCCGCATCGGATTTGCGGCTCGGCCGCGCGTGCCGGTTGCCGGCTTCGGTGACGAACACATGACGCCATCGACTGCGATGAACGCCGCGCATCACGTCGTCGCTGCCGCATCGCACCGCGCGAATACGCATGCGCGCCGCGAGCGATGCCATACGCCAACCGCCTGCAAAACCTAAACATTTCTTCATCACTGCGGCGCTCCCTACTCAACTATCGTCACATGCGCCGCGATGCCGCTTGCGCCAACCATTGCCGATGCGACACGAACGGAAACCCAGGGAGACCCGCGTGCAGCGATGGCATGGGCGCATCGGCGAGACGACGTCAGCGCGCGGGACGCTGGCGCGCTATCGCGTCGTGCTGCGCGGTGCGCCGCTCGACAGCGACGACTTCGCCGCGGTGCATGCGCGGCTCGCCGAAGCGGAGTGGGCAGCGGAGCGCGTGCGTTCCGTCGTCGTCTATGGCTGCTGGCCGGGCGACGGGCAGCTCTGGTCGCCGGATCCGGTCGCCTGTGTGACGGCGCTCGACGCGACGTTCGGCGCGCACGATCGTTATCTGCAGGAGCGCGCCGTGCTCGTCGAGACCACGCTGACGCGCGAGGCACTTGCACGCCGGCTGATGCTCGCATTTGCTCGCGATCGGCTGATCGACGCGGACGTCGACGACGAAGATCCCTGAGCGCGACACCGGCGACGCGCTGGATTCGCGCCCTCGCCCTGCCCGCGTCTTGCCGCGCACGGCGCGCGGGACTTGAGCGCGGCGCCGGAACCCGCGACGCTACGCGCCGGGAGCATGCCGCCGCCACGCGCAGCATGCGGGAAAACGGACAGGGGAACAGGAAGGGATGGCACTCTCGCGCTGGAGCTGGGCGGCGTTCAACGCGCTGCAGCTCGTGTTTACGTTGTTGTGGACGGCCGGCTGGATCACGCTGGCGTTCGTCGTGCTGCTCGTGACGCGCCGGCGGCGGTTGCCGCTGCGCATGGCGGCGCGCTGCTGGGCGCCGGGGCTGCTGCGCGGCTCGGGCGCGCGGCTCGTGGTCCGCGGGCTCGATCGCGTCGACTGGTCGAAGCCGCATGTGATCGTCGCGAATCACCAGTCGATGATCGATATCTGCGCGCTGTTCCGTGCGGTGCCGGTGCCGCTGCAGTTCCTGCTGAAACAGGAATTGTCGAAGGTGCCGTTCGTCGGGGCCTACGCGCGCGCGATGGGAATGATCTTCGTCGACCGCGGCAGTGCGCGCGAGGCGACGAAGCGCATGCAGGAAGCCGCCGGAATGGTGCGCGAGGGCGCGACGCTGTGCGTGTTTCCGGAAGGCACGCGCAGCCGCGACGGCGAAGTGCTGCCGTTCAAGAGCGGCGCGTTCCAGGTCGCGCTCGACGCCGGCGCCGACGTGGTGCCGGTCGCGATCGAGGGCTCGGGCAAGGTGCTCAGTCTCGGCGGCGTGTTCCGCGTGCGGCCCGGCACGATTACGCTGACGTTCGGCACGCCGCTGCGCAGCAGCGAGATCGCCGACCGGCAGGCGCTCGCGCAGCAGGCGCGAGAGCGTGTCGTTGCGATGAAGCGCGAGGCGGCGTGAGGGATCGCGTTGCCATGCCGGACACAAAAAAGCCCGCGTAGTGCGGGCTTTTTTGGCTTTCCGGCTGAAGAGCCGGCCCAGACCCTCGAACGGGGCTGGCTTGTTCGGCTTCAGCTTCTACGATTCCCGACTCTCGATTTCCGATTCCCGCCTCACTCGAGATCGAGGAACGAACGCAGCTGTTCCGAACGGCTCGGGTGACGCAGCTTGCGCAGGGCCTTGGCTTCGATCTGGCGGATGCGCTCGCGCGTGACGTCGAACTGCTTGCCGACTTCTTCGAGCGTGTGATCGGTGTTCATATCGATGCCGAAGCGCATACGCAGCACTTTCGCTTCGCGCGGCGTCAGGCCGGCGAGCACGTCGCGCACGGTTTCGGACAGGCCCGTGCTCGTCGCCGAGTCGACCGGCGAATCGACGTTCGTGTCTTCGATGAAGTCGCCGAGATGCGAGTCTTCGTCGTCGCCGATCGGCGTTTCCATGGAGATCGGTTCCTTCGCGATCTTCATGACCTTGCGGATCTTGTCTTCCGGCATCTCCATCTTCTTCGCCAGTTCCTCCGGCGTGGGCTCGCGGCCCATTTCCTGAAGCATCTGGCGGCTGATGCGGTTGAGCTTGTTGATCGTCTCGATCATGTGCACGGGAATGCGGATCGTGCGGGCCTGGTCGGCGATCGAGCGCGTGATGGCTTGGCGGATCCACCACGTCGCGTAGGTAGAGAACTTGTAGCCGCGGCGGTATTCGAACTTGTCGACGGCCTTCATGAGGCCGATGTTGCCTTCCTGGATCAGGTCCAGGAACTGCAGGCCGCGATTCGTATACTTCTTCGCAATGGAGATAACGAGACGCAGGTTGGCCTCGACCATTTCCTTCTTCGCGCGGCGGGCCTTGGCTTCGCCGATCGACATCGCGCGGTTGATTTCCTTGATGTCGGGCAGCGACAGGAACAGGCCCTTTTCCGTCGACACGAGCTTTTCCTGCTCGGCGACGATCTCGTCCTTGTGCGCGCGGATGCCCGAGGACCACTTCTGCTTCTTGCGGATCAGTTCTTCGGTCCAGTCGAGATCGATCTCGTGGCCCGGGAATGCGCGCAGGAAATCCTTGCGCGGCATCTTCGCGAACTTCACGCAGAGGTCCATGATGATGCGTTCGTGATTGCGGATGTTGCCGACGACATCGCGCAGCTTCTTGACGAAGCTGTCGATCATGATCGCCGGCAGCTTGAGCTTGAGGAAGCCTTCGGCCATCTGCTCGCGCAGCTTCTGCGCCTTCTTGTCGCCGTTGCCGTACTTCTCGGCGGTCTTCTGGAACTTGGTGTAGAACTGGCGCAGCTCGTCCATGCGGCGAGCCACTTCGAGCGGATCGGGACCGGTTTCGCCGGGACCGGCTTCTTCGCCGTCGCCCGATTCGTCTTCGTCGTCCTTCGCCGGCGCCGCCCCGGCGCTTTCGTCGGACTCGAGCATTTCCTCGCTGATCGCCGGCTGCGGCTCTTCCACGTCGGCGAAGCCCGCGATGACTTCGGACAGGCGGCGCTTGCCTTCGAGATGCTGGTCGTATTCCTCGATGAGCAGCTGGATCGACCACGGGAAGCTGGCCAGCGCGGTCTGCACCGCGTTGAGGCCTTCCTCGATGCGCTTGGCGATCGCGATTTCGCCCTCGCGCGTCAGCAGTTCGACGGTGCCCATCTCGCGCATATACATGCGCACGGGATCGGTAGTGCGGCCGACTTCGGCATCGACCGCGGCGAGGATGGCAACGGCCTCCTCGGTGGCGGTTTCGTCGTCGGCGACGGCGGACGGCGCGTCCTGCGGGAGCATTTCGCCTTCGGGTGCGGTTTCATGCACCTCGATGCCCATGCCGTTGATCATGCCGATGATGTCTTCGATCTGTTCGGGATCGACGATATCGTCCGGCAGGTGGTCGTTGACTTCGGCGTAGGTCAGGTAGCCCTGCTCGCGCCCCTTCACGATGAGGAGCTTCAGGTCGGACTGCTGGTCCTGGTTGGTGTTCTCGATGGCCATGGGGGCTCGGCTGGGGGCAAGACTTGGGATTATAGGAAGCCTGTCAAGGGTGCCCGGAACCCGGGTCTGACGAGGCATAGCGTTCTCTGGCGTATCGAACTCTCGGAACGTCTAACGCACTTCGAGGCGAAACGTGACAGGTCCGTCGTTGATCAGATGGACCTCCATATGGGCTCCGAAACGTCCGGTTTCCACCCTCGGATGGACATTTCGCGCCAGCTCGACGAGTCGGTCGAACCAGCGCCGCGCCTCGTCCGGTGCGGCGGCGCTCGTGAAGCTCGGCCGCATGCCCGAATCGGTGTCCGCGGCCAGCGTGAACTGGGACACCAGCAGCAGTCCGCCACCGGTATCCGCAAGCGAGCGGTTCATGCGGCCGGCTTCGTCGCCGAACACGCGGTAGCCGAGCAGGCGCTGCAGCATGCGCGCGGTCTGCGGCTCGCCGTCGCCGGGCTGGACCGCCACGAGCGCCAGCAGGCCCGGGCCGATCGCACCGACGGTCGCGCCGTCGACGTCGACGCGCGCGGAACTGACGCGCTGGATCAGGGCGATCATCGCCTTCCTCGGATTTCGGGGGGACGCGATGGTGCGCAAGCATGGCCAGCCGGTCAATCCGGCCGTTACCATCCGCGGCTCGCATGCGCCTTCCTCTCGCCATCCTCTATTTCCTGCTTCGAGTGGCCGGCCGGCTGCCGCTGCGCGTGCTGCACGGGCTCGGCGGGTTGCTGGGGCGGCTGTTGTGGTGGTCCGGCGGCAAGCTGCGCCACCACACCGAGGTGAACTTCGCCTTGGTACATACGCAAATCAGTGCCGCCGAACGTCAGGAAATCGCACGGCGGACGCTGCGCGAGACCGGCAAATCGGTGACCGAAATCGCAAAAATCTGGGGCGCCGGGCCGGACAACGCGCTGGCACTGGTCCGCGGCGTCGACGGTGAAGAACTGTTTCGCGAGGCGCTCGCCTCCCAGCGCGGCCTGATCGTCGCCGCGCCGCACCTGGGCTGCTGGGAGCTTTTGAATTTCTGGCTCTGCAGCCGCACCGATCTCGCCATCGTCTACCGCCCGCCGCGCCACGCGGCGCTCGAACCGCTGCTGCTGAAAGCGCGCGGCGCGCTGAGTCCGGAACAGGTGCGCGCCGAGGGCGCGGGCGTGCGCACGTTGTACAAGCGGCTGCAGGCCGGCGGCGTGGTCGGCATCCTGCCGGACCAGCAACCCAAGCAGGGCGAAGGCGTGTTCGCGCCGTTCTTCGGTGTGCCGGCACTGACCATGGTGCTGGTCTCGCGCCTGGCCCAGCGCACCGGCGCGACCGTGCTGTTCGCGTTCGCCGAACGCCTGCCGCGCGGCGAGGGCTACCGCATCCGCTTCCGCGCCGCGCCGCCGGAGATCGGCTCGGACGACCTCGATCGCGCCGTCGCCGCGCTCAACCAGGGCGTCGAGGACTGCGTGAATCTCGCGTTCGAGCAGTACCAGTGGCATTACAAGCGCTTCCAGTTCCGGCCGGATCCCGACGAGCCGAATCCCTACTGGCGCGGGTGACGGCGAAGGTCCTCGGCAATGCCCCCCTTGAACGCGGGGTACGGTAGCGCGTCACACATTCTTACCATCACTCCCCGAGCCGCCCCGCTTCGACGCTGAGGGCGGCAACAGGGGAATCCGCATGAGTCCGCACTCCGCTCTGCCGCTGCCGCGGCAGGCTCGGGCGTCGTCGCGCCGAATTCGACGCGGCACCGCCGCGCTGCTGGTCCTGGCCGCGCTGATCGTGGCCGCCCTCGCGTTGCGCGACCCGGCCAGCGATGGCGTCGCGGTAGGCGCCGCGACACGCTTCGATTACGTCGCCGTGTTCCCGCCCGGCACCGACGCGGCCGCGGTCGAGACCTGGCGCGGCCGCGTGCTGCGCGTGCATGAAGCCGGCTGCTTTCGCGGCAATCCCTGTATCGCGCGCAGCCTGCGCGGCGCGGAGCTCGGCCGTGCGCGGCAGTTCGCGATCGGCTTCGACCTGATGCGCGACACGCCGCCGACCGAGCGCGTCGCGGTGCTCGCCGCCGCGCAGCAGGCGCTGCCCGGCGTGCGCCTTTCGGCCGGCGCCAGCCTGCGGCAGGCCGCCGAATGAATCCCTTTCTCACCTGTGCCGCCGTTGCGGCGCCCTCGCCCACTGGAGTAGCCATGCGCCACCCGCTTCGTCTGATCGCCGCCGTTTCCCTGCTGGCCGCCGCCGGCACCAGTCACGCCGTGTTCGTCAACGGCGGCTTCGAGCAGAACGGCCTCGCCGGCTGGACCGTCGGCGGCGGCACGAACCCAGGCCTCGCCGGCACGCCGCCGTTCACCGGCGCGAGCGTGCAGATCACGCCGGGCGCGGCGGGTCCGGCCAGCGTCGTCGGTGCCGGCGCCGATCCGCGCGCACCGGGCATCACGCTGCCGCGCGTCGGCCAGTTCACGGCCAAGATCAATGACGAAGCCACCGGCGCGCGCCTGACGACGATGAGCCAGGTCGACACGATCACGGCCGCCGACGTCGACCCGGCCGACGGCCTGCCGCATCTGCGCTTCTCGTTCGCGCCGGTGCTCGACGATCCGGCGCATTCGCCCGAGGAACAGCCGTATTTCTATGTCGTCGTGCGCAACGTCGCCGACAACAGCGTGCTGTTCGAACAGTTCGCCTATTCGGGCCAGCCCGGCGTCACGTTCCAGCAGGGCACGGGAAGCTGGAAATATCTACCTTTCCAGAATGTCGATGCCGTGCTGCCCGCGAGCGCGGTCGGCCAGCAGATCTCGCTGACCGTGATCGGCGCCGACTGCTCGCTGAGCGGCCACGCCGGTTATGTCTACGTCGACGGCTTCGGCTCGGCGCCCGTCGGCGGCGGCGGCGGCGTGCCGCCGGCACGCGTGCCGGTGCCGACGCTCGACCGTTTCGGCATGCTGCTGATGGCGCTGCTGCTCGCGGTCAGCGGCCTGCTCGCCTGGCGCCGCGGCGACTGACCGCTTTCGATCAGTACACTTTCGATCAGTAGCCGACGAGGCCGCGCCGCGTCGCTTCGAGCGCGGCCTCGGCGCGCGTGCTGACGCTGAGCTTGCGGTAGATCGCCTTGAGGTATCCGGCGACGGTGTGGCGCGAGAGTTCGAGCACGTTCGCGACCTCGGCCAGCGTCAGTCCCTTCGCGACGAGGCGCAGCACATCGGTCTCGCGCGCGGTCAGCGCTTCTTCGGTATCGGCGGGTGCCGGTATCGGCTGGAAATGCCGCAGCAGCCGTCGCGCGATCGACGGCGACAGCGGCGGCTGGCCGGCGGCGATGCCGCGCAGCATGTCGGCCAGCGCCTCGGGCGACTGATCCTTGAGCACGTAGCCGTCGGCACCTGCACGCAGCGCCGGAAACAGGTGCGCGTCGTCGTCGAACACGGTCGCGACGATGCAGAGCGTGTGGCCGGGCTGCGCGCGCAAGGCCTCGATCAGGCGCACGCCGCTGCCGTCGGGCAGGCCCAGGTCGATCAGCGCGAGCGGCGGCGGCGGGGAGACGTGCATCAGCGCGTCGGCCAAGGTCGCGGCCTGCTGTACGTGCACGCCCGGAAACGCGAGCGCCAGCGCGCGCGACAGCCAGTCGCGGCTGCCGGCGAGGTCGTCGACGACAAGGGCTCGGGGGATCTCCATACGCCGCTATCCTGCGCCCGCCGGCAGCGGGAACGCCAGCACGACCTTGGTGCCGCCGGCCGTGCCTTCGGTCCAGCGGATATCGCCGGCGAGTTCCTGCGCGCGCTGGCGCATGCCGCGCGTGCCGCGGCCGTCGCCGGCAGTGCGATGGCCATCGTCGGTCAGTTCGAGCCGCAGCTCGTCGTTGCGCCAGTCGACGCGCACGCGCAGCGAACCGGCCTCGGCATGGCGGATCGTATTGCTGATCGCTTCGCGCACGATGCGGTGCAGATGCAGCGACTGCTCGGTGCGCAGCGGCGGATCGGGGATCGCGTCGGCTTCGCGCCACTCCAGGTCGATCCGCGCCGCGGCGAGCCGCTGGCGCGCCTCGGCGCGGATGTCGGCGAGCACGTCGGCGAGGGTGCCCGGCGTGCCGCGCGAGCGGCTGACGGTGTCGCGCAGATCCTGCAGCACGGCGCGTGCCTGATCGGCCTGTTGCGGCGTCGTCGCCGTGTGGATGAGGCCGAGCAGCTTCGCGCCGAGGTCGTCGTGCAGATCGTGATAGATGCGTTCGCGCTCTTGCGCGGCAGCGCGCTCGCCGATTTCGCGTTCGCGCGCGGCACGTTCCTGCTCGAGCACGGTCAACGTACGCGCATGCGCCTGGCGTTCGCGGCGCCAGCTCGCCGCGAGCGCGAGCAGCAGCGCACCGAACACCGCGAGCAGCAGCGCCGTCACGGCGCGCCGCCGGCGGTCAGCGCGTCGGCCGCGGCGGTGTCGCCGAAATGCCGGTGCACGGCGGCGAGCCGCGTCGCGGCGGTGCGCGTGCGTTCGTGCGCCGGACCGAACTTCGCGGCGAGGTCGCGATGCGCGCCTTCGAGCACGCGGCGCGCGTCGTCCCAGCGGCCGAGCTGGCTCAGGCATTCGCCGCGGTTGCTCGCGAGAATCGCGAGGTACGGATGCCCGGCCGGCAGGTTCGCGCGCATCCAGACGTCGAGCGCATCGAACTCGACGATCGCATCCTGCGGCCGCTTCTGCTTGAGCAGCAGCATCGCGAGGTTGTTGCGCGGCCCGATCGCGTCGGCGTTCGCCGGCCCGCCGTCGCGCGTCTGCGCGGCGACGACGCGGCGCAGTTCAGCCTCGGCATCGGCGAGCCGGCCGAGGTCTTCGAGCGCATAGGCGAGCACGTTGCGCGCGAGCAGGTTGTTCGGCGTAGCGTCCTCGCCGCGCAGCCGGCGCGCTTCGAGCACGTCGCGGATCAGCGCGATGCCCTGCTCCGATTCGCCGCGGCGCACGAGGAACGACGCGAGCGCCTGCTGCGCGTTGAGGGTTTCCGGATGCGCCGCGCCGAGCACGCGCGTGCGCACCGCGATGACTTCGCGGAACTCGGTCTCGGCCGCGGCGTCGTCGTTCTTGAGTTCGTACAGCGCGCCGAGCAGGCCGCGCACCTTGAGCGTCTGCGGATGATCGGCGCCGACCTGCGCGAGATGCACCGACAGCGAACCGCGCGCGAGTTCGATCGCTTCGTCGTAGCGGCCGGCGAGCCGCAGCGTCGAGCCGAGGTTGCGGCTGACCGCGAGGGTCAGCGCGTGACCGTCGCCGAGTTCGCGCTGCGCATCGCGCAGCAGCGGCCGCAGCGCGTGTTCGGCGGCGTCGGATTTGCCCTGTGCGAGCAGTCCCTCGCCTTGCGCGAGCCGCGCGTCGACGCGGATCGCGGGTTGCGGTTCGGGCGCCGCCCTCGCGAGCAGCGGAACCAGCAGCGCGTCGGCGTCGGCGTATTTGTGCTGCGCATAGAGCGCGCGCGCCTCGCCGACGACGAGCGCATCGCGCAGCTCGACCGGCGCGCTCGCGTCGAGTCCCGCGAGCGCCTGGGCGAACACGGCCTGCGCGCGCGCGGCCTCGCCGAGATTGAGCAGGCTCGTCGCGAGCGTCAGCTTCACGCGCGCTGCGGCGAGCGGCGCGAGCCCGGCCTGCGGCAGTTCCGCCTGCGCGGCGTCGAGCACGCTGCGCACGGTCACGTCGCCGCCCTGCGCGCGGTCGGGATCGGCCGATACGAGCATGCGTTCGAGGAAGCCGTTGACCGCGGAGGCTTCGGTCACGCGCAGTTCGGCTTCGCGCCGCGCGGCGGCTTCGGACCAGGCCAGGCGCAGCGAAACGGCGCTCGCGCCGATCAGCGCGACGACGGCGAGGGCGGCGGCCGCACTGGCAAGGCGATGCCGCCGCACGAAACGCGCGAGCAGATAGCCGAGCGTCGGCGGCCGCGCGTCGACGGGCCGGTGCCCGCGTACGCGCTGCAGGTCGGCCGCGAACTCCGCAGCCGAGCTGTAGCGCCGTTCGGGCTCGCTCGCGAGCGCCTTCATGACGACGGTCTCGAGATCGCCGCGCGCGGCGGCGGCGAGGCGGCCGAGCGGCAGCGGCGCCTGATGCCGCACGATGTCGATCGCCTCGAACAGCGTCGATGTCGCGAGTTGCGGATACGGCAGGCGGCCGCCGACGAGTTCGTAGGCGATGCAGCCCAGCGCATACACGTCGCTGCGCACATCGACCTGCGCGCTGTTGCCCGAGAGCTGCTCGGGACTCATGTAGGGCACGGTGCCGAGCACTTGCCCGAGCTGCGTGACCTCGCGCGACCAGCCGTCGGCGAGCCGCGCGATGCCGAAGTCGAGCACCTTGGGCTGGCCGTTCTCGTCGACGAGAATGTTGCCGGGCTTCAGATCGCGATGGATGACGCCGCGGCCGTGGGCGTAGTGGACCGCGCGGCAGACTTCGACCAGCCGCTGCAGGCGCGCGTCGAGGCCGAGCGCGCGGCGGTTCGCGTCGGTGACGAGATCGTCGCCGCGCACGTACTCGAGCGCGAGCCACGGCGGCGTGCGCTGCGCGTCGGCGGGATCGCTCGCGGCGTAGAGCCGCGCGATGCCGGGATGTTCGAGCTGCGCGAGCAGTTCGATTTCGCGCCGGAACCGGGTCAGTGCCGAACGGCCGAGCGCATGCAGGACCTTGAGCGCGACATCCCGCGGCGGCTGCGTCTCGCGCGCGCGGTAGACGCGTCCCATCGCGCCTTCGCCGAGCAGGCCGAGAATGCGGTACGGCCCTATCTGCTCGGGCAGCGGTGCATCGCCCGACGCGCCGCCCCTCTCGTGTAGCGTTTCTTCGCTCTCGTGCACGCTGCCCCCCTGGTCAACAGCGGCCTGCCCTACGGCGGAACCTCAATCCTCGCGCGAACTCGCCTTCACATCGACCCCCAGATCGCGGAGCTTGCGGTACAGATGGGTCCGCTCCATGCCGACGAGCTTGGCGAGCTTGCCGACGCTGCCGCCGGTTTCCTGCAGCTGGCGCAGCAGATAGACGCGTTCGAACTGCTCGCGCGCCTCGCGCAGCGACAGGCCGAAGTCGATGTCGAATCCGTCGCCGCGCGCACCGGTGCGCGGCGCGGGCGCGCTGCCGGACAGCGCCTGCTCGACTTCGCCGAGTTCGACCTCGGGCGCGGCGCCGAGAATCAGCAGGCGCTGCACGAGATTGCGCAGTTCGCGCAGATTGCCGGGCCAGCCGTAGTTGCGCAGCCGGTTCTGCACGGCGACCGGGAAAATGCGATACGGCAACTTGTCGCGATTGGAAAAAAAGTCGGCGTAGTACTGCAGCAGCTCCGGCACGTCCTCGACGCGCTCGCGCAGCGCGGGCACGGCGAGCGGCACGACCTTGAGCTGGTAGTAGAGCTCTTCGCGGAAGCGGCCGACCGCGACGAGATTGTCGAGGTCCTGCGCCGTCGCCGCGATCACACGCAGGTCGAGCACGACCGGCTCGCGTCCGCCGCAGCGGATCAGCGCGCGGCGCTCGAGCGTCGAGGACAGGCGCAGCTGCATTTCCGGATCGAGTTCGGCGACTTCGTCGAGGTACAGCGTGCCGCCGTTGGCCTGCTCGAGCAGGCCCATCTGCACGGTGCCGTTGTCCTCGGCGCCGAACAGGGCCTGCGCCGCGTGATCGCGCGCGATCGAGCCCGAGGCCACGGTCACGAACGGCCCGCTGCGCCGCGCGCTCTTCTCGTGCAGCCAGCGCGCGAGCGATTCCTTGCCGCTGCCGGCCTCGCCGTTGAGCAGCAGCCAGGTGTCGTGGCCGGCCATGCGTTCGAGCTGGCCGCGCAGCGCCTGCATCACGCGCGACGAGCCGACCGGCTCGAGCGGCACCGGCATCTGGCGCTTGAGTCCTTCGTTCTCGCGTTTGAGGCGGCTCGCCTCGAGCGCACGCTCGACGGTCAGCAGCAGCTTTGCGAGCGAGAGCGGCTTTTCGACGAAGTCGTAGGCACCGAGCCGCGTCGCCTCGACGGCGGTCTCGACCGTGCCGTGTCCCGAAATCATGATGACGGGACAGTTCAGTCCGCCGCGCTCGGACCATTCGCGCAGCAGGCTGATGCCGTCGGTGTCGGGCATCCAGATGTCGAGCAGGATCGCATCGGGGCGCACCTGGCGGCGCAGTTCGCGCGCCGCGGCGGCGTTCTCGGCCACGCTGACCTGATAGCCCTCGTCCTGCAGGATGTCCTGCACGAGGGAACGGATATCGGGCTCGTCGTCGACGACGAGAATATGTCCGGAAGCCATGTCCGCCCCTGTTGCGAAAAAACGACGGTGCAGCATAGCGCCTTCGTCCGCCGATGGTCACGCGGCATCGACCCGCCACGCCGCACGATTCATGCGGCTGCGCAGCATTGACCGATCCAATCGAAACCATCGAATCGGTTGATTGGTATACAAGCTCGCATCGCCGCATGCTCGCCGGGCCGCCTCGTGCGGCATGTCAGGGAACGTCGAATAGCGTCGACATTCCCGCGGCGCAGCGATGCGCCGCTCGTGGTCGAGCGCGTAAGCGCCCGGCCAGCGGAGCCGAATCCGGGTGTGTGTGCCGGACTCGGCGACTCTGCCGACTGTCGGAACGGCAGTCGGCAGGGATTCCCATCAGGGGGACGCCCGCCTCAGCCATACCGAACTCCGGAGGCTCCATGAACAGGTCCACGCAATTCCCCGCGATAGCCAGCCTGACCTTGATCGCCACGCTCGCCGGCGCCGCCCTCGCCGCCGAACCGGCGAAACCGACGAGTTATACCAACGTCATCGAAGAAGACTTCGCGACCGTGATGGCGCGCATGAAGTCGCAGAAGGCGCAGATCCAGCAGCGCCACAAGGCGCTGCTCGACGAACGCTACGACCTCGCCGACCGCGCCGCGAGCGGCGTGACCATGTCGCGCGGCAAGCCCGTGCAGGAAGGCGTGCGCGTCAAGCTCAAGAGCGGCCAGAGCTGGGATGCGCTCGCGGCGATGCCGCCCGAGGAGATCAAGAGCCGGGATCTGTGGCCGGCGGGTTTCTTCCCGTTGCCGCATCCGAACCACGGCGAAGGCGGCATGCTGTTCCCGAAGTTCCAGATCGACGAGATCAACAAGCAGGCGCGCCGCGACCTCACGCGCTTCGATCTCGATTTCGATTTTCCCGACCATCTGCTGCCCGAATTCCCGGCGCCGATCTTCCTGACGACGCGTCCGGATCTCGGCGACGTGTCCAAGGGCAAGCTCGTCACCTCGGACAACTATTACGAGCTGTTCAACGGCCTGCTCAATCCGAAGCAGCTCGAAGGACTCAGGCTCCTCGTCGTGCCGTTTCCGCAGCAGCAGTTCAACCTGACCGCCGACCGGCGCTCGGAGCGTCCGAGCCTCGGCGTCGCCTGCTTCGACTGCCACGCGAACGGCCACACCAACGCGGCGACGCATCTGGTCGGCGACATACGGCCGCAGGAACACCGGCATCGCATCGACACGCCGAGCCTGCGCGGCAACAACATCCAGCGCCTGTTCGGCTCGCAGCGCGCGCTCAAGACGATCGAGGACTTTACCGAGTTCGAGCAGCGCGCGGCCTATTTCGACGGCGATCCGGTGATCGCGACGAAGAAGGGCGTGAACATTCTCGAGCGCGGCAGCCAGGTGCATTTCATGGCCGAATTCCAGGCGCTGCTCGATTTTCCGCCGGCGCCGAAACTGGCCTGGGACGGCCGGCTCGATCCGAAGAAAGCGAGCGAGTCGGAGTTGCGCGGACAGGACGTGTTTTTCGGCAAAGGCAAATGCTCCACCTGTCACGTCCCGCCGTTCTACACCGACAACCTGATGCACAACCTGCAGGTCGAACGCTTCTTCAAGCAGAAGAACATCAACGGCCGGCTCGCCAGCGCGGACGGTCCGATCAAGACCTTCCCGCTGCGCGGCATCAAGGACTCGCCGCCGTACCTGCATGACGACCGCCTGCTGACGCTCGACGACACGGTCGAATTCTTCAACCTCGTGCTCGAAACGAAGCTCAGCGGCGACGAAAAGAAGGATCTCGTCGCGTTCCTGCGGCAGCTCTGATCACTCCGCGGGTTGGGGTGAGCCACAGGCGAGTCTCGACATCGAGGTGTTTCCGCATGGCATTCGCCCGGCGGAGGAATGCTTCCCGGCGTCTACCCGACACGCGGGCATTCCCTCCCCTCGGCGATCGGCGCGGCGGGATACCTCGATGCCAGGGTTCGATGCGCTCACCCCAGCCTGCGCCGCGCCTGTTCATTCCCCGTCGCGCTCGACGGGTTCGCCGTAGCGCCAGTAGTCCGGCGGATACAGCGCGGTGCGCTGAGCGGGTTCGGCGGGCGTCTGGCCGGCTTCTACGGCGGCGAGCGTCGGCGCGTCCCAGATCTCGAGCCAGCGCGAACGGAACGGCTGGATCAGCATCGCGTAGCGCCGGGCGCGCGGGTCGAGCTTGGCCGGATAACGCACGATCAGCCCGCGCGGATGCGCGCGCGCCCATTCGCCGACCTCGCCGATGCGGATTTCGTCGATGCTGCCGCGCAGCCGCGCGCGGTAGTGGAACTGGCCCTCGTACTGGCCGACGTTCGCGATCGGCCGTTCCTCGCGCTGCGCGCGCGCGAACACGGCGGCGGCCGGATCGAGATTGAAATTGTGGAACAGTGAATACGCGAACAGCGCATGCGCGAGTGCGACGCCGAACAGCGACGCGCCGGCGATCCGATGCAGTTCGCGCTCGCCCTCGCCGGGCAGCAGCAGGATCAGACCCAGCGCGACGAAGCCGGCCGCGAACCAGGGGCTCAGCCGCGACGCGTCGTGCAGCCAGTGCGAATGCAGGTGCCCGCTCGCCAGCCAGACCGGCAGCAGCGCGAGCGCGACGGCGAACGCGAACGCCGCGAGCGCGAGCGGCCATGCGCCCCAGATGCGGCCGCCGCCGGTCTCGCGCGTCTGCTGCCGCGCGAGCGCAAAGGCCAGCGCCATCGCGACGCCGGGGAGCAGCGGCAGCAGGTAGTAGACCTGCTTGCCCGAGACCAGACAGAACACGAGGAAGGTCGGCACGAGCCAGCTGATCAGGAACCGTTCGCCGTCGCCGATCGGCCGCGAGAACGTGAGCGCCGCGCGCCACAGGCGCGGCCAGCCTATCCACGGAAACAGCAATACCGCGAGCATCGGCAGATACCACCAGAGCGGCCGCGCGTGATCGAAGCTGTCGACCATGCGTCCGGCGGTCTGCAGGAAAAACAGTTCGTTGCGATATGCCTCGCCGCCGGCGAATCCGGCCGGCAGCGCCCAGGCGACGAGGATGGCGGCACCGCCGGCCAGCGCGAGCGCGCCGCGCCTGTACCAGCCGCCGCGATCGGCGCGCGCGTGTTCGCTCCACCAGGGACCGAACAGGAACGGAAACGCGACATGCAGCAGCATGACCGGGCCCTTGGTCATGAGGCCGGCGCCCACCGCGAGCGCGAACCAGCCCCAGCGCGGCCTGCCGGACAGGGCGAGCAGCGCCAGCACGACGGTCAGCGCCAGCAGCACCTCGTACATGATCTGCAGGCCGAACAGGAACGAATACGCGAGCGCGATCAGGAACCACGGCGCGAGCCGCGCGACCGCCGGCCGCAGCGCGAACACGCGGCGCGCGAGCGCGGCGGCGGCCACCAGCCAGCCCGCTCCGATCATTACCTGCAGCAGCCGCGGCCAGACGTCGTTGACGCCGAACACCGCCCAGCCCGCGTGGATCAGCCAGAACAGCAGCGGCACCTTGTGGCTGTAGGGATGCCCGTTGATGTGCGGCACGAGGAACTGGTTCTGGTTCCACATCTCCCAGGCCACCGCGAGCGTGCGCGTCGAATACAGCGGCATCGGACCGTGCTGGAAGATGGCGAACAGCACGACGACGAACCACAGCGCGAGCCAGCTCGGCGGAACCGGACGGAAACGGGAGGTTGGCGACATAGGCGGCGGGTGGCGGGAACCGGCGTGAAGTGTAGTGCCTGCATGGTGTCGGTAGTGCAGTCGCGATTGTGTCGCGGCATCCGCCCGCGCGGCTGCTACGCTCTGCGCATGTCCACTCCCCTGCGCGTCGGCCTGTCGGCCTGCATCATCACGTTCAACGAAATCGACCGCATCGACGACTGCCTTGCCTCGCTCGCGTTCTGCGACGAGATCGTCGTCGTCGATTCGGGTTCCACCGACGGCACGGCCGAGCGGGCAGCCGCGCTCGGCGCGCGCGTGATCCAACGCGCGTTCGACGGCTATCGCCGGCAGAAGGATTTCGCGGTGACACAGGCGCGGCACGACTGGGTGCTCTGCCTCGATGCCGACGAACGCGTGACGCCGCGGCTGCGGGACGCCATCGACGCGGCGCGCGACGCCGGCTTCGCCGCCCGGGGGTATCGGTTCGCGCGCGCGACCGACTATTTCGGCGCGTTCCTGCGCCACGGCAATGCCTATCCGGATCGCGTACTGCGCCTGTTCGACCGGCGCTGCGGCGGCTGGCGCGGCGATCGCGAGATCCACGAGCACGTCAGCGTGGACGGCACGGTGCAGCTGCTGCCCGGCGATCTCGAGCACCGCGCCTATCGATCGCTCGCCGATCAGTTGCGACGACTCGAACGCTACGCGCAGCTCATGGCCGAGCACGACCACGCGCGCGGCCGCCGCGCGCGTCTCGTCAATCTCGTCGTGAATCCGTTCTGGCGCTTCTTTCGCGGCTACGTGCTGCGCGCGGGATTCCTCGACGGCTGGCGCGGACTGATCTACGCCTGGGTCGAAGCGAACTACGTGCGGCAGAAATTCATCAAGCTCTGGCTGCTCGACCGCGGCCAGCGCATCGCCTGATGGCTCACGCGCGCCGCAGGATGTCCTCGACGCGCAGCGCCATGGCCACGGCGAACTCCTCGCCCTTGGCCTTGCCGAGCACGCGGCGATATTCGGCCAGGAGCTCGGTGAGTTCCGCCTTCGTGTAGCAGCGCTCGAGTTTCAGCGTGAACAGGAACGCGCGCAGGCCCAACGCGGCGACCGCGGTTTCGTTGATGAACGCGCGCGCGAGCTGCAGCGGCGGCAGTTCCGCGTCGGCCGGCGCGGCCGCGCCTGGATTGGCAGCGCTCGCGGACGGCATGCCGTCCGCGGCGATCAGGCCGAGCGCGCTGAGCTCGTCGAGAATGCTGCCGACGTCGCCGAGCGCGGCGAACTGGCGCTTGAGTTCGGCAACCGAATGCGCGCCGTGGACCGCAATCAGCAGCGAGCGCGAGCGCGCATGCAGCTTCTGGCGGCGATCGACGAGTTCGCGCTGCCCCTGCAGCGTCTTGCGTGGCACGGCTGAGTCGAGCATGGACTGTTTCCCCCTGGACAGTGAGGCTGAGGATACGTCGTCCGCCCGGCGGAATTGAACACGCCATGACGCAAATTTGCGTCAATCGCCGTTCGCGTCGGCGTCCTCAGCGGTTTTCTGCACGGCAGGATCGCACCCGTCGCGGAACGCGTCGTAGCGCAGCACATACCATTCGCGACGGTTGGCGTGCCCGACATACGTCGCCTTGTTCGTGTCGACACAGGCGCCGAACGCCGTGCGCAGCACGAACAGCCAGCGTCGCTCCGGCGCTTCGGCGAGCCAGCGCCGGCCCTCGGCGAGCTGCAGATGCCAGGGTTTCACGAAGCCGAAATCACGCGCGGTCCGGTCGGCGTGCAGCAGGTTCTGTTCCTTCCAGGCAACCAGGCCGAGCTCGGCATCCTTGCCGACGATCTCGCCGGCACGGCGCATGACGGCCGCGGCCGACGTCGAATCGTTGAGCACGGGATAGGCCCAGAAGCTGTAGCCGAGCCACAGCGTGGCGAGGGTCAGCGCGAGCGCAAGCAGGCTGCGCCGCGTGCGCCACCACGCCGCGGAGGCCAGCGCGACGACGCCGACGACGAGCACGAACAGCCAGAGCATCTGGCCGCCGGCTTCGAGGCCGCGCTGCTCGACGAGCCGGTTCGCGCGCTCGAGATGGCCGCTCCAGGCCAGCGCGCCGACGATCGCGAACACCGCGCCGAGTGCCGCGACGAAGCCGAGCACGAGCCGCCGGAACGCAGGCCGCTGCGCGATCGCCTGGAGCTGCGCACCGACGAGCAGCGCCAGCAACGGCAGCGCCGGCATGATGTAGACGTCGCGCTTGCCCTTCGGAAACGTGAAGAACACGACCACGAGCACGATCCAGGCCAGCGGCAGCAGCACGCGCGCATCGCGCCGGCGCAGCGCGTCGCGCCAGCGCGGCACGGCCCAGGGC
>NZ_DATIGT010000327.1:0-14443 GCF_035481375.1 Tahibacter sp.
CCCGCATGACAGGGCCTGGCGAGATTGTGGATAACTCACGCATGTACACGGGCGCGCCGGTCGCGCCCGGCCGGCCTGCTCAGTTCGGATCGAGCTGACAGCAATAGCCTTCGTCGCGCGCCTCGATCGCTTCGGTCTCGACCACGGCCATCGCCTGCAGCACCTTGATCGGCGGCGTGAAGACCTGATACGGCAGCTGTGTCGGCGACCAGCTGAAGTCCCACTCGCGCACGCACTGATCCTTCTTGTTCGGATCGGTCTGCACGAGATAGAAGTCCTGCGTGTCGTTGACCGCGTCCCAGTCGGTGAACGTGCTGCCGGCCATCACGAAGCGATCGCGCTTGTTGTCGATCGCGAGCAGCGTTTCGCGCTTGTCGCTCTGCGTGCTGTAGCGGTACTGGCCGCCGAACGGCCCGAGGTTCGCGTCGACCGCGGTCAGCGCGAAGCCGTCGCCCGCCACCGTCGCGCCGGCGATCGTGCCGGTCGCGACGACGGTCGGTGCCGATGCCGTGGTCACGATCGATTCGACGACGTCGAACGCCGTCGCACCCGCGGTCAGGTCGCGCCAGACCGACTGCACGAGCGGCACGCAGCCGCCGGCGTTGAAGCGCGTCAGATAGACCGACGGACCAGCCGCCGTTGCGGCCTGCGTCGCGCCGACGAGCACGCTCTCGTTGTTGAAGTTCGCCGCGGTGAGCCGCGTGATGCCGTAGTAGTCCTCGTTCGTGCTGTCGACATTGCCGAGCACTGCGTTGCAGACCGGCGCGCCGGTGCTGAGCGTGCGGAACATCAGGCCGCGGCGGTCGGTCGCCCAGGTCTGGCCGCGCGCGGCCGAACCGGCGACGACGATGTCGGGCAGGTTCGCGTTCGCCGAGCGGTTCTCGGTCACGGCGCGGAAGCGCAGGCCGAGCGGATGGTTGGGCTGCGCATAGGCGCGGTCCCAGACGAAACCGCCGGCCGAGGTCAGGCGGACGATGCGGCCGGCGACCGCGCCGGCCGGTGCCGGCAGGTTCTCGTCGCCGACGACGATGAGCTGGCTCGGCGGCGGCGGAACCGGCGACAGCACCGGGCCGGCCTCGATGATGTCGTAGCCGATCGCGCGGCTGCCGGTCGCCGTGTTGCCGAGCACGCGCGTCCAGACCGGCTTGCCGTCGCAGTTGATGCGCATCACGTAGATGTGCGTGTCGGTGCGCACCATCGAGCCGGTCAGCGCGAAGCCGGTGCCGTCGCGCAGTTCGACGATCGCGTTGGATGTCGTGCGCGTGCTGCCGCCGACGCGGTAGCCGTACTGCCACAGCGCGACGCCGTTGTCGTCGACGCGCGTGACCAGCGCCTCGATGCCGGTCGTCGTGCGGCGCGTGCCGGCAACGATGCTGCCGGTGCGCGGACAGTAGTTCACCGACTTCACGTCCTCGCCGGCGTCGAGCGTGTCGCGCTCGCCGTAGTAGGCCTCGTAGTTCTGCGCCTGCGCGCCGGTGGCGGCGAGACCGCCGAGCAGCAGCGTGAATGCGCCCGCGAGCGGCGCACGCAGCAGATTGCGTTTCTGGATTTCCATATGTTCTCCGTCAACTTCGGGTTGGCTTGCGTTGCGTGTGAACGCACGACGGGCCCCTTGCGTCGTGAACCGGAGCGGCACGCGTCCCCTGCGCGCGCGAACGCCTTGCTTCGGACCCGGAAACCGCGCCGGCGCGCATCGCCCGCGAACCTCGGCGTCGCAACGACGTCGCTCGCGCGCGCCCCGGAAGAGCCCGGCACGTCCGCGCGGCGGATTTCAGGATTGTCCGTAAGCACAAACGCCGGCGCGCACGGAAACCGAACGGCGCGGCGTATTCGACATGTTAATACGTATATTTTGCAATTTCTTGTTGCATGCGCACATGGAGCCTCGGAACGGCCTGCGATCGACACATCGCCGGGCGAAAACGGAATTTTTACACTACGGCGATGCGAGTCTCGGCAAGACCTTGCCCGCGCCGGTGCAGTTGCAGCCGCAACTCGTCGGGCAAGTCGCACGCCGGCGCGGCGCCCTGTATCCAGCGGTCGCGCGCTGGCCTAAGATCGGCGCGTGCGCACTTTCAGGGGGGCGAGCGGACCGCCGTCGCGCACGAACGGCCGATCAGACCAAGGCCGCGCCGGCCGGAGGCCGGCCCGGACGACCGGGGGAAATGCCGTGTTCCGCATACTCATCGCCAACAGCAAGGGCGGCAGCGGCAAGACCACGCTGACGACGACGCTGGCCGGCCACTACGCCCGCGCCGGCCGCGCGACGACGCTCGTCGACTGCGATCCCCAGGGCTCGTCGCTGGCCTGGACCCAGCTGCGCGGCGCCCAGCGCGCACCGCTGCGCGCGCTCGCGAGCAACGACCCGGCCCACGGCCTGGGTGCCGGCTGGGTGCTGCGCCTGCCGAGCGACACGCAGGTGCTGCTGATCGACACGCCCGCCGGACTGCGCGCGCACGAATTCGCACCGTTCGCACGCCATGCCGACGTGCTGCTCGTACCGGTCGTGCCCTCGCCGCTCGACGTGCGTGCGACGCTGGGCTTCCTCGACATCGTGCGGCGCCTGCCCGAAGTGCGTGGCGGCCGGCTGCGCGTCGGCCTGATCGCCAATCGCCTGCGCGAACGCACCGTCGCCGCACGCGACCTCGATGCCACGCTGCAGCGCCTGACCCAGACCTGCCTGATCCGCGTCCGCGATTCGCAGCTCTATGTTCGCCTGGCGGCCGCCGGCGCGAGCCTGTTCGACGACGAGTCCGGCGCGGCCCGCAGCCACCGCGACGACTGGGCGCCGCTGCTCGAATGGCTCGCTGCGCGCGAACGCGAACGGCGCGGCGAAGCCAAGGTTGCGTTTCTGCCGACGGTGAAGAAGGCGGAGAAGTGACTGTTTGCCGCTTCTCCGTTTGAAGGCATGCGCTGGCTGTTTCCCGGCCGGAGCGGACAGGCTTCGCGACACCCGGGCAAGGCGAGGTTTTCGCGGCAGCTCCCCGATTCCCCATCCGCGCCCCATCACCTCACACTGTCATAGCTCAACAGATCGAACGACTGCGTGTCCTTGCGGTTCCAGCTCAGGCTGTTCACGCGCGTCACGAAGCGATAGCTGCGGCCGGCCTGCAGTTTTCCACCGGGCATCAATGCTTCGGTATGCGGATCGACGTAGAGCATGAGCGCGTAGCCGTCGGCCGTCTGCACGTGCAGCGGATTGCGCTTTTGCGCCGTGATCGCGTTGACGCGCGCGCCGGCGTAGTCGTCGGGCACGTCGACCGCGATCACCTTGCCTTCGATCTGCGCGATCTTTTCGTAGGACGGATCGGTCTTCGGGTCGAAGCGCGCGCCGCTCTCGCGGCGTTCGTCGTTGTAGGCCGTGTACGCGCCGATCAGCTCGCCGAAGCTCTGGTAGCGGATCGTCCACTCGATGTCGTCGGTATCGCGGCGGATGTGGTCGGCGGCGAGCAGGAAGTTCTCGGTCCAGTTGCCGCAGGCGTTCTTGCGCGCGCAGTTAGGCCAGCCGGTTTCGAGCCAGCGCTCGAGCGACTGCTTCTTGTCGTGTCCGGCCATCTGCAGCGCGACGCCCGGCCCCATCGCGAGGCCGACCTGCTTCGCATCCGGCGCGACGACGAGCACCGCGCCGTTGCCGACGTCGAGCTTGCCCACGCGCAGCTGGCGCATGATCGCCTGCGCGTACGCATCGCCGTCGAGGCCGTGCAGGTCCTTCACGAGCAGCGTCACGATCTCCACGCCGTGCAGGCGCGCGTGATCGAACATCCGCTGTTCGAACTGCTTGCGCCAGGCCGGGTCGAGCACGCCGTATTCGTCGTAGATGAACCGATCGAACTTCGACGGCGTCGATCCCGGCGCCGGAATCGTGTCGACGCCCCCGGCCGCGGCGATGCGTGGCGCGACGGCCGGCGCGGGCGCGCTCGCGCGCGGCGGCGGAACGCTCGCGGTCTGCGGCGCGGCCGCGGCCGCCTCGACGCGCGCGGGCTCCGTACGCGCCGGTGCCGGTGCCGCCGGCGCGGTCACGACCGGTGCCTGCATCGCGATCGTCGATGCCGCCTGCGACAGGCCGCCGCACTCGCCGGCGCCCTGCTGCCGGCAGGCCTGGGTCCAGCCTTCCTTGATCGCGGCGAGACGCTTGCCGCGTCCCGGATGCGTCGCGCCGTCGGGACCGTCGGCGACGAGCGTCGACATCGCGGTCTGCGCGTCGTCGAGCGACGCGCCCATCTTGTACAGCACGAAGCCGCTGAATTTGTCCGCCTCGAGTTCGGTCGGCGGCTGGCTGCCGCCCGGCGTGATCGTGTGACCCGACAGGTGATGGCCGATCTCGTGCGCCATGATGCTGACCGGCGCCCACGCGTTGCCGCGCGTCGACGCGCGCACGATGCCCATGAAATCCTTGTTGAACGCGATCACGCGCTGCGGAATCTTCTTGTCGTCCAGCAGGATGACCGCCGCGGCGTTGGGCACCGGCGCCTCGACGACGGTGAAGTTCTGCGGCAGGCCCGTGAACGCCATGATCTGCGCGACCATGTCGCGGCATTCCGACGGCGGCGCCGCGCCGACCTTGCCGACGCGCACCGGCGCGCCGTCGTAGGAACAGGCCTGCAGCGCCGAGGCCACTTCGTCGACGAGCGCGGCCTGCGGATCGGCGACGGCGGCCGGCGCGGGTGCGGCCGCAATGCGTGTCTGCGCCGGACGCGCGGCGCTGCCGCCGGCATCGGAATCCTGGCAGCCGGCCAGCGCGAGGGCGACGGCGGCGGCGAGGCAGGCGCGGTGAAACGGATGAGCGATACGTTGCATGGATGAGGCTCCGATGAAAGGCCGGCGATACGCGCGGCCGGCCTCGTGGCCGGGCGCAGCGCCGCCGTCGTTCCGCAGTACGCAGTCGCGCGACGTTTTCTCCGCGGCAGCCGGGGAATGCGTGTCGAGGAGTGACGAACGGGAGATCGCGACCACGCTACCCGTCTCTCATTCCTCAACACTCATTTCTCAGAGCCCGAGTTCGAGGCGCCTCCTGCGCGTGAGGCCGCCCGCTGCGCGCCCGTGCGCCCAGACCACGAGCTCGCGCAGATAGCCGGCCGGAAACGTGGCGACGTCGACGATCGTGATCCAGTGAAAGCGCGCCATGTAGCGCGCGGGCTTCACACCCGGCATGTCGGTCAGCTCGACGAAGCGTTCCGGCGTCACGCGGAAGCTGAAGCGCCAGCGCTCGGGTTCGCTGGTCTTGAACCATGCGAAGTTCTTTGCGCCGACCGAGTACACGAGAATGTTTTCCGGTGCGCCGAGCAGACGCTCCCGCGTCGCCGGCAGACCGCGGCAGAAGGTTTTGACCTGTCGGACGTTCATCGTTTCGCCTGGGCGCGCGGCAGACGATCGTAGCGGCGGCACCGGCGGCGCTCCAGCACCGGTGCGACGGAAAGCCCCGCGGCGGAAACGAATCGGTAACGGCACGACGCGGGCGCGGCGCTTAGCTTGAAATTAACAAATGCTACGAATCCGATCGTATTTAATCGCATCCCTCCACAACAACAACAAGGGAGTGTCCGCAATGCGTCCTCGACTGCTCGGTCTCTGCCTGCTCGCCTGCGCCGTCGCGCCGGCGCAGGCGGCCATGTTCATCAATCCCCGCGGCACCGGCCAGGTGCTGCTGTATCCGTACTACACGGTCAACGCGGGGCAGCAGACGATCTTCTCGCTCGCCAACACCACGCCGCGCGCGAAGATCGTGCAGGTCAATTTCCGCGAGGCGTACAACGGCCGACTCGTGCTGCGCTTCGACGTGATCCTCGGCGCGAACGACACCTGGACCGGCACGGTGTTCGAATCGCCGGCCGACGGCATCACGCACCTCGGCCGGCGCGACGACTCGTGCACCTCGCCGACGCTGGACGCCTGGACGAATCCCGGCACGGCCAACGGCGGGCCGTCCCAGTCGTTCCTGCCGTTCGACTACACCGGCAACAACGAGGACGGCGGTCCGCGCGCCGCGACGCGCATGCGCGAGGGCTATTTCGAATTCGTCGAGCGCGCCGAACTCGTCGACGACCTCGCGGTCGCGGCGAACACGCGCAACTGCAATCGCTTCGCCGATCTGAAACCCATCGCGACGCACGCCTCGCTGCGTCCGCCGGCCGGCGGCCTGCGCGGCAGCTTCGCCGTCGTCGACGTCGCCGAGGGCACGATCCTCGCAGGCAACGCGACCGCGATCGAGGGCTTCAGCACGACGCCGCATTTCGTGCCGAACGAAAATCCGATCCTGTTCGACGCGTTCGCCGCACCGGCCGTCGCCGCCGACGGGATTCGCGCGCGCGTGCCGGTCGACGGCAAGCTCGTCGAATTCACCTATCCCGCGAACCGCAAGGTCGACGCGCTGTCGGCGCTGCTCATGACCGACGCACTGCTCGGCGACGTCACGCACGAAGCGGGGCTCGGCAGCAACTCGGAATGGGTGATCAGCGCGCCGACCAAGCGCTTTCATGCCGACGGCGACCGCGCGCTGACGCAGCTCGCGCCGTTCGCGAACCTGTTCGGCGCGAGCGGTCCCGATCGCGCCTGCACGGCGTTCGCGGCGACTCTGCACGATCGCCGCGGTCGCAGCGTCGCGCTGCTGCCAGGACCGTTCCTCGACCCGCCTCCGCCGTTCGAACCGCCGCAATTCATGCTCTGCCATGCGGTCGATGTCGTCGCCTATGACGCGCCGCCGTCGCTCGAAGCGACGCCGGTGCTCGGCTCCGCATTCGGCGCGCGCGCCGGCGAGGCCAGCCCTGCGACCGACGCCGGATCGCTGGAACTCACGCTCGGTGTCATCGGCGACCAGCGCACGTTCCTGCCGGCCGGCACCGACGGTCCCGCGCTGCGCGGCCTGCCCGTGATCGGCTTCGAAGCCGTGAAGTACGTCAACGGCAACCTGACGCCCGGCGTCCTCGCGAACTACACGCTGGGCCGCGCGCTGACCTCGCGCGCCGCCTGCTCGTCGGGCGGCTCGGCACCGTGCCCGTGATGCGCCGCGACCGCCCCCGATACGAGGAGAGTTCTGCCATGTCCCACCTGTTTCGTTCCCTGGGCGCCGTCCTGCTCGCCGCCGCGGCGCTGCCGGCCTCCGCCGTCTATGTCAATTCGCGCGGCACCGGCCAGGCGCTGCTGTTTCCGTATTACACGGTCAATGCCGGGCAGCAGACCATACTCAGCGTCGTCAACACGACGCCGCGCACGAAGCTCGCCGAGGTGAGCTTCCGCGAGGCCTACAACGGCCGCGTCGTGCTGCGCTTCGACGTCGTGCTCGCGCCGCACGACACCTGGACCGCGACGACGTTCGAGCACCTCGATCAGAACCGCCCGGCCGCGGCCGTCGGCGTACGCGACGACAGCTGCACCGTGCCGGGCGTCGACGTCTGGACCGGCACTGCGTTCGGCGCGCCGTATCAGCTATTCCTGCCGTACGACTACTCCGACGGCAATGAGGACGGCGGACCGACGGGGCCCGATCGCATGCGCGAAGGCTATTTCCACATTGTCGAGCGGGCTGAATTGTTCGGCGACCTGAACACCGCCGCGATCCAGCGCCAGTGCGGGGTGTTCCAGGACCTGCGCGCGATCGCCGCGGGACCGCTGACGCGGCCGCCGTCGGGCGGGCTGCGCGGCAGCTTCGCGATCGTCGACGTCGCCGAGGGCACCTTGTTCGGCGGCAACGCGACCGCGCTCGAGGCGTTCTCCTCGACGCAGTTGCTGTCCACGACGATCGACCCGGCCGCCTACGACGCATTCGCCTCGGTCAACGACGGCGGCAGCGCCGTGCGCGCCCAGGTCTTCGTCGGCGGCAAGCTCGTCGACCTCGTCTATCCGCCGCATCGCGCGGCCAACGCGGTCTCCGCGGTGCTCATGGCCGATGCGCTGTCGGGCGACGTGTCGCGCGAAGCGGGCCTCGGCAGCAACACCGAGTGGGTCGTGACCGCCCCGACCAAGCGCTTCCACGCCGACGCGACGCGCGCAGTCACGCAGCTAGCGCCGTTCGCGAGCGCGTTCGACACGACCGATCGTGACGCCTCGTGCTCGCCGTTCGACGCGACGCTGTTCGACCGCCAGGGCCGCACGATCGCCGTGACGCCCGACCCGGTCGGCTCGCCGCCCGTCAGCACGCTGCCGCAGTTCGCGTTCTGCCACGCGACCGACGTCGTGAGCTTCGGCCCGGCACCCGGCGTCGATGGCACACCCGTGCTCGGCGCGCGCGTCGGCACGCACGTCGGCAATCCGGTGCCGGCCACCGAAACGGGCCTGCTGACGCTCACGCCGGTCGGCGGCGGCAACATCCCGCGCCCGTTCCTGCCCGCGGGTTCGGCCGGCCCCGGCCTGCGCGGCCTGCCGCTGATCGGCTTCGAAGCGCTGAAGTACATCAACGGCAACGTGACGCCGGGAGTTCTTGCGAACTACACGCTGGGCCGTCCGCTGAACACGACCGCGAACTGCACCGATACCGTGGGCACGGCGGTGGTGTGTCCGTAGGCGGGAATCGGGAATCGTAGAAGAGTGGAACGCAGGTTCATGCCGTTCCATGTCTGAACTGGCCGAACTCCCCGAAACCGTCGAAATTGCAGCCGCGCGACTCCCTCTCCTCCGACAACGTCGGGGGAGAGGACTCCAGCGTTTTCGACTCCCGCCCCTCAAAACCCGCTTTCGAAAATCAGATCCGAATTCATGCGCAGCACGGCCGTGTTCCATATCTGCGAGCCGAACTGCTTGCGCGCGATGCCGGCGACGACGGGGCGCAGCGCCGACAGGGTCATGGCCGTCGGCAGGTCTTCCCCGTTCGTGGTCAGGTCGAACGCGACGACGCGCACGCCGTCGTTGTCGAAGGTCGTGTCGAGCGTGCCGTCGAACAGCGTGCGTCCGACGAAGAAATCGTATTGCGCCGCGCCGGCGCGGTCGATCCAGCCGGCCGCGGTCACGGTGTCGTCCGGGCGCATGACAAGTGCGCGGATCTTCGTGCCTTCCTCGCGCGTGAGGTCGGTCAGCCCGTTCGTACCGAACGTGTCCAGCACGTCGCCGTCGGGATTCATCGCCATGAGGAAACTCGCCGGCGTCTGCGAATTGTCCGCATCGAGATTGACCGCCACGAAGATGCGCCGCTGGATGAAGCCGCCGGCGATCGTGCGCTGCGCCGCCGTGATCGCGCCGACCTCCCAGCTGCCGAGCAGGTTCATCGCCGAATAGCCATCGTCGCCGAACGTCGGGTCGCGCTGGCCGTTCGTGCCGACGCAGACGACGAGCGGCGTGCGGCGCTCGTTCGGATCGCTGGGCACTTCCTGATAGCCGCCGAGCAGCAGGCGCCCGGCCGGGTCGAGCGCGATCGAGGTCAGCGTTTCGTCGACCCACGCGGTGCCGTCGACGCGCCCCGCGTTGAACCAGCCTTGATTGCCGAACCCCGCGTCGGGCAGGCCGTTGGCAAGCAGGCGCAGCGCGAGAAAATCCGGCGGCCCGCCGTTGCCGCAGCTGCCGCAGATGCCGGCAAGCACGATCTTGCCGTCGGGCTGTCGCAGCGCCTTCGTGAACAGCAGGCTCGCGCCGGTGCCGAGCGGATGCGACGTGACGACGTACTTGCCGCCCGTGCCGAATGACGGATCGAGCTGCCCGTTCGGCAGCAGGCGTATCAGCGCCGGATATTGATACGGCTGCACCGCAATGCCGGCATGTCCGACGACGAGCAGCGAACCGTCGGCCTGCGCGAACGCGGCGACCGCGCGATCGTCGGCGCCCGGCATGATGTCGAACGGCACGACGACGCTGCCGAGATTGCCGAACATCGTGTCGACGTCGCCATTGCGCGTGAAGCGCACGACCGAGAAGTCGCGATTGTTGTTGCCGTTGTCGATCCACCCGGCTACCGCGATGGAACCGTCCGCAAACGTGGCCACCGCCGTGGTCTCGGCCTGGACCTGTCCATCGGGCCAGGCGAACGTCGCCTTGCCGTCGCTCGAGAAACTCGTATCGGGATCGCCGTCGTCGGCGACGGCCGAAGCCGCGGCAAACGCGAGACAGAACGGCAGTGCGAGACGCAGCAGGCGGGACATGACGGTGCTCCGGCGGACGGGTTCTGCCCTCGTCCACGGCAAGCACGCGCCGCGGGGGCCATCAGAGCGGCGGCTCGAACCCGTTGCGCATGATCACGTCGCCCGCGCCGAGGCTCAGCACTTCGAACGCGTCGAGCCGCGCCTCGCCGTTCGCGCCGGCGGTCTTCTGCACCGCCAGATTCAATGTGCCGTCGCTGACCGTCACGACGTCGCCGATGCGCAGCGCGTTGCGCAGACCCGCCCAGCGGTACAGATCGAAGCCGGCGAGCATCGGCGCGCCTTCGAGCGCGACGTCGATGCCGCGCGCGACCGCGGTGAACCAGCGCCACTCGGCGAAATGCAGCACGACGAGATAGCGCCCGTTCGGCACGCTGAGCGCATAGCTGAAACTGTTGCCGCGCCGCATCGTGCGATACAGCGCGTCGTCCTGCGTGCCCATGAGGCTCGTCACGCCGGTCGTCAGCGCTTCGGTCGCGCCGCCGGTGAACGATGCGTCGGCGACGAACGGCTGTCCCGTGCTCAATGTCAGCGCCGGTCCGCCGCTGTTGATCGCGACGAGCGCCGGCCGCGGCGCGCCCGCGCCGAGCACGAGCACGCTCGCGCGCGCGGCCGTCTCGAGCGCGCCGTCGCTCGCGCGCATCTCGAACCGATAGAGCCCCGGCTGCGCCGGCGTGAACCAGGCCAGCGCCGGCGTCGCCGCATCGACCTCGATCGCGGCTGCGGACGGGCTCTCGATCAGCGTGAACGTCACACCCGGCACCGCCTGCGGCTGCGCGTCGTCGTCGACGAGCGCGCGCAGGCGCAGCGGCTGCCCGACCGTCGCGACCGGCTCGACCCAGAGCGCCGCGCGCGGCGCGCGATTGGCCGGCACCGGATGCGTCACGCGCACGCTGCGCGAGAACGTGGTGTTGCCGCCGTAGTTCGCGACATGACTCGTGCCGGTCGCCTGCAGCCGCAACGTCGTCGTCGCGTTCGGCGGAATCGCGAGCGCGCCGGTCGTGAAGCTCGTCGTGCCGGCCGCGGTGCCCTGCAGCGCGCCGAAGACATAGTTGACCACCGTCGGTACGGCGTCGGCCGCGATCGTGCCGGCCGTCGCGGTACTCGCGGCATTCGTATACCAGCGCAGCGCCGTCGAGGGCGTCGTCAGAGTCACGCGCGGGCCGGTCGCGACCATCGGCAGGCGCCAGCGCTGCGCGAGCATCCATGGCGCGAGCTTCGCGACCTTGTAGGTCTCGGTCCAGATGCCGTGATCGCCGCTCGCGAATTCCGTGTACAGCGGATCGCCGCCGCCGGCGCGCAGGGTCGTCACGCTCGTGCGCGAATTGTCGACCGGCACCGTGCCGTCGTTGATCGCGTGGAAATACCAGGCCGGCGTGTCCCACAGACGGTCGCGGTCGATCGTGCTGCTGACGACGCCGGCCGGGCAGATCGGAATCGCCGCCGCGGCGACCGCGTCGTAGCGCTGCAGGAATCCGATCGTGCCGCCGCCGCCCATCGAAAGACCGGTCACATAGAGCCGCGCAGGATCGAAGCCGAACTCGCGCTGCACGTCGTCGACGAGATCGGCGAGACCGCCGGTCGGGTTCTCGTTGGACCACCATTCCGGCGCCTGCGGTGCAGCCATGATCACGGGCTGGCCCAGCGTCTGCGCGTCCTCGGCCAGGCGGAACGCGCCGTTCGCGCGATTGTTGAGCTGCGCCGTGTTGTTGCTGCCGGTCTCGCCGGCGCCGTGCAGGAACAGCACGAGCGGGCAGCGCCGGCTCGCACACGCCGCCGGCACATGGATGCGATACGGCAGCGCGAAGCCGTTGCCGCCGTCGCTCGTCACCGTGCGATAGGCGAAGTCGCCGGCGGTCAGCGCCGCGGCCGGCGCCGCAACGCTCAACGCCATCAGCACCAGGAATCCGCGCATGACCGATCCTCGCCGCAAGCCGTGACAGGAATGTCCATGCTAATGCCGCCGCAGTTCAGGTATGTGACGGGAATCGCGGACTGACGGTCGGCACTGAGGGGCTCCCCGTGTCGACAAAGCGACATGCCGCTGGCATACACTCGGCCGTCAATGTGAATTTGTGATCGCTTACGCGTATTCCACTAACGTCGAAGGGGGAACCGTGAACAGCCAGGCCAAGCGTCCGAACATCCTCGTCATTCTCGTCGACCAGCTGCGCTTCCCGCGTTTCGCCTACGGACCCGACGGCGGCTTCGCGCCGGCGCTCAAGCACATCATCGGCTTCCAGGGCGACGATGCGCAGATCGCCGCGTACCGCGACTGGTTTCCGGGCCTGTGCGCGCTGCGCGAGAACGCGGTCGTGCTGCGCCGGCACACCATCGCCTCGTCGGCCTGCATCCCGAGCCGCGCGGCGCTGATGACCGGGCAATACGGCACGCGCACCGGCGTCACGCAGACCGACGGCCTGTTCAAGAACGGCGATGCGCCAAGCTTTCCGTGGCTCGCCGCCGACGGCATCCCGACGCTCGGCCACTGGTTCCGCGGCGCCGGCTATCGCACGCACTACTTCGGCAAGTGGCACGTCAGCAACCCGCGCGACCACAGCCTGCACGCCTACGGCTTCGACGACTGGGAACTGTCCTGGCCCGAGCCGCACGGATCGAGCATCAACAATCTGGGCGCGTATCGCGACATCGGCTTCGCCGATCTCGTCTGCGGCTTCCTGCGCGGCCAGTCGCTCGGCCTGAACTACAACCGCAAGCTCGCCCAGCAATTGCAGACGGCGCCGCGCGCACCGTCGCCCGAGACCGAACAGAAACCCTGGCTCGCGGTCGCGTCGTTCGCGAATCCGCACGACATCGCGACCTATCCGGCGCTGCCGCGCGGACTCGATCCGAACGCGCCGAAGCTCGGCCCGCTGACCGTACCCGCGGCCGGCACGCTGTCGAATCCGCCGACCGCCGGCAGCTATCGCTTCGATCTGAATCCGCGCGGCTTTCCGCAGGACAACGCCGGCGTCGCACCGACCACGCGCGAAGACCTGCGCCGCAACAAGCCGGGCTGCCAGTACGACTACGCCTACAAGATGGGGCTCGCGCTCGCGAGCAAGACCGGCCTCAGCGCCGAACAGCAGGCCGGACTCGACCCGGTCACCGCAACCCTGATGAGCGGCATTCCATTCCAGCTGACCGCCGATCCCGACGATGCCGCGCTCAAATTCGTGCAGTACTACGCCTGGCTGCAGCATCTCGTCGACGGCCACATCCACCGCGTGCTCGCGACGCTCGACGCCTGCGGCCTGCGCGAGGACACCATCGTCGTGTTCATGGCCGACCACGGCGAATACGGCGCGGCGCATTCCTACCTCATCGAAAAGTGGCATACGGCCTACCAGGAGGCCCTGCACGTGCCGGTGCTGGTGCAGTCGGCCCGGATCAATCCCCATCGCGACATGCGCCAGATCGACGCGCTGACGAGTCACGTCGACATCGTGCCGACGCTGCTCGGCCTCGCCGGCATCGGCGGACACGAAGTCGACCGCATCGCCGCCGAGCTGCGCGCCACGCGCCCCGTGCCGCCGTTCGTCGGCGCGAACCTCGCGCCGCTGATCCGCGGCGAGACCGATACCGTCATCGAGCCCGACGGCACGCCGCGCGAAGGCGTGCTGTTCGCGACCGACGACGAAATCACGCAGCCGCTCGCCGATGCGGCCGATCCGCACCAGTGGCATTCCGAGCGCGAGTTCGCCGTGTTCCTGCAGGTCGTCGACGCCGTGCGCCACGGCAGCAGCAACGTGCCGCACAGCGGCCCCGTGCCCGACCTCGCGCCCGGTCCGGTGCGCCAGCCCAACCATGTGCGCTGCGTGCGCTCCGGCGACTGGAAGCTCGCGCGCTATTTCGATCCGTCCGGCGAACACGCCGACGAGTGGGAACTCTACGATCTCGCCGGTGACGGCTGCGAAACCACGAACCTGCTCGTCACCGACGCCGCGTTCCCGACGCCGATCGACAATCCGCCCGCCCCGCACGATGCCGGCGAGATCCGCCGCGTCGCCGAGCGGCTGCATCGGCTGCTGACGCGCTACGAGGCCGAGAAGCTCGCGTGGCCGGAGGAGCGGAAAGACGAAGCCGCGTAAAGCGCGGCGATCGTAGGGCGCAATGAGCGCAAGCGCATTGCGCCGTCCCGACGCGTACGACGCACCAACCAAAGCGCATTGCACGGTTTCGCTCGCGTAAAGGCGGCGCAATGCCCTTCGGTTATTGCGTCCTACGCGGTGTTTTCCACGCTCGTTCGCCCATCGCGGAACCAGCGTTCCGTTTGCGCGTCGGCGGGCACGAGGAATTCGACGCGCAGCCGTTCGACGCGCGTGTCGAGCGGCGCGTGCAGGCTCGCGATCACGACGAACAACGCGAGCCGCACGTCGTCGAAG
>NZ_DATIGT010000328.1:0-5339 GCF_035481375.1 Tahibacter sp.
CGGACCGAGCCCGAGCGCGCGCTGGTGCGGCTCGATCGGCACATTGATGCAGTTGCGCGTCGCCGGCGAGCAGCCGCCTTCGCCGAACGCCTCGTTGAACGCTGAGCTGCCCTGCGGCGGCGGGCTGTAGGTATACGTGCGGCCGGCGTAGTCGGGGGCGATGTCGTCGAGATAGTTCGCGTAGCCCGACGCGTCGACGTGAGGGCCGGTCTGATAGACGACGCTCGCGCGCGGGCTGTACGGAAACATCCAGTCCGGCGCGAAACTGCCTGGCACGCCGCGGTTGAGCGCGGCCGTCGCGCTGCTGCCCCTCAACGTGCGCGCGAGCCACGCGAACGGGCGTCCGATGCGACTGCGTTCCAGGTCGGACCAGATGTGCGTCCGCAGCGGCGCGCGGAAGCCGCGCACGTTCGCGAACTCGCCGCCGACGCGCGACCAGTCGGAGATGTGCGAGCCTTCCCACATGATGCCGGTCGTGTTCGCCGGCAGGTCCAGCAGTCGCGACGGTGCCTGGCACGTCATGCCGTAGCCGGCCGCGTGCATCAGCGTGTCCATCCCGGTGTATTCGTTTTCCGGCAGCAGCATCGGGTCCAGACCGGTCTGCGCGCGGAACTCGTCGTAGGTCAGCTGTTTGACGTCGAAGAACTCGGCGTCGGCGAGTTCGTCGGCCGGTTCCTCCCAGCCGTGCTCTGCGCTTTCCCAGTCGTCGTACTCATCGCGGTGTACGCGATGCGCGTCGCCGCCGTGGCGCACGTGCGACAGCTCGTGCGCGAGCAGACGGCGGCCTTCGCGCGAGTGCGGCGCGAACTGGCCCGTGCCGAAATGGACGTCGTTGCCGCGGGTGAATGCGCGCGCGCCGAGCGCAGCGGCCGCGCGCTGCGATTCCGGGCCGGTGTGGATGCGCGCCGCGCGCACGCGCGCGTCGCCGCTGCCGCCGTCGCGCAACGGCCGGCCTGCGAGCGCGGCGCCGGCGTCGCGCTCGGCGCGCGCCTCGTCGGCGTCGTGCTTGTGTCCGACCTGCGCCGACGCGTCGCCGAACAGCGACTGCGCGACGAAGTTGTCGAGCGATGCGCGCGAGCGCCTGCGGTGTGCCGGCAGGTACAACCCGCTCGGCGAGCGCAGGTACGCCGGGAACCGATAGATGCGCATGTCACGCCTCCGCGCCGTGACGCGGGCGCGCGTAGAACTGGCGTGTGCGGCTGCCGCCGGCCGGGTGGCCTTGCTTGAGCTCGAGCCGCGTCAGCGCGTGCAGCAGTTGCACCATGCCGATCGCGCAGCCGTTCGCGCTCGCGAGGAACGCCGCTTCGAGCGCGACCGTGCGGATTTCGCCGCCGGAGGTTTCGAACTGCTCGGCGAGATAGCGGAAATCGACCTCGGCGGCGACCGGCGCGGCGGCCGGGAACATGCCGCGCCACAGGCGCTCGCGCAGGCCGGCGTCCGGACGCGGAAACTCGACCACGTAGTGCATGCGGCGCGCGAAGGCCTGGTCGATGTTCTTGGCGAGATTCGTCGCGAGCACGACGACGCCGGTGTGCTCCTCCATTTTCTGCAGGAGATAGGACACTTCGATGTTCGCGTAGCGGTCGTGCGCATCCTTCACCTCGGCGCGCTTGCCCAGCAGCGCATCGGCCTCGTCGAAGAACAGCACGGCGTTCGAGTCGCGCGCGGCGTTGAAGATGCGGTCGAGATTCTTCTCGGTCTCGCCGATGTATTTCGACACGACGGCGGCGAGGTCGATGCGGAACAGGTCGAGCCCGGCCTCGTTCGCGACGACGCCGGCGGCCATGCTCTTGCCGGTGCCCGACGCGCCGGCGAACAGCGCGAGCAGGCCGCGCCCGCTGCGCGCGTCCATGCCCCAGTCGCGGTACACGGTTTCGCGCTGGGCGATCGCCGCGGCGAATTCGCCGAGCGCGCCGGCCGTCGCCGGCGGCAGCACGAGATCGCTCCAGCGATGCGCGCTGCGTAGGCGCGTCGCGACGGCGTCGAGTCCCTGCGCGGACTGGCTCTTCGCGGCCTGCGACAGCGCGTCGCGCAGTTCGTCGCCGTCGACGCCGACGCAGCTCGCCGACGCGGTTGCCGCGCGGATGCGCGACACCGGCAGCACGAAGCGCGCGCCGAGATCCGCGGTCAGTTCCGCCGGTGCGTCGATGCCGTAGTCGCGGCCGGCGGTCTGCCACGCGGCCGCACGCTCGCGCGCGTCCGGCGACGGCAGCGCAACGGCGGTGTGCGGCAGGTCGGCCACGCGCGTCGTCCATGCGGCGTCGGCGCCGCAGGCCCATGCGACCATCACGCCGTCGTCGAGCATCTCGCGCAGCGCGCGCGTGACGTGTTCGCCCATATGCGGATCGCGCAGCGTGCCCGCGTCGCCCCTGAGCACGATCAGCGCGCGCGCGAGCCGCGCGAGCAGGCGCACGCGCGGCCACGCGGCCGCCCACGATGCTGCGTCGGCGATCATCGCGAGCGGCAGCGGCAGCGTCGCAAACCCATGCCGCTCGGCGGCGAGCCGCGCGGCGGCGGCCTGTTCGGCGAGGCCCTCGCCCTGCAGCACGACGAGCGGCGGCCAGCGGCGCAGCCGCGCTTCCCAGCGCTCGACCGCCTCGCGTGCCGATGCCGCGAGCAGCGCGAACTCGGCCTCGCGCGAGCGCGGATCCGCAATGCGCAGCGTCGCCGGCAGGCGCGGATCGGCGAGCGGCAGTCCGAGCAGGTGCTGCGTCGCGAGCGGCGACAGCGCGAAGCCCGCGGCGAGTCCGGCGCGATGTTCCGCGCCGGTGTCGAACGCCTCGAGCAGACCGCTCGTGAACAGGCGTGCGCCCGGGTCGAGCAGCGCGCGGTATTCGCGCCGTCCCGGCGCCAGCAGACGCAGCGCGAGGTCGACCGTGACGTGGCGCCGCGACACGTCGTTGTTGAGGTAGGCGTACAGCGTCTCGTAGCGCAGGTCGATTTCCGGCGCCAGCGCGCACAGCATGACGTCCTTCTCGAAGCGGGACAGGCCGATGCGCGACGCGAGATCGATCAGCGGCGTATCGAGCCGGCGGGCGCCGGCGAGCGCCTGCGCCTGTCCGTCGAGCGTGCCGACGACATCGCCGCCGTTGCGCGCATCGAGCAGCGCGTCGACCTGCGCATCCGAGACATACAGTCCGCGCAGTTCGTCGAGCGAGAGCTCGTAGCGCGCGCGCAGCCGCAGCACTTCGCGCTCGATCAGGCGGTCGAGCCACGCGAGGTCGGCCGCGTACGCGTCGCAGCGGCCGACCGGATCGGCGCCGGGCAGCGCGTTCATGCGGCGTAGTCCAGGTCGAGCGTGCCGCCGTCGCCGTCGCGCCAGCGGATGCGGCGGCGCGCGCGGCCGAGCGCGAGCAGCACATGCAGCGGCGGCCGCGCGGCGCGCAGCACGACGACGCCGTCGCTGCCGCGGATCGCGCTGCCGCGCACGTCGAGCAGGTTCGCGTAGACGTAGCGTCGCGACGCGCCGCTGCAGCCCGGCACACGATAAGCGAGGCGGCGCAGCGCGGCCTGCGCGAGTCGCACGAACAGGTCGAACCACGGCGGCGGCAGCGCCGCGGCGAAGTCCCCGGCAGCGAGCTCGAGCGCGTCGTCGCGTGCGCGCCGCGTCCAGGCGAGACGTTCGCTCCAGGTGCCGCGCGCGTCGTGGGCGGACAGCCACAGCCCGGTCGCCCGATCGACGCCGATCGGCGCGGCGCCGCGCTGCAGGCGCACGGCGACTTTCGCGCCGCGGGCCAATTGCGCGAGCCGCGCGTCGAGCGCCGCGGCGGCCGGCGCCGCATCGTGCCCGGCGAACCGCGCGGCGAGTGCAGTCATGCCGACGCGCGGCGCGATGCGGAAGAACGTGCGCCAGAACGGATCCCGCCAGATTGCCGCGGCGTGCGTGCGCCCGCCGACGAGCGCGAGCGCGATCGACGCCGCGAGGTCGCGCGCGTCCGCGTCGTCGGCCTGCGGCAGCGCCGCGACGAACGCGCCGTCGAGGAGTTCGGCGAGTTCGGCCGCGACGAGCGCCATGCCCGCATACGCGCAGGCGGTCGTTTCCTCGCGCGGTGCTGCGCCACCATCCTGCGCCGCGAGCGCGTCGGCGATGGCGGCGCGCGCGCGCGCGCAGGTGCCGAGCAGCGACTGCGCGACGTCGGGCGGCATCGCGCCGGCGATGCGCGCGAGCCGCGCCACGTCGCCGCGACGCAGCGCGTCGTCGACGGCCGTGTGCGCCGCGTCGGCCGGCACCGTGCCGGCGACCCACGCGAGGACGCGGACCCAGGCACGCAGCGACGCCGACGGCGCGATTCCTGCGACCGATGCGCACCGCAGCAGCGACAGCGCGATGCCGTCGCCGTCGATGCCGGGCGGCAGCGCGGCAAGCGTCGTGCGCAGGCCGGCCGCGAGCGCGCAGCGCAGATCGTCGTCGAGCCCGATGTCCGTGCGCGCGGCGCACAGCGTGTCGAGCACGCGGCGCGACTCGGGCCCGCCGAGCGCGCGCGCGACCGACGGCCAGTCGCCGTCGCCGATCGCGGCGATCACCGCCGCGCCGTCGACGCCGCGCTCGAGCACGACGGTGCGGATCGCCGCGGATGCCGGCAGCGCGCGCAGTCCGTCGAAGGCGCGGTAGAACCAGGTGTGCCATGCGCGGTGCGCGGCGAGGTCGACGAGAAAGCGCGCGCGGTACGCCGCATCGCTCGGAAAGCGCATGACGCCGTCGTCGCCGCGCTCGACCGCGTCGATCAGCGCGACCGCGATCCGGCGCGCCCAGTAGCGCGCGACGCGCTGCGGATCGCCGGCCACGTCGACCGTGCCGTCGATCTCGAGGCGGCGCACGAGCACGACGGCGCCGCGCAGGCCGTCGAGCCAGCCGTCGAGCCCGGCCGCGAGTTCGTCGCGCGCGATGCCGGCGCATGCGTCGAGGCGATCGCGCACGCGCGCAGGCTGCGGATGTCCCCGCGCGACGCGGTACTCGCTGCGCCAGCGTGCGATGCGGATCGCGTTCACGGCACGCCGATCGCGATGAACGTGAATGCGGTGTCCGCGGCCGTGCCGGGCGCGGCGATCATCGTCGTCACGACGTCGACGTGGTCGGCTGCGAACGACTGGAGATTGACCGCGCGCGACGTGCTGTCGACGACGGTCGCGGTGACCACCGGCGCCTGCGCGAACGGCCGCGTGAACGTGACGCGGTAGGTGCCGGTGCCGGTGCGCGCCACCGTGTAGCCCGCGCCCGCGACGACGTTGCCGATCGAACCGACGCGGCCCGCGAGCACGCGCAGCGCCTGCTCGCCGCCGAGTGCGGTGAGTTCTCCGCCCGCGCCGTGGCGGATTTCGCCGCGCACGTCGAGCAGGCC
>NZ_DATIGT010000329.1:0-8077 GCF_035481375.1 Tahibacter sp.
CCGCGCGAGCCACTGCCGCAGCAGCAGCTCATACGCCTGCGCGAGCCGCTCGATGCTCGCCGCATCGAACAGTTCTTCCTTGTAGGTCCAGCTCAGCTGCAGGCCGTTCTCGCCTTCGCTCGCGGTCAGGTCGAGATCGAAGCGCACGCGCTCGACGCCGCGGGTCAGCGGTTCGAGCGCGAGGCCGGGCAGTTCCAGTGCGCCCGACTCGTGGTTCTGCAGTACGAACTTGATCTGGCTGACCGGGTTGTAGGCCAGGCTGCGCTCGGGATTCAGCGCGTCGATCAGGAGATCGAACGGCAGGTTCTGGTGCGCATAGGCGTCGAGCGCGGTGCGGCGCGTCTGGGCCAGCAGCTCGGCGACGGTCAGTTCCGGCGTGACCGTGCTGCGCAGCGCGAGCGTGTTGATGAAGAAGCCGATCAGCGGCGCGACTTCGGGCTGGCTGCGGCCGGCGATCGGTGTCGCGATGACGATGTCATGCTCGCCGCTCCAGCGCGCGAGCACGGCGGCGAGCGCCGCCTGCAGCAGCATGAACAAGGTCACGTCGTGGCGCTGCGCGAGGCGGCGCAGGTCGGCGAGCAGGCCGGTGCCGAGGCGGCAGCCGTGACGCTGCGCGACGAAGCCCTGCTGCGCCGGACGCGGACGGTCGAGCGGCAGCGCGTGCACGGCCGGGATCTGCCGCAGTTGTTCCTGCCAGTAGGCGAGTTCGCCGTCGAACGCGCCGTCGCGCTCGAGGCCACGCTGCCACTGCGCGTAGTCGGTGTATTGCCGCGTCAGCGGCGCGAGCGGATCGGCGCCGCCGACCGCGAACGCGGCGTAGAGCTGCGCGAATTCCTTGACGAGCACGCCCATCGACCACCCGTCGGCGGCAATGTGGTGCACGGTGAACAACACGGCATGCTCGCGGTCGGCGAGCTTCACGATCGCGGTGCGCAGCATCAGGTCGGACGAAAGATCGAATGCCGTGTCGACCTCGGCATCGGCGAGCTGCTGCAGCGCGTCCTCGCGCGCGGTGGCGTCGAGCGCCGACAGATCGTGCCAGCGGATCACGGCCGATTGCGCCGTGCCGACGATCTGCTGCGGCACGCCGTCGCGTTCCTCGAAGCGGGTGCGCAGCACGTCGTGGCGCGCGACGACGGCGTCGAGCGTGCGCTGGAACAGCGCGCCGTCGATGTCGCCGCGGATCTTCAGCGCGAACGGAATGTTGTACTGCGCGCTGCCGCCCTGCAGGCGGTCGATGAACCACAGGCGCTGCTGCGAGAACGACAGCGGGTAGCTCCCGGCCGGCGCCGCTTTCGCGATGACGAGCTTCGCCTTCTCGGCGGCCTGCGCGTCGGCGCGCTGCAGGAACGCGATCAGCGCATCCCTGTGCGTGCGAATCAGCGCGGCGAGTTCCGCATCGATCGCGCCCTTCGGCGCGGCGGTCTTCAGGCGGCCGTCCTGTACGCTCGCGACGACGCCGCTGTGCTGCAGCCGCGCGAGCAGGTCCGTGATGTTCATCGCTACCACTCCGTCTCTTCCAGTTCCTGGCCGGCGGAAGCCGCCGTGCCGTTTTCGACGCCTGCCGGCTGCTGCAGCAGATCGATCAGTTGTGCGAGTTCCGCGAGCGCCTGGTACGCGAACACGTCCTGCAGGCGCAGCACGCAGCCGAACTCCGTGAGCACCGCGCCGACCACGCGCGTGGCCAGCAGCGAGTGGCCGCCGAGTTCGAAGAAGCGCTCGTTCGCGCCGACGCGCTCGAGCTTCAGCAGGTCCTGCCAGATGCGCGCGAGGCGCATCTCGGTCGGCGTCGCCGGCGCGACGAAATCCGGCGGCGCGGCACGCTGTGGCGCCGGCAGCGCGCGCCGGTCGACCTTGCCGTTCGCGTTCAGCGGCAGCGCGGCCAGCGGCACGAATACCGACGGGATCATGTAGTGCGGCAGCTCGCGCTGCAGGAACGGACGCAGTGCCGTCGTCAGCAGCGCTTCGTCGGCCGTCGCTTTCGCCACGACATAGGCGACGAGCTGCTTGTCGTCGCCGTCGCCGAGCGCGACGACGACGGCTTCGGCGACACCGTCGTGGCGCGCGAGCACGGTCTCGATCTCGCCGGGCTCGACGCGGAAGCCGCGCAGCTTGACCTGCGTGTCGGCGCGGCCGATGTAGTCGATGCATCCGTCGGCGGAGCGCCGCGCGAGGTCGCCGGTGCGGTACAGGCGCTGCGCGCCGACGCCGTCGATGTCGACCGTCACGAACTTCGCCGCGGTCAGCTCGTCGCGGCCGAGATAGCCGAGCGCGAGATTGTCGCCGCCGATGTACAGCTCGCCGGTGACGCCGACGGGCTGCGGCCGCTGCGCGTCGTCGAGGATATGGATCTGCACGTTGTCGACCGGGCGGCCGATCGACGGCAGTGCGGGCCACTGCGTCGGATCGCCGTGCAGCGCGTGCTCGGTGACGACGTGGCTCTCGGTCGGCCCGTAGAGGTTCAGCAGCAGGCAGCCGCTGCGCGCGGCCCAGTCGCGCACGGCCGGCGTGATCGACAGCGCTTCGCCCGCGACCTGCAGCACGCGCAGCGCCGGCAGTTCCGCGCCGGACGCGAGCACGGCCTGCGCGAACTGATTGAGCATCGCGGTCGGCAGATAGACGCGGCCGACCGCCTGCCGCCGCAGCACGGCGATCAGGCGCGGCAGGTCGAGGCGGTCTTCCTCGGCGATCAGCACGAGCGGACTGCCGGTGAACAGCGCGCTTGTGATTTCGTAGAGCGACATGTCGAAATTCATCGACGCGAACTGCAGGGTCGGCGTGACCGCGGCGAGCGCCGCGTAGCGGCGCGCCATGCCCGTCATGAGGTTCGTCATCGTGCGATGCGGCAGCACGACGCCCTTGGGCTGGCCGGTCGAGCCCGAGGTGTACATGACGAACGCGGCGCCGTCGGCGGAAACCGTCCCGGCTGCGATGCCGCTTTCGGGATACGTGGAAAACGCCGCCTCGTCGTCCGTGAGCACGGCGCGCACGCGATCGCTCGCGAGGCCGCGCGCGAGCGGCGCCTGGGTCAGCACGATCGCCACACCGCTGTCTTCGATCAGATACGCGAGGCGCGCGGCCGGATAGGCCGGATCGAGGGGCACGTAGGCGGCGCCGGCCTTGAGCACGGCGAGCACGCCGACGACGAGGTCGAACGAGCGCGCGACGCAGAGGCCGACGCGGTCGCCCGGCCGCACGCCCTGCGCAATCAGATGATGCGCGAGCCGGTTCGCGCGCGCGTCGAGCTGTGCATAGCTCAGATGCGCGTCGCCGAGCACGACGGCGACGGCGTCGGGCGTGCGCGCCGCCTGCGCTTCGACAAGGCCGTGGATCGTCGCGCCGCGATCGTAGCCGGCGGCCGTGTCGTTCCAGGCCGCAAGTTTGGCGCGCTCGTCGTCGTCCTGCAGCAGCGGCGCGGGCGCGCCGTGCAGCGCCATGGCCGGCAGCCGGTCGAGGATCCGGCCGAAATGCGCGAGCAGCCGCGCGATCGCGGCCTCGCCGAAGCGCGCCGTGTCGTAGCTGCAGCGGATCTGCAGCTCGGCGCCGATGATCGCAATCACCGTCAGCGCGTACTGCGTGTGCTGCGTCGCGCCGCCCTGCTCCACGTCGAGCGCCGGCCTTGCGGTTTCGGCGTCGAGCCGCGCATCGATCGGCAGGTTCTCGAACACGAGCAGGCTGTCGAACAGCGCGGTGCCGGGACGCACGCGCGACTGGCGCTGGATCTCCGACAGCGACAGGTAGCCCGCCGCGGTCGCTTCCTGGAATTCGCGCTGCAGCCGCTGCAGCGCGTCGGCGACCGGCATTTCCGCATCGAAGGAAATCCTGACCGGGATCGTGTTGATGAAGAGACCGACCATCTCCTCGACGCCGGGCACTTCGGCCGGACGGCCGGAAATCGTCGCGCCGAACACGACGTCGCGCTCGCCGCTGTAGCGATGCAGCAGATTTCCCCAGCACCACTGCACGAGCGTGTTCAGCGTCGTGTGCAGGCGCTGCGCGAGCTGCTGCAGCGCGGACGTCTGCGCGGCGCTCAGCAGCAGGCGCTGTTCGCGCTCGCCGTTCCCGCCGGTCTCGCCGCCGCGGTCGACCACGAGCGGCGTGGGCGCCTCGATGTCCCCGAGCACGCCGCGCCAGTACTCGCGCGCCGCGGCGCGATCCTGGCGCTGCTGCCAGGCAATGTAGGTTTCAAACGCGGGGGCTGCCGGCAGGCGCGCATCGCGGCCTTCGACCTGCGCCTGGTACAGCGCGATGACGTCGCGATAAACGAGCGGGCTGCTCCAGCCGTCGGAAAGAATATGGTGATGCGTCCAGAGCAGTTGCCATCGGTCCTCGCCGTAGCGGAACAGCGCGATGCGCAGCAGCGGCGCGGTCGCGAAGTCGACGCCGCGCCGGCGGTCGTCGCTGCGGTAGGCATCGAAGCGCGCCTGCTGCTCAGGCGCGGGCAGCGCGCGCCAGTCTTCCTCGTGCCACGCGAGTTCGGCCTGCGCGCTGACGAGCTGATGTACCTGATCGCCTTCGCCGACGAAGGCCGTGCGGAAGATGTCGTGCCGCGCGATGACCTGCTGCCACGCACGGCGGAACGCCGCCGGGTCGAGTGCGCCGCGCAGCAGCGGGAACGTCTGCACGATATAGGTCGACGGACGCAGCAGGCTTTCGAACAGCAGGCCGGCCTGCAGCGGCGTGGCCGGATACAGGCGCGTGAGGCCCGGGTAGTCGGCCTGCCAGCGGTCGAGGCGCGCCTGGTCGATCTGCGCGAGCGGGAAATCCGACGGCGTGAACGCGCCGGCGCCGCGTTCGCGGCAGTGGTCGATGACATCGCGCAGGCCGTCCTCGATAAGGCCGGCGAGCTGCTGCATGGTCGCGTCGTCGTACTGGTCGGTGCTGTAGTCGAGGACGAAATGCAGCTCGCCGCCGAAGGTCTTGCCCGAGAGTCCGAGGTGATGCATGCGCGCGCGATGCGGTCCGATCTTCGGGCCGACGCTTTCTTCCGCGGCCTTGAACGCGGTGTCGGCGTTGAGCACCTGGTCGAACTGGCCGAGGTAGTTGAACTCGAGTTCGGGCTCGTTGCCGGCCGATGCGGCCAGGATGTCGGCGTCGCGCGTCAGATAGCGCAGGATGCCGTAGCCGATGCCGTGGTGCGGAATCGCGCGGTTCTGCTCCTTGATCGCCTTGATCACGGCACCGGCTTCGGCACTCGCGCAGCGCAAGGTCAGCGGATAGACGCTCGTGAACCAGCCGACGGTCTGGGTCAGGTCGATGCCGTCGAACAGCGATTCGCGGCCGTGGCCTTCGAGGCGCAGGCGCAAGGTGTCAGCGCCGCTCCAGCGGCGCACGCCGAGATAGACGCCGGCCAGCAGCAGCTCGTTGATCTGCGTGCGATAGGCGGCCGGGCATTCCTGCTGCAGCGCGCGCGTTTCCTCGGCGGTCAGGCTGATCGCGACGGTGCGCGTCGTGCCGATCGCGCCGGGTTCGGCGGTCTTGCGGTCGACCGGCAGCGGCGCGACGCGCTCGCCGCACTGCGCGAGCCAGTAGTCCTTCTCGGCGCGCAGCGCGTCGCCGTGCGCGTAGTCGGCGAGTGCCGCGCCCCACTGCTGGTACGACGACGTCTTCGGCGCGAGTGCGATCGCCTCGCCGTTGCGATGCTGGGCCTGCGCCTGCTCGACGTCGGCCAGCAGCACGCGCCAGGACACGCCGTCGACGACGATGTGGTGCGCGAGCAGCAGCAGGCGTCCGGCGCCGCCGTGCACCGGCGGGAAATACACGGCGCGCAGCAGCGGCCCCGTGGCGAGATCGAATGCGCCCTGCCAGTGCGCGCAGCGCGCGGTGACGAAACCGGACCAGTCGGCAGGACCGGCATCGGCGCCGGCTACTTCGACGATGCAGCTCGCCGCGATCATCGCGTCGTCGAGCGGGATGTGCGTCGCCTGCCATTCGCCGTCGCGCTCGACGAAGCGCAGGCGCAGCGCGTCATGGCGCGCGTAGACCGCGGCGATCACGGCGCGGAGCGCGCTCGCGTCGAAACCAGCCGGTGTTTCCAGCAGCACGGCCTGATTGTAGTGATGACGGTCGCGCAGCTCGCCGGTCAGGAACAGATGATCGATCGGCAGCAGCGCGAAGCCGCCGTCGATGGCCTCCTGCGGTGCCTGCACGAGCAGTTGTTCGCAGGCGACGCGCGCGAGTTCGGCGATCGTCTGCGCCTCGAACAATTGCTTGGTCGTGACGCCGATGCCGGCCTGGTTCGCGCGCGAGACGACCTGGATCGACAGGATCGAATCGCCGCCGATCTCGAAGAAATTGTCGTGGATGCCGACCTGCCCGACGCGCAGCACCTGCTGCCAGATCGCCGCGAGCTGGCGTTCGGTGTCGGTTTCCGGCGCGACGTAGACCTGCTGCGCCTGGTAGTCCGGCTCGGGAAGTTTCCGCTTGTCCACCTTTCCGTTCGGGGTCAGCGGCAGCGCATCCATGACCACGAACGCCGCCGGCAGCATGTAGTCCGGCAGCGACTGCTTGAGGTGCGCACGCCATTCCTTGGCCAGCAGCACTTCGTTCGGCAGCGCGTCGTCGCCGCTCGCCACGACATACGCGACGAGCTGCGGCGTGCCCTTGTCCTGACGCACGACGACGACCGCCTCGCGGACCGCCGCATGCAGCAGCAGCTGCGTCTCGATCTCGCCGAGTTCGATGCGGAAGCCGCGGATCTTGACCTGGTCGTCGATGCGGCCGAGGAACTGCAGCTCGCCCGCGGCCGTCCAGGCGACGAGGTCGCCCGTGCGATAGCGCCGCTGCGCCGCGTCGTGCGGCGCGGCGACGAAGCGCTCGGCCTGCAGCTGCGGCCGGTTGAGATAGCCGCGCGCGAGACCCGCGCCGCCGAGATACAGTTCACCCGCCACACCGACCGGCTGCGGCTGACCGTGCGCGTTGAGCACGTGCAGCTCGACGTTGGCGAGCGCCGTGCCGAGCGTGATGCGTTCGTTGCGGCGGATGTCCGCATGCGTCGCGGCAACCGTCGCTTCGGACGGACCGTAGGAATTGCAGACCCGGCAGCGCTGCGCCCAGGCCCAGGCCAGGCGTTCCTCGCAGGCTTCGCCCGCGACGATCAGCACCTTCAGCGCGTAGTCGCGATCGATGTCGACCTGCGCGAGCAGCGCCGGCGGAATCGCCGCATGCGTGATGCGCTCGCGCACGAGGAAGTCCGCGAGCGCCTGCGCCGACTGGCGCTGCTCGGGCCGCACCACGTGCAGGCTCGCACCGCTCGCCAGCGCCATGATCCATTCCCACGACGAACCGTCGAAGCTCAGCGACGCGAACGCGAGCACGCGGCTCGCGGCATCGAGATCGAACAGCCGCTGCTGGTTCAGCGCGAGATTCACGAGACCGCGGTGTTCGAGCAGTACGCCCTTGGGCTTGCCGGTCGAACCCGAGGTATAGATCGCATAGGCGAGATGCCTCGGCATCACACCGACGACCGGATTCGTCCCGGGCTGGCCGTCGAGCAGCAGGCCGCCGAGCGCGCCGTCGAGCGGCAGCACCTGCAGCTCGCCCAGCAGCGGCAGCGCCTCGAGCACGCCGGTCTGCGTCACGACGTGCGCGATGCGCGCGTCGGCCAGCATGTCGGCGATGCGCTCTTCGGGATATTCCGGATCGAGCGGCAGATAGCCCGCACCGGCCTTCAGAATCCCGAGCACGCCGACGAGCATGTCGAGCGAGCGCTCGACGCAGAGGCCGACGAGCTGGTCGGGTTCGACGCCCTGCGTGATCAGGTAATGCGCCAGGCGATTGGCCTTCGCGTTGAGTTCGGCATAGCTCAGCGCCTCGCCGTCGCAGCGCACCGCGAGCGCATCGGGCGTCGCCTCGGCGCGCCGTTCGAACCACTGGTGCGCGCACAGCGCCGGAATCTCCCGCTGCGGACCGCGGCTCCACTGCGCGAGGCGCGCCGTGTCCGCCGCCGGCAGCAGCGGCAGCGACTGTACCGATTGCGTCGGCGCGTCGACGATCGACGACAGCAGCGTCGCGAAGCTCTCGGCGAAGCGCGCGATCGTCGCTGCGTCGAACAGGCTGTCGGCATAGAGCCAGCGCA
>NZ_DATIGT010000330.1:0-11142 GCF_035481375.1 Tahibacter sp.
ACCTCGCCGCGGTTTCGCGGCGAGGTCGAGCCGATCGATCCGGTTGCCGGGCACATTCCCGGCGCGCGCAACCGGCCGTTCGCCGACAACCTCGGCGCAGGCGGCGCGTTCAAGCCTGCCGACGCGCTGCGCGAGGAATTCGAGGTCGTCATCGCCGGCTTCGACGCCGATCGGGTCATCCATTCCTGCGGCTCGGGCGTGACCGCCTGCCATAACCTGCTCGCGATGGAGCATGCCGGCCTCGAAGGCTCGCGCATCTTCGCGCCGTCGTGGAGCGGCTGGATCGCCGATCCGTCGCGGCCGGTCGCGCGCGGCGGGTAGCACGGAGAAAACAGTGAAGAGGGTGAGAAAAGAGTGGAGGAATTTCGCTTTTACTCTTTTCTCACTCCTCTTCACGCATTGCGCGCTTCTCAGCCCTTGGCTTTGAGCTTCGCGACGAGCGCCTGCAGCACGCGCTGCGATTCCTCGCCGAACCAGCCGTCGACGAATTCCGTGACGTCGAGCGAGGCGACGTCGGCGAAGCTGTCGGCGAGATCGGCGCGCGCGATGCGGCGGGTTTCGCTCATGGCGCGCGGCGGCAGCGCGAGCAACTTGCCGAGCCAGAGCTGCGCGCGCGGGACGACGTGGTCGACGTCGACGAGCTCGTCGACGAAGCCCGCGGCCAGCGCCTGTTCGGAATCGAGCATCGCGCCGGCCACCATGAGGCGTTCCGCGCGATAGTTGCCGATGAGGCGGCGCAGGCCGCGCTGGATCGGCTCGGGCACGACGAGTCCGACCTGCACTTCGTTGAGGCCGATGCGGTATTCGCCGCGCGCCATGATGCGGTAGTCGCAGAAGATCGACAGCACGGCGCCGCCGGCCGGGCTGTGGCCCGTGATCGCGGCGACCGTCGGAATCGGCGAGCGCGCGAGTGCGGCGCAGGTCGCGAACAGATCGCGCCAGACCTGGCCCATGCCGTCGCGGTCGAGCTGCAGCAGCGACGGTACGTCGAGACCGCCCGAGAACATGCCCGTGCGCCCCGACAGGATGATGCCGCGCGCGCCATCGCGCGGTGCGGCTTCGATCGTATCGCGCAGCGCGCGGATCAGTCCGGCGTCGAGCGCGTTCACGGGCGGGCGCGCCAGGCGCAGTTCGAGGATGTCGTCGTGGCGGATCAGGTCGAGCATGAAAATCTCCGGATGAGGCGCGCGCGGCTGCGACGCTGCGTCGCAGCGGCGGCGTGCGGGAAACGGAAACGGCGCCGACTATCATAGCGACAAACCTGCGGAACGACCGGAGACCCCCATGATTCAGCGTCGTCTTTCATCGCTGCTGCTGATCGCCGCCGCGGCTTTTGCCGGCGCCGTGCACGCGGACGGCAGGCTCGCGATCGAGGACGCCTGGATACGCGCGGCGCCACCGGGCGCGGCCATGCTGGCCGGCTATGCGACGCTGCGCAATGCCGGCGATGCGCCGCTCGTCGTGCGCGGCGCGCGCAGCGATGCCTTCGGTTCGGTGAGCATGCACGCGACACGGATCGAGGACGGCGTCGCGCGCATGCGCGAAATCGAAGCGATCACGCTCGCGCCGGGCGAACGCGTCGTGCTCGAACCCGGCGGCAGGCACCTCATGCTGATGCGGCCCGCGCGCGAACTCGCGCGCGGAGCGGCGGCCGCGATCGTGTTCGAGGTCGGCGACGGGGCATCGACGACGACGGCCGACTTCATCGTGCGCGATGCGCCCGGCGCTGATCCGCATGCCGGGCACTGAGATTTCCGCAGCCGATGTTCGCGTCGACCTCGGCGATACGGTCGTGCGTCCGTGGCGCGGCGACGACGCCGACAGTCTCGTTCGCGCGGTGACCGTTTCGATCGACGAACTCGCACGCTGGCTGCCGTGGGCGAAGCGTGACTACTGCGCCGCCGACGCGCGGGAATGGATCGCGTTCTGCGAACGCAGCTGGCACGAACGCAGCGCGTTTCCGTTCGGCGTGTTCGCGTCGGACGGCGCGGCGATCGGCGGCGTCGGGATCAATCGGATCGATGCGCAGAATCGCTGCGGTTCGCTCGGTTACTGGGTCGCTACGACGCACACGCGGCGCGGCCATGCGCGCCGGGCCGCGCGCGCCGCGGCGGAATTCGGGTTTCGCGAACTCGGGCTGTGCCGTGTCGAGATCCTGATCCTGCCCGACAATCGCGCGAGCCGCCGCGTCGCCGAAGCGATCGGCGCGCAGTGGGAATGCGATGCGCGGGCGCGCATCCAGCACGCCGGACTTCCGGCGACGGCCGCCGTCTACGCGCTGCTTCCGGACGAGCTTCGCGCCTGAAGCGGCCGCGCGGTCAGTGCGGCATCTCTTCGGCGAGCGCGCGCATGCGGTCGCGATGCACGACGCGGAACAGCAGTCCGAGGCCGAGGCCCGCGAACGCGCCGCCGATGTGCGCGACATAGTTCGTGTTCGAACGCGGTCCGTAGTAGTGGCTGTAGATGTCCCAGCCGACGTACCACGCGGCGAGCACCAGCAGCGGCACGCTGAAGCGGCGCACGAACACGAGGAACCACAGAAAGCAGCGCACGTTCGCGCGCGGCATCAGCACGGTGATCAGCGCGAGCATGCCCATGACGACGCCGGACAGCCCGACGCTCGGCAGCGCGTCGACGCTCGCGTCGACGCTGTAGCGATAGGCGAAGCCGGCAGCGAGCGCGATGACGAGAAAGCCGATCGCGTAGTAGACGTAGCCGACCGCGCTCTCGACGAACGACGCGAAGATGAAGAAGAAGATCAGGTTGCCGATCAGGTGGCCCCAGCTCGCATGCGCGAAGGCTGAAGTCAGCATGCGGCCGATGTCGACGCGCGACGGGTCGTAGGCGAGGTCGCCGGTCAGCGTCGACGACACGGCGCTTTCGAAATCCTCGATCGCGCGCGCGATCTTCGCGCTCTTGTAGTCGAGATCCTTGGCCGGATCGGTGTAGAAAACGAGGTCGCCGGCCTGCGCGGCCATCGCGGCGATGCGTTCGCTGCGGTCGCTCGCGTCGCGCAGTACGAGCAGGTTCGCCGCACAGCCGGCCTGGCGGCCGTCGGCGCTCGTGCGCGTGAGCAGCGCCTGCGCGTTCGCATCGTCGTAGCGCGCGCAATGTTCCTTCACGCGGGCGAGATAGCCCGAATCGGCCGACATCTGGCGCATGAACACCAGGATGCAGACGACGCAGACCAGCACGGTCAGGAACGGCACGCGGTAGAGATCGGCGTCGAGCTTGTACGGAAAGAACAGCATGACCCGTCCCCATGGCGGAATCGCTGGGGCGATTCTGCCCGAGAACGCGCAGGCGCGTTCTCGGTGCGGCGGCGTACCGGTGCCGTCGCGCGGCGGCGTCGATCATGCCGCCGCCGCGCCACGTTCCGCGCGGTCAGGCCGCTTCTTTCTTTCGGCCGTTGCCGCTCGTCAACAGGCGCGCGAGGAAGCGGCCGGTATGGGAAGCCTTGTTCGCGGCAACCTGCTCCGGCGTGCCGGTCGCAAGGATCTGTCCGCCGCGGTGGCCGCCTTCAGGACCGAGATCGACGAGCCAGTCGGCCGTCTTGATCACGTCGAGATTGTGCTCGATGACGACGACGGTGTTGCCGTCGTCGGCGAGGCGCTGCAGTACCTGCAGCAGTTGCTCGATGTCGTGGAAATGCAGACCCGTGGTCGGTTCGTCGAGGATGTAGAGCGTGCGCCCGGTATCGCGCTTGGACAGTTCGCGCGACAGTTTCACGCGCTGCGCTTCGCCGCCGGAGAGCGTGGTCGCGCTCTGGCCGAGCTTGATGTAGCTCAGTCCCACGTGCATCAGCGTTTCGAGCTTGCGCGCGAGCGTCGGCACGGGTTCGAACAGCCTGTGCGCGTCCTCGACGGTCATGTCGAGCACGTCGGAGATGCTGTAGCCCTTGTACGTGATGTCGAGCGTCTCGCGGTTGTAGCGCTTGCCGTGGCACAGGTCGCAGGGTACGTAGACGTCGGGCAGAAAGTGCATCTCGACCTTGATCATGCCGTCGCCTTCGCAGGCTTCGCAGCGGCCGCCCTTGACGTTGAAGCTGAAGCGTCCGGCGCCGTAGCCGCGCGCGCGCGCCTCGGGCACCTGCGCGAACAGCTCGCGCAGCGGCGTGAACAGTCCGGTATACGTCGCCGGGTTCGAGCGCGGCGTGCGGCCGATCGGCGACTGGTCGATGTCGACGACCTTGTCGAACAGATCGAGTCCCTGGACCTTCTTGTACGGTGCGGGCTTCTCGCTCGCGCCGTTGAGTTCGGCCGCGGTCAGGCGGAACAGCGTGTCGTTGATCAGCGTCGATTTGCCCGAACCGGACACGCCGGTGATGCAGGTGAACAGGCCCGCCGGAATCTCGAGATCGACATTCTTCAGATTGTTCCCGCTCGCGCCGAGGATGCGCAGCATGCGCTTGGGATCCGGCGCGCGGCGCTTCTTCGGCACCGCGATGCGGCGCTTGCCCGACAGATACTGGCCCGTGATCGAGCGCGGGCTCTTGAGCACGTCCTTGAGCGTGCCCTGGGCGACGATCTCGCCGCCGTGCACGCCGGCACCCGGACCGATGTCGAGCACGTAATCGGCGAGACGGATCGCATCTTCGTCGTGCTCGACGACGATGACGGTATTGCCGAGATCGCGCAGGCGCGTCAGCGTCGCGAGCAGGCGCTCGTTGTCGCGCTGGTGCAGTCCGATCGACGGTTCGTCGAGCACGTACATCACGCCGACGAGGCCGGCGCCGATCTGGCTCGCGAGGCGGATGCGCTGCGCCTCGCCGCCCGACAGCGAGTCGGCCTGCCGGTCCAGCGTGAGATAGTCGAGGCCGACGTCGACGAGGAAGCGCAGGCGCTCTCGGATTTCCTTGACGATCTTCGCGGCGATCTCGCCGCGCCAGCCGGCCAGGGTCAGCGACTGGAAGAACTCGAGCGAGGCATCGATCGGCAGCGCGGTCAGCGCCGGCAGGTTGCGATCGGCGACGAACACGTTGCGTGCCGAGCGGTTCAGGCGCTGGCCTTCGCAGACCGGGCAGGGACGCGCGCTGATGAACTTCGCGAGTTCCTCGCGCACGGCCGGCGATTCGGTTTCCTTGTAGCGCCGTTCGAGGTTGTTGACGATGCCTTCGAAGCGGTGCTTGCGCGTGACGTTGCCGCCGCCTTCGGTCAGATAGCGGAACGAAATGACGTCTTCGCCCGAGCCGTAGAGCACCGCGTTCTGGTTCGCCTTCGACAGCTTTTCCCAGGGCGTGTCGATGTCGAAGCCGTAGTGCTTGGCGAGCGAGAGTATCAATTGGAAATAGTACGCATTGCGCCGGTCCCAGCCGCGCACCGCGCCCGCGGCGAGGCTGTGCTCGGGATGCACGACGATGCGCGCCGGATCGAAGAACTGGCTGACGCCGAGGCCGTCGCAGCTCGTGCAGGCGCCGATCGGCGAGTTGAAGGAAAACAGGCGCGGTTCGAGTTCCGGCAGCGAGTAGTCGCAGATCGGGCAGGAATAGCGCGAGGAGTACAGGAGCTCCGGCGCGTCGGGCGCGTCGAGATCGGCGACGAGCACGAGGCCGTCGCCGAGCCGCAGCGCGGTCTCGAACGATTCGGCGAGGCGCTGCTTGAGGTCGGCCTTCGGCCGGAAGCGGTCGACGACGACTTCGATCGTGTGCTTCTGGCGCAGCGCGAGCGGCGGCACGGCGTCGAGTTCGTGGACCGTGCCGTTGACGCGGGCACGCACGAAACCCTGCGCGCGCAACTGTTCGAATACCTGTACGTGCTCGCCCTTGCGCTCGCGCACGACGGGCGCGAGCAGCATGTAGCGGTGATCGGGATTCAGTGCGAGCGTCGCATCGACCATCTGGCTGACGGTCTGCGCTTCGAGCGGCGTGCCGTGATCGGGGCAGCGCGGCACGCCGACGCGCGCAAACAGCAGACGCAGGTAGTCGTAGATTTCGGTGATCGTGCCGACGGTCGAGCGCGGGTTGTGCGAGGTGGATTTCTGCTCGATCGAGATGGCCGGCGACAGCCCTTCGATGTGGTCGACATCGGGCTTTTCCATGACGGAGAGGAACTGCCGCGCATAGGCCGACAGCGATTCGACATAGCGGCGCTGGCCTTCGGCGTAGATCGTGTCGAACGCGAGCGACGACTTGCCCGAACCGGACAGCCCCGTGATCACGATCAGGCTGTCGCGCGGCAGGTCGAGGTCGATGTTCTTGAGATTGTGCGTACGCGCGCCGCGGATGCGGATCGTATCCATGTGTAGGCTGGGCATCGGAGTAAGCGAAGGATTATGCGCCGACGCGGGACGGCGGCGCGTGACAGATGTGGGCGGCACGATGGAATCCAATCAGGACAGACCTGGACCTATAAACCTGAATGCGGACAGAAACCGTCCTGTTTGATTCCTGCGAATCGCGTGGGCTATCGGGCGCGCAGCGGTGAACGGCTGACCTCGCTCCGATCTGACGATTCCCCATTCCCGAGCTCCCGCTGATCAGGAATTGACCAGCGGCGGCGAAGCCGTTATCCTCGCGCGCCCCAAAAAGGGACGGGCCCGAGCGGGCCTGGCAACAGCAGAATAACTACAGAGGAATTCCCAATGTACGCAGTCATCGTCACCGGCGGTAAGCAGTACCGCGTGATGAAGGGCGAGACCCTCCGCGTCGAGCTGCTCAAGGCCGACGTCGACTCGACCTTCACGTTCGACCAGGTCCTGCTCGTCGGCGAAGGCGAATCGGTCAATGTCGGCGCCCCGCTGATCAGCGGCGCGACGGTCACCGCCACCGTGAAGAAGCACGGTCGCGCCGACAAGATCCGCATCGTCAAGTTCCGTCGCCGCAAGCATTTCCGCAAGGAAACCGGCCACCGTCAGCATTTCACCGAAGTCGAGATCACCGGCATCAGCGCCGGCTGAATCTGAGGAGCAGCAGTCATGGCATCAAAGAAGGGCGTAGGCTCAACCCGTAACGGCCGCGATTCGAATCCGAAGTATCTCGGCGTCAAGGTCTACGGCGGCGAAGCCATCAACGCCGGCAACATCATCATTCGTCAGCGCGGCACCCAGTTCCATCCGGGCGTCGGCGTCGGCCTCGGTCGCGACCACACGATCTTCGCGCTCATCGACGGCAAGGTCGAGTTCGCAGTCAAGGGTCCGAAGAACCGCCGCACGGTCAGCGTCATTCCGGCCTGATCCGCGCGCTACCGATACAGCAGAGGCCCCGCTTCGGCGGGGCTTTTGTTTTGCGCAGGTCCTTACGCATCGCCGGCCTGCTACCTTGAGTTCCCGATCCGCCGTCCCGATCCCCCGCCTATGAAATTCGTCGACGAAGCCGAAATCCATGTCCATGCCGGCAACGGCGGCAACGGCTGCGCCAGTTTCCGGCGCGAAAAATTCATTCCGTTCGGCGGCCCCGACGGCGGCGACGGCGGGGCCGGCGGCAGCGTGTTCCTGGTCGCCGACGAAAATCTCAACACGCTCGTCGACTTCCGCCACCAGCGCGTCTATCGCGCCGGGCGCGGCGAGAACGGCATGAGCCGGCAGATGCACGGCAAGGCCGGCGAGGATCTGACGATCCGCGTGCCGGTCGGCACGGTCATCATCAACATCGATACCGACGAAATCATCGGCGATCTGACCGAACACGGTCAGCGCCTGAAGGTGGCCCAGGGCGGCGACGGCGGTCTCGGCAACATCCATTTCAAGAGTTCGACGAACCGCGCGCCGCGCAAGGCGACCTCGGGCTTTCCGGGCGACTCGCGCGAGCTGCGGCTGGAGCTGAAGCTGCTCGCGGACGTCGGTCTGCTCGGCTTTCCGAACGCGGGCAAGTCGACGTTCATCCGCTCGGTGTCGGCGGCGACGCCGCGCGTCGCGGACTATCCGTTCACGACGCTGCATCCGAACCTTGGCGTCGTGCGCATCGACACCGACCAGAGCTTCGTGATTGCGGACATTCCGGGCCTGATCGAAGGTGCGGCCGACGGCGCCGGCCTCGGCATCCAGTTCCTGAAGCATGTCGCGCGCACGAGCCTATTGCTGCATCTCGTCGACATGGCGCCGCTCGACGGCGAGACCGATCCGGTGGCCCAGGTCAAGACGATCGAAGCCGAACTCAAGCAGTTCGATCCGGCATTGCTCAAGCGTCCGCGCTGGCTCGTGCTCAACAAGGCCGACCTGCTGCCCGAGGACGAGCGCAACAAGATCGCGAAGGACATCGTCAAGCGCCTCAAGTGGAAGGCGCCGTGGTTCATGATTTCGGCGATCGGGCGCGAGGGCACCTGGCCGGTCTGTCTCGAAGCGCAGCAGTTCTTCGACGAGCAGCGCCGCCTCGCGCGCGAGGCGAAAGCCGAGGAAGCGGCGCGGTAGCTGCGGCGAGGGCGAGGGAGGAGGCCGCCGCGATCGCGGTCGCGGCGAAAAGCCATTAAAAAAGCCGGCTTGCGCCGGCTTTTTCATACATGCTGCGGACCGATGACGATCAGGCCAGGGCCTTGATGTGATTGGTCAGGCGGCTCTTGTGGCGGTTGGCCTTGTTCTTGTGGATCAGGCCGCGGCTGCCATAACGGTCCATCAGCGGTTCGGCGACCTTGTAGGCGGCTTCGGCACCGGCCTTGTCCTTCGCGTCGATTGCTTTCACGACCTTCTTGATAGCCGTGCGCAGCATGGAGCGGGCACTGACGTTGCGCTGACGGCGCACTTCAGCCTGCTTCGCGCGCTTCTTTGCGGATTTGATGTTAGCCAAGGTAAGACTCCAGACGCACGGCTTTGGAAAAAGACGCGCGAGTTTAAGGACGGGCCGGCCCTGCGTCAAGAATTGTCGGCGACCGAGTCTGCCGGCCGCAGCCGGGCCGGCGGTCCAGGCCGTAAACTACGCCGTTCGTGTTCACGTCCAGCCGGCGGCGGGCCGGGGAGGAAATCGACCGTTGAAAGCGCCGAGCCTGCTGCGTTCGCTGATGTCCTTCAGCGGAATGACCTTCATTTCCCGGTTGCTCGGGCTCGCGCGCGAGGTCGCGATGTCGGCCGCGTTCGGCGCCGGCATGGTCACCGACGCGTTCAACGTTGCGTTCCGCATTCCGAATTTCCTGCGCCGGCTGTTCGCCGAAGGCTCGTTCTCGCTCGCGTTCGTACCGGTGCTGACGCAAGTGAAGGAAACCCAGTCGCCCGAGGCGCTGCGCGAGGTCGTTGCGCGGACCGCAGGCACGCTCGGCGCGATCCTGCTCGTGGTCACGGCGCTCGGCGTGCTCGGTGCGGACTGGGTCGTGCGCCTGTTCGCTTCGGGTGCGGTCGACGAGCCGCAGAAGTTCGCGCTGACCGTCGACCTCCTGCGCGTCACCTTTCCGTTCCTGCTGTTCGTCTCGCTGACGGCGCTGGCCGGCGCCGTGCTCAACGCCTTCCATCAGTTCGCGCTGCCGGCGCTGGCTCCGGTCATTCTCAATCTCTGCTGGATCGCCGGCGCGCTGTGGGTCGCGCCGCTGTTCGACGTGCCGATCATGGCGGTCGGCTGGGCGATCTTCGCGGCCGGGCTGCTGCAGTTGCTGTTCCTGCTGCCGGCGCTGCGCCGCATCGGCCTGCTCGTGCGGCCGCGCTGGGGCTGGAACCATCCGCAGGTCAAGCGCATCCGGCAGATCATGCTGCCGACCTTGTTCGGCTCGTCGGTCGCGCAGATCAATCTGCTGCTCGACACGATCATTGCTTCGTATCTGATCACCGGCTCGCAGACCTGGCTCGGGCAGAGCGACCGGCTGCTGGAGTTTCCGCTCGGGCTGTTCGGCGTCGCGCTCGGCACGGTGATCCTGCCGAGCCTGTCGCGGCATCACGTCGGCACCGACGCCGCGGCGTTCTCGCGCGCGCTCGACTGGGGCCTGCGTACCGCGCTGCTGATCGCGATGCCGGCCATGCTCGGGCTCGTGCTGCTCGCCGAACCGCTGGTCGCGACCTTGTTCTTCCATGGCAAGTTCACGCCGCACGACGTCGCGATGGCAAGCCTGAGCCTGTCGGCGCTGAGCTTCGGCCTGCCGGCATTCGTGCTCGTGAAAGTGGTCGCGCCGGCATTCTATGCACGCGGCGACACGCGTACGCCGGTGCGTGCGGGCGTCGTTGCGATGGTCGCGAACATGGTGCTGAACCTGATCTTCGTCGCGGCGCTGTTCGCGCTGTGGCATCGGCCCGGCGATCTCGAAGCCGGCTGGATCGCGGCGCTCGCGCGCGTGCCCGGCCTGCACATGGCGCTCGCGCTCGCGAGCGCGCTGGCGGGCTATCTGAATCTGGCCCAGCTCTGGTGGGCGCTCGCGCGCGACGGCGTCTATCGGCGTGAACCGGGCTGGGCGCGGCATCTGCTTCGCGTCGGTCTGGCCTGCGCGGCGCTGGCGGCTGTATTGCTGATCGGCCTGCATTATTGCGCGGCCTGGACCACGATCCCGACCTGGCAGCGCATCGTCCAGCTCGGCCTCCTCGTCGCCGGCGGCGCGGCCGTCTTCGGCCTGGTGCTGTTCGCGCAGGGCTTCCGCCTGCGCGACCTGCGCGCCCACTGAGCCCCGACCCACGTGCCGCGGCCAATGGCTATACTCGCGCCAATGCATACGCTGTCCCGCGACGTCGCCGGCCCCGTGCTCGCGCCGCGCGGCAGTGTGGTCTGTATCGGCGCATTCGACGGCGTGCATCGCGGTCATCGCTACGTGCTCGACCACGTCTGCCGCCGCGCCGCCGAGTTGAACCTGGACCCGGCCGCCATCAGTTTCGAGCCGGTTCCGCGCGAGTTCTTCGCCCGCGGCGCGCTCGCACGGCTGTCCTCGCCGCGCGAGAAGATCGCCGCGCTGTTCGACGCCGGCATCGCGAAACTGCTGCTGCTGCGGTTCACCGCGCGGCTCGCGGCGATGAGCGCCGAGGCGTTCGTCGCCGAGGTGCTGGTCGGCCGGCTGGCGGCGCGCGAAGTGCTGGTCGGAAAGGATTTCCGCTTCGGCCATGGCCGCCGCGGCGACATCGCGCTGCTGGAACGCCTCGGTGCCGGACTCGGTTTCGTCGCGCGCGAGCTGCCGCCGTTCGCGGCGGACGGCGAGCGCGTGTCGAGCTCGGCGATACGGAACCTGCTCGCCGACAGCCGCTTCGACGCGGCCGCGCGCCTGCTCGGCCGGCCGTTCGCGATCGGCGGCAAGGTCGTGCACGGACAGC
>NZ_DATIGT010000331.1:0-19633 GCF_035481375.1 Tahibacter sp.
AGCCGCAGCAGGTCGCGCATCTCGCCCGCCACGAACAGCGGTTCGGCCGGCGCGGCGACGACGAGCGTCACCTCCGCGGCGCGCAGCCGCCGGGAGAGCCGGGTTTTCAGCATGTCGAGCAGGCTCGCGAGATCGACCGCCTGCTCCGGCCGCTGCCGCGCCACGAGCAGATCGGCGGTGTCGTCGAGGAGCTGGGTCAGGCTCTCGATCTGCCGCTGCATCAGCGCGAGCAGTTCCGGCTGCTGCTGCGGCCCGGCCCTGCCGGTCTGCAGCAGCGACACGGCCATCGCGAGCGGCGACAGCGGTCCGCGCAGGTCGTGGGCGAGATGGGCCAGCCACGGCGCGCCGTCGTCGCGGCCGCCGCCCTCGATAGTCTCGTTCGCCTCGCGGCTCATGGTCGCCCTCGTCGTGCCGGCCCCGCCCGGTCCGGCGCCAATCTAGTCGCCGCCGCGTGTGCGCCGCGTCAGCATCGATCGCCCTGCGGCCGGCGTATGCTTCTGCACGCCACGCACACTTCGATTGCGCTACTGATTTCCACGTTGACCGTCGGGAGCAGATTGCAATGACCGTTCGCCGTGACGTCCCGCGCGCGGAGGCCGGCGCCGTGCCGGCGCCGCCGACCGCGCCCGCTGCCCGTCTGCCCGAGCTGTTGCGCGTGCTGCAGGCCGTGCGCGACGGCGATTTCCGCGAAGCCCTGCCGCGCGACTGGGACGGGCTCGAAGGCAAGCTCGCCGACACCGTCAACGACATCATCTTCAACAACCGGCGCCTCGCCGAAGAACTCGCGCGCGTCGGCGAAGTCGTCGGCAAGCGCGGCCAGACCCGCGAACGCGTGTCCGGCGCCAGCCGCCGCGGCGCCTGGGGTGCGATGGAGCAGTCGGTCAACACGCTCTGCGACGACCTGCTCTGGCCGACCGAACGCATGACCCGCTCGATCTCGGCGGTCGCCCGCGGCGACCTCGCGCGCATGATCGATCTCGAAGTCGACGGCCGTCCGCTGCAGGGCGAGTTCCTGCGCTCGGCGACCATCGTGAACGCGATGATCGAGCAAATGAGCGTGTTCAGCTCGGAAGTCACGCGCGTGTCGCGCGAAGTCGGCACCGCCGGCAAGCTCGGCGGCCAGGCGCAGGTCAAGGGCGTGTCGGGGGTCTGGAAGGAACTGACCGAGTCGGTCAACCAGATGGCTTCGAACCTGACCGCGCAGGTGCGCAACATCGCCGAGGTCACGATCGCCGTCGCGAGCGGCGACCTGTCGCGCAAGATCACGGTCGACGTGCGCGGCGAGATCCTGCAGCTGAAGGAGGCGATCAACACCATGGTCGACCAGCTGCGCGGCTTCGCCTCGGAAGTCACGCGCGTCGCGCGCGAGGTCGGTACCGACGGCAAGCTCGGCGGCCAGGCCATCGTGCCCGGCGTTGCCGGGACCTGGAAGGATCTGACCGACTCGGTCAACGCGATGGCGACGAACCTGACCTCGCAGGTGCGCAACATCGCCGAGGTCACGACGGCCGTCGCGCGCGGCGACCTGTCGCGCAAGATCACGGTCGACGTCAAAGGCGAAATCCTCGAACTCAAGAACACCATCAACACGATGGTCGACCAGCTCAACGGCTTCGCCGCCGAAGTCACGCGCGTCGCGCGCGAAGTCGGCACCGAAGGCAAGCTCGGCGGACAGGCCGAGGTCAAGGGCGTTTCCGGCGTCTGGAAGGATCTGACTGACAACGTCAACTCGATGGCCTCGAACCTCACGGGCCAGGTGCGCAACGTCGCCGAGGTCGCGACCGCGATCGCGACCGGCGATCTCTCGCGCAAGATCACCGTCGACGTGCGCGGCGAATTCCTCGAACTCAAGGAAACGCTGAACACGATGATCGAGCAGTTGCGCTCGTTCGCGTCCGAAGTCACGCGCGTCGCGCGCGAAGTCGGCACCGAAGGCAAGCTCGGCGGACAGGCGCAGGTGCCCGGCGTCGCGGGCACCTGGAAGGACCTGACCGACAACGTCAACTCGATGGCCTCGAATCTCACCGCACAGGTGCGCAACATCGCCGAGGTCACGACCGCCGTCGCGCGCGGCGACCTCTCGCGCAAGATCGCGGTCGATGTCAAAGGCGAGATCCTCGAGCTCAAGGACACCATCAACACGATGGTCGACCAGCTCAACGGCTTCGCCGCCGAGGTCACGCGCGTCGCGCGCGAAGTCGGCACCGAAGGCAAGCTCGGCGGTCAGGCCACCGTGCCCGGCGTCGCCGGTACCTGGAAGGACCTGACCGACTCGGTCAACGCGATGGCGACGAACCTGACCGTGCAGGTGCGCAACATCGCCGAGGTCACGACCGCGGTCGCACGCGGCGACCTGTCGCGCAAGATCGCCGTCGACGTGAAAGGCGAAATCCTCGAACTCAAGAACACCATCAACACGATGGTCGACCAGCTCAACGGCTTCGCCGCCGAAGTCACGCGCGTCGCACGCGAAGTCGGCACCGAAGGAAAGCTCGGCGGACAGGCCGACGTGAAGGGCGTGTCCGGCGTCTGGAAAGACCTGACCGACAACGTGAACTCGATGGCCTCGAATCTCACGGGCCAGGTGCGCAACATCGCCGAAGTGACGACTGCGGTCGCGCGCGGCGACCTCTCGCGCAAGATCGCGGTCGACGTGCGCGGCGAGATCCTCGAACTCAAGAACACCATCAACACGATGGTCGACCAGCTCAACGGCTTCGCCGCCGAAGTCACGCGCGTCGCGCGCGAGGTCGGCACCGAAGGCAAGCTCGGCGGACAGGCGCAGGTGCCCGGCGTCGCGGGCACCTGGAAAGACCTGACCGACAACGTCAACTCGATGGCCTCGAACCTCACGGGCCAGGTACGCAACATCGCCGAGGTCGCGACCGCCGTCGCGCGCGGCGATCTTTCGCGCAAGATCGCCGTCGACGTCAAGGGCGAGATCCTCGAACTCAAGAACACCATCAACACGATGGTCGACCAGCTCAACAGCTTCGCCGCCGAAGTCACGCGCGTCGCGCGCGAAGTCGGCACCGAAGGCAAGCTCGGCGGACAGGCCGCCGTGCCCGGCGTCGCCGGTACCTGGAAGGACCTGACCGACAACGTCAACGTCATGGCCGCGAACCTGACCAATCAGGTGCGCGGCATCGTCAAGGTCGTGACCGCGGTCGCGACCGGCGACCTGCGCCAGAAGCTCACCGTCGAGGCGAAAGGCGAAGTCGCCGCGCTCGCCGATACGATCAACAGCATGACCAACACGCTCGCGATCTTCGCCGACCAGGTCACCACGGTCGCGCGCGAGGTCGGCGTGGAAGGCCGTCTCGGCGGCCAGGCCGCGGTACCCGGTGCGGCCGGTACCTGGAAGGACCTGACCGCGAACGTGAACCTGCTCGCCGCGAACCTGACCACGCAGGTGCGCGCGATCGCCGAGGTCGCGACCGCCGTCACGCAGGGCGACCTCACGCGCTCGATCCAGGTCGACGCGCGCGGCGAAGTCGCCGAGCTCAAGGACAACATCAACGCGATGATCGGCAACCTGCGCGCGACCACCGCGCGCAACACCGAGCAGGACTGGCTCAAGACGAACCTCGCGCGCTTCTCCGGCATGATGCAGGGCCAGCGCGATCTCGTGACCGTCGCGCGCACGCTGCTGTCGGAACTCGCGCCGCTCGTCGGCGCGCAGCAGGGCGTCATGTACGTGATGGAAGGCACGGCCGACGGGCTGTCGCTGCAGCAGATCTACGGCTATGCCGACCGCGCGCCCGATGCGATGCGCCGGTTCAGGCTCGGCGAAGGTCTCGTCGGACAGTGCGCCGAGATGCGCTACCGGCTGCTGCTGACCGACATTCCGGCCGAGCAGATCAGCATTTCCGGCGGTCTCGTGCAGGCCGCGCCGCGCAGCGTCATCGTGATTCCGGTGCTGTTCGAAGACCAGGTCAAGGCCGTGATCGAACTGGCGAGCCTCGGCGAATTCACGCCGTCGCACCTGGCCTTCCTCGAACAGCTGACCGGCAGCATCGGCATCGTGCTCAACACGATCGAAGCGACCATGCGCACCGAAGGCCTGCTCGCCCAGTCGCAGCAGCTCGCCGGCGAACTTCAGGCGCAACAGCGCGAGCTGCAGCAGACCAACGACGAACTCGGCCTCAAGGCCAAGCTGCTCGCGCAGCAGAACGCCGAAGTCGAGCGCAAGAACCGCGAAATCGAGCAGGCGCGCCGCGCGCTCGAGGAAAAGGCCGCGGAGCTCGCGCTGACCTCGCGCTACAAGTCCGAATTCCTGGCGAACATGTCGCACGAACTGCGCACGCCGCTCAACAGCATCCTGATCCTCGGCCAGCAGCTCGCCGACAACGTGCCCGGCAATCTGTCGCCGAAGCAGGTCGAGTTCGCGACGACGATCCATGCCGCCGGCACGGACCTGCTGAACCTGATCTCCGACATCCTCGACCTGTCGAAAATCGAATCGGGCACGGTCACGGTCGAAGTGGAAGAACTCGCCTTCGCGCAGTTGCGCGACACGGTCGAACGCAACTTCGCGCACGAGGCCGAGCGGCGCAAGCTCGGCTTCGTCACGCGCCTGGATCCGGCGCTGGGCGCGCAGATCACGACCGATCCGAAACGCCTGCTGCAGGTGCTGAAGAACCTGCTGTCCAACGCATTCAAGTTCACCGACCAGGGCGTCATCACGTTCAGCGCCGGCATCGCCGCGAGCGGCTGGAGCCCGGATCATCCGGTGCTGAGCCGCGCGCCGGCGGTCGTCGCGTTCTCGGTGACCGACTCGGGCATCGGCATTCCGCTCGAAAAGCAGCGCATCATCTTCGAAGCCTTCCAGCAGGCCGATGCGGGCACGTCGCGCAAATACGGCGGCACCGGCCTCGGGCTCGCGATCAGCCGCGAACTCGCGAACCTGCTCGGCGGCGAGATCCGCCTGAGTTCCACCGTCGGCGTCGGCAGCACGTTCACCCTGTACCTGCCGCTGAACTACGTCGGCGCGACGACCGGGGACGACGCGCGTTCGAAATTCTCCGCCGCGACCGCTACGGCCACGCTGCCGGCCCCGCGCAACGAGGAAGTCGCCGACGACCGCAACGACGTCGCGTCCGGCGATCCGCTGCTGCTCATCGTCGAGGACGACCCGCACTATGCGAAGGTCATGCTCGATCTCGCGCGCGAGCACGGCTTCAAGGGCATCGTCGCAGCGCGCGGCACCGAAGCGATCACGCTCGCGCGCAAGTATTCGCCGACCGCGATCTCGCTCGACATCTTCCTGCCCGACATGCTCGGCTGGACCGTGCTGAGCCGGCTCAAGCAGGACTCGACGACGCGCCACATCCCGGTGCAGGTCGTCACGATCGAGGACGAACGCCAGCAGGGACTCGAGCGCGGCGCGTTTTCGTTCATCAACAAGCCGGTCACGACCGAAGGCCTGAAGTCGGCGCTCGAACGCATCAAGAGCTTCGCGACGCCGCGGCCCAAGCGCCTGCTCGTCGTCGAGGACAACGACGCCGAGCGCATGAGCATCGTCGAACTCATCGCGCACGACGATGTCGAGATCGTCAGCGTCGGCACCGGTGCGGAAGCGCTGGAGCGCCTGCACGCCGAGCTGTTCGACTGCATCGTGCTCGACCTGCGGCTGCCGGACATGTCGGGCTTCGACCTGCTCAACCAGATCCACGCCGACACCATGCTCGTCGACGTGCCCATCGTCGTGTTCACCGGCAAGGAACTCAGCGAGGTCGAGACCAAGGTACTGAAGAAGGTCGCGAAGAGCGTCGTGATCAAGGGCGTGCAGTCGCCCGAGCGCCTGTTCGACGAGACCGCGCTGTTCCTGCATCGCGTGATCGCCGACCTGCCGGCGAACAAGCGGCGCATGCTCGAACACCTGCACGATACCGACGAGGTGCTGATCGGCAAGCGCGTGCTCGTCGTCGACGACGACGTGCGCAACATCTTCGCGCTGTCGAGCGTGCTCGAACGCCACGGCCTCACCGTCGTGACCGCCGCGACCGGGCAGGAAGCCATCGCGCGGCTGCAGTCGACGCCCGACATCGCGCTCGTGCTGATGGACATCATGATGCCCGAGATGGACGGCTACGAAACGACGCGCGCGATCCGCGACGACGCCCAGTTCCGCAGCCTGCCGATCGTCGCGCTGACCGCGAAGGCCATGAAGGGCGATCGCGAAAAATGTCTCGAGGCCGGCGCGTCGGACTACCTCGCCAAGCCCGTCAACACCGACCAGCTGCTGGCCGTCCTGCGCCAGTGGCTGCATCGCTGAGGCGCCGCCGTGGAGCACGAAAACGACAAGGTCAACATCCTGCTCGTCGACGACAAGCCGGAACGACTGCTGAGCTACGAGGCGGTACTCGCCCAGCTCGGCGAGACGCTGGTCATGGCGCACTCCGGCGAGGAGGCGCTGCGGCGCCTCATGGACACCGAGTTCGCCGTGATCCTGCTCGACGTCAGCATGCCCGGCATGGACGGCTTCGAAACCGCGGAGCTGATCCACCAGCATCCGCGCTTCGAGAACACGCCGATCATCTTCGTGACCGGCGTGCACGTCGGCGATCTCGATCGCCTGCAGGGCTACCGGCTCGGTGCGATCGACTACGTGCAGGTGCCGCTGGTACCGGACATCCTGCGCAGCAAGGTCGCCGTGCTCGTCGAGCTGTATCGCAAGCGCCGCGCGCTGGCCGGCGAGAACGCGAGCCTCGTCAAGGTCAACCTCGCGCTGCAGACCGAGCGCGCGCAGGAATTCGAGGCGCTGTCGCAGACGCTGGCCGCGGCCAATGCCGAGCTGTCGCTGGCCAACACCCAGCTCGAAGCCGAAGTCGTCGAGCGCCGCCGCGCCGAAGCGCAATTGCAGCAGCTCGCCGAGAAGCTGCGCCAGGCCGACCGGCGCAAGGACGAGTTCCTCGCCACACTCGCACACGAGCTGCGCAATCCGCTCGCACCGATCCGCAGCGCCGTCGGCCTGCTGCAGAACGAATGCCGCAGCTCGGTCGAGCGCCAGTCGCTCGACGTGATCGACCGCCAGCTGCGCCAGCTCGTGCACATGGTCGACGACCTGCTCGACGTCTCGCGCATCACGCACGGCCGCATCGAACTGCGCCGCCAGCTCATCGAACTCGGCCCGCTGCTGTCGACCGCGGTCGAAACCACGCTGCCGCACATCCAGTCGATGCGCCATCATCTGGTCGTCGACGTGCCGCCGTCGGCGATACTCGTTGACGGCGACCCGCAGCGCCTGAACCAAGTCTTCGGCAACCTTCTCAACAACGCCTCGAAGTACACATTGCCGGGCGGGCATATCGCGTTGTCGGCGCACACCAACGGCCAGGAAGTCATCGTCCGCGTCAGCGACAGCGGCATCGGCATTCCGCCGGAGCGCATCGACGAAGTGTTCGATCTGTTCGTACAGATCGACACGTCCCTCGAACGCGCGCAGGGCGGCCTCGGCATCGGGCTGACGCTCGTGCGGCGCCTCGTGCAGATGCACGGCGGCAGCATTCGCGCGACCAGCGAGGGCATGAACCTCGGCTCGTGCTTCGAAGTGCGCCTGCCGGTCGCCGCGCGCGGCGCCGTGCGCGCGGTCGTGCCGCCCGACGACGCGGCGATCGAAGCGGCCGCCGCCGCACCGGCCGCGATCCACTCGGGCCGGCGCATTCTCATCGTCGACGACAACCGCGACGCGGCGAACACGCTCGCGCAACTGCTCGGCATGTCGGGCCACGCCGTGCGTGCGGTCTACGATCCGGAACTCGCGCTCGAGGCCTTGCTCGAGTTCACGCCCGATCTCGCCTTCCTCGATGTCGGCATGCCGCGGCTCAACGGTCTCGAACTCGCCGCAATGATCCGCGCCGACGCCCGCGGCCAGGATGTCGTGCTCGTCGCCCTGACCGGATGGGGCCAGGAAGACGACCGCCGCCGTTCGCGCGCCGCGGGCTTCGACTATCACCTCGTCAAACCGGCCGATCCGTTCGAGATCGAGCGGATCTGTCGCGAAGGCGTGCGACGCTAAATCGAGAAGCGAGTTTGCGGGAATGAGCAGCGCGTGGGCTTCGTCGAGCTCACCGGCCCGGTTGCCGCGACCGTTCGGCGAACACCCGCATCCTGATCCGCACGACCACCGAAACGTCGCGAGGATCACCCATGCTGCAGCGCTGGCTTTGTCTGGTTTTCCTGATCGTGTTGCACGCACCGGCGCATGCGGCCGATGCCGAGGCGTTGCGGAAACTGCTCGACGCGCGCCTCGAACAGGCGGCGGCAGCCGGCTTCAGCGGCAGCGTGCTCGTCGCCGACGGCGAGAACGTGCTGTTCGAACGCGGCTACGGCGTCGCCGATCCGGCGAGCAAGCGCGCCGTCGACGTCAACACGCGCTTCAATCTCGCTTCCACCGGCAAGCTGTTCACGACGGTCGCCGCGCTGCAGCTCGTACAGCAGGGCAAGCTCGATCTCGATGCAACCGTCGGCCGCTACCTGCCCGACTGGCCGATCGCCGACGTGCGCGACAAAGTCACCGTGCGACAGCTGCTGCTGCACACCTCGGGCCTCGGCAGTTTCTGGGGACCGGATTTCGAAGCGATGCGCGCGCGCCTGCAGACGCTGGCCGACTACACGCCGCTATTGGCCAAGCCGCCCGCGTTCGAGCCAGGCACCGGCTGGCAGTACAGCAATACCGGCTTTCAGCTGCTCGGGCTGATCGTCGAAGCGGCCAGCGGCGAGAGCTACTACGACTACGTCGCGAGGCACATCTTCGCCGTCGCCGGCATGCGCGACACCGGCTATTTCGCGATCGACGGCAAGGCCGAGCGCGTCGCGGTGCCGCACAAGGGCGGCGCCGGCGAAGACCGCTTCGACGCGTTCGCCGTGCTGCCCGAGCCGCGCGGCGGTGCCGCCGGCGGCGGCTACTCGACGCCGCGCGATCTGCTGCGCTTTCACCGCGCGCTGACCGGCGGCAAGTTGCTCGACGCGCCACGCATGCGGCTGCTGTTCGCGGCCGTCGACCTGCCGGCATCGACCGGCGGCCGCCCCCCGCATGGCCTCGGCCTGCTGCGCATCGAGAGGAACGGCGACGTGGTCTACGGCCATCCCGGCGGTGCCCGCGGCATCGGCGTCGACTTCCGCGCGGCGCGCGACAGCGGCTGGACGCTCGTGCTCATGAGCAACGTCGGCGATCCGTTCGCGATGGCGCTCGGCGGCGACCTCGCGCGTCTCGTCGCCGAGGCCGGCGGCGCCGACCTGCGCTTTCCGCGCCCCGGACCGCGCGGCGGAAAGCCGGTCGCGGTCCGTCATTGAGCCTGCAGCGGGCCGGAACCCGGACGGTTCCGTCTCGGCGGCGCGGTCACGGGCTCTCGAAGCCGTCCGCGAACAGCCGGTCGAGCGGCGCGAGGTCGAGCGGCACGCGCGCGCCGACGAACTTGCGATGCCGCGGTTCCGGCAGATCCTTCGCGACGATCCCGTCGGCGTACCAGATCGTGTCGCCGCTGTCGGACAGCAGTTCGAGCAGCAGCGCGTCGCCGTTCGCCGCATCGGCATTGACGAGCGTCTCGATGCTGCCGGCCGCGGCGATCGAGGCCAGGTCATTGCCGAGCAGCTGCGGCGCGTCGCCGCGATCGCCGCTCCACAGATACAGGCGGAAATCCGACGGCGCCACGCCGTTCGCCGTCGCCGTGGGGCCGGCCGCGATCAGATAGCGGCCGTCGGCCGTGCGCGCGATGTCGCGGATGCCGCGACCGCCGAGGTTCAGCAGGATCGGCGCGGCGAACGTCGCGCTGCCGGCCGCCGCGGATCCGCCGGGCGGCGCCGACGCGATGACGCTGCGCAGGTTCGTCGCGTGTACGAGCAGCGCGTCGTGGCGCTGCGCGAGCGGCAGCAGCGGCGCGCGGAACGCGACGAAGAGACCGGCGGCGTCGGGCGCGATCGCGAGTCCTTCGATGTTGAAGCCGTCGTCGCGCTCGGGCCAGACGCCGATCGCGGTACTGGCGGCCAGGCCCAGCGCGTCGGCACCGAGGCCGTGGCCGTTGCCGCTGTCCCAGGCGACCAGGTCCGTACGCAGATGGTCGTAGCGCGCGAGGTACTGCAGCGTCGCCGCCGCGCCGCTGCCGGCGAGCTGCGTCGCGAACACGCGCTGGCGGTTCGGGCGCGCCGCGCCGTTGTCCTTCTTGTTCGAATGCGAACCGGTCCAGTAGACCGTGTCGCCGTCGCGCGCGGCGCCTTCGATGTCGACTTCGCGCGGCACGCCGCCGTCGATGTCGGTGAGTCCCAGCGACGCGGTGAAATCGAAGCCGTTCTCGGCGAGACCCGAGCGGTCGCGCGGATACAGCCGCAGGCGCTGGCCTTCGTCGTCGGCGACGAGCATGTGGTCGCCGCTCGCGATCGCGGCCGACGCATCGCTCGCGCCGGTGAACGCGCGCTGCGTCGCGCCGGCCGATGCCGACGCGGCATAGGCGAGCGTATAGGTGCCCGACAGGTTGCCGGCGTCGGTCGCGCGCACCGTGATCGTGCTGTAGCCGACGCCGGTCGGCGTGATGCGCAGCGTGCGCGCGGCACCGCTGCCCGACAGCGCGAGGCCGTCGGCGGCGACGACGGCGAGATTGCTGCTGGTCGCCTCGACCGTGAGCGCCGCGGCATCGCCGTCGGGATCGGCGAGGCTCAGCACGATGCCGTCGGCCGCAGCCGGATCGGTCGTATCGCCGATCGTCGCGGCGACCGCACCGCCGCCGTTGACGGCGAGATCGAGACGGCGCGTCGTCGCGGCGACGTCGACGGTCACGACCGGCGCGCCGGCGGAACCCGCGCAGGGATCGAAGTCGAACAGGCTGCGCGTGCTCGCACCCGGGCTGCCGATCGCACCGGCCGCCGCGGTCCGCGAATCTTCCACATCGCCGACGGCGGACAATGTCCATTCCAGCGCCTGATCGGCACCGAGGCCGTTCGCCGATACCCAGGCGCTCCTGTCCTTGGCGCGCACCGAGCCGGCGATGGTCTGGTCGTCGTAGGTCAGGCGGTCCACGCGCGTGCCGCCGGCATCGTAGAGATTGATCTGATCGGCGCGACCGAGGCCGGTCGTGTTGCCGCCGACGACCTTGACGCCGCTGCAGAGCTGCCAGGCCGTGCGGAACGCCGGGGCGGCGCGATCGGTGAACAGCACCGATTCGCCCGGCTGCACCGTGCCGAACGCGCCGAGCGCGACCGTACCGGCGACGTTGCTGTCGTCGTCGAAACTCCAGCCGGTCATGTCGGCCGGCGCGTCGCCGACGTTCGTGAATTCGACGAATTCGCCGTCGGCGCTGTCGTAGAGATATTCAGTGATGCGCATGCGCGGGCCGACCGGCGCGCACGGATCGAACGGCGCGGCGCTGCGCGTGCTGACGCCGGGGCTGCCGACATCGCCGAGCGTGGCGGCGTGCGAGCCTTCGGCGTCGCCGACCGTCGCGAGCGTCCATTGCGCGATCGTGTCGGCGCCGAGTCCCGCGGCAGAGACCCAGCCGGCGATGTTCTGCGTGCGGATCGTACCCGGGAAGGTCTGATCGCCGAAGCGCAGCGTGTCGACGCGCACGCCACCCGCGTCGTAGAGATTGATGACGTCGTTGCGCGACAGATTCTGCGCGTTGCCGCCGATGATCTTCGCCGCGGCGCACCGCTGCCACGCGGTGCGGAAGTTCGCCGCCGGCGCTTCGGTGATCACGGCCGATTCGCCGGCGGCCAGCGTGCCGAGCGCGCCGATCAGGAAACTCCCGGCGGTGTTGCTGTCGTCGTCGAAACTCCAGCCGGTGAGATCCACGGCGCTCGCGCCAGTGTTCGTGATTTCGACGAATTCGCCGTCGGCGCCGCTGTACATGAACTCGGTGATGCGAACCTGGGCGAACGCGGCGTCGGCGCAGCCGGCAAGGCTCGCGGCGAGCGCGAGCAGCGGGACGATTTTCATGGCGGGCACTTCGAAGCGAGCCGGACGGGCCGGCGACGGCCGCGAAGTGTCCGTACGCGCAATGACGGCGTCATGACACCGATCCGCAGCACCGACTCTGTGACCGCGTTCGCGCTGCGGACCGCACGTCGCGACGGTTAACGACTCTGTTACGCGCGCATGAAGAGCGCAGGCCAGAATTCCGCATCGATGTCGACGGGGCCGTCGCGTCGCTGCCTGGAGTTCCTACGTTTTGACCCGCACGACCCTGCTTTCCCTCGTCGCGGCGACCGCGTTGTCCGCGACGACGGCGGCCGCCGGCCCGATCGCCGACCGCATCGCGACGACCGCGTTCACGCTGCCCGCGAGCCTCGCCTCGACCTCGGCCAGCTTCTGTCTCGGCGGCTACTGCAGCATCAGTCCGCGCCTGTATCTCGCACCGCGCAGCGACGGCAGCCATTGGCTCGGCTGGACCGGCAGCGACGGCAGCGGCCGCGTGAGCCTGCTCGCCAACGGCACGATCGCGGCGACGTTCACCTACACCGGAGAGGAAGTGCGCGGACTCGTCGCGCACGACGACGGCAGCTTCGCGCTGCTGCTGCGGCGCATCGTCGACAACAGCATGCGGCTCACGCGCCGCAGCGCGGCCGACGCATCCGTGTTCTCGACGGCGCTCGCGAACACCGTCGCGATCGCGCAGATGAACACCGGCGATTCGCGGCTGGCCTACGGCAATTCGCGCTATGCGGCCTATTTCGCCGTGCACGGCATCAGCGGCAATTTCAACGGCCACGAGGGCGACCAGCTCAGCTATGTGTCGAGCACCGGCGCCAGCATTCAGGGAGGCTGGAACTGGGGCTGCTCGCATCAGCTCGCAGGCCTCGTCGGCTATCACCCGGGCATGAACGCATTCGGCGCGATCTGCCTGTCCGACTGTTACGCGAGCAAGGGCGTGCTGTTCAACAACGGCCGCAACCTGTTCCCGATCGACGCCGCCTGCAACGGCACGACCTACGGCCAGTTCGGCCAGCTCGCCAACGGCGACAGCGCCTGGAAGCTCGCCTTCGTCGCGCAGGACCGCCCCGGCTATCCCGCGCGCGGCGTCGGGTTCCTGAGCTTCACGAACAGCGCCTCGGTCGCACCGACGATAGCGTGGCTCACGAACACGAACGGCACGAACGAACGCGATCCCGTGCTCGCGCGCATCGGCAGCGCGACGCCGGAACGCTTCCTCGCCGGCTGGCGCGAAGGTACGACGTTCCGCCTCGGCATCGTCGACACCAATGGCGCCTTCGTCACACCGGCCGAAACCGTCGCCGGCATTTCCTGGGGCGACCGCGACGACTCGCTGCGCAGCGCACCCGGCAGCAAGGTCGCCTGGGCCGCCGGCACGCCCGGCACGCGCATCGTGAAGCTACATGTATACGCCACGCCCGATGCGATCTTTTCCGGCGGCTTCGAATAAACGTGGATGGCGCAATGCCCTTCGGTTATTGCGTCCCACGGTTTCTTGTCGCCAGCCAGATGAGGTGGCGCATGCCGCGCTTGCCGAGCGCGCGTGCCGGGATTTCTTCCACCGTGAAGCCGCTGCCCTGCAGCCGCTGCGTGAAGCGCGGATCGGGATGCGCCGACCAGACCGCGAGCACGCCGGGCGGCGTTGCGTCGGAGCCGCCGCCCGCGCGCAACGCGGCATGGGCTGCGCGTAGACCGTTCGTGCCGTAGAGCCGCGCATTCGCGGCCTGACTCAGTCCGTCCGGTCCGTTGTCGACATCGAGCAGGATCGCGTCCCAGCGCTGGCGCGCGCCATGAATGAGTGCGGCGACATCGCCGACGTGCACGCGCGTGCGCGCATCGCGCAGCGGCTGGCCGGCGAAGTCGCCGAGCAGCTCGCGATTCCAGGTCACGACGCCGGGAACGAGTTCCGCGACCGTGACTTCGGCATCGGCGCCAAGGTTCTGCAGCGCCGCGGCCAAGGTATAGCCGAGGCCGAGCCCGCCGACGAGCACGCGCGCTCCCGGCCTCGCGGCAATGCGCGCGCAGGCCAATTGCGCGAGCGCCTCTTCCGAACCGTGCTGGCGCGTCGACATCAGGTCGCCGCCGTCGGCCAGTTTGATGACGTAGTGCTCGCCGTCGCGAAACAGCCGCAGCTCGCCGCCGCCGGGAATCGGCGCGGTGTCGATCAGCGGCATGCGCGGGGCGTGCTGGCGGGGAGGCGTCGTGGTCAAGACAGGAAGGCCGCCGGAAGAGGCCGCGAGCGTAGCCGTTTTCGCGCCGACACGCGCAGCGCTCCTGTCGCGATCCGGCAAGGCCGGGCGCCCCGAGGAGCACCCGGCCCAACACGCACACGGTCAGTTCGCGAGCACGAGATTCCAGACGCCGCGGCCGTAGGTGCCGACGCGCAACCGGCTGCCGTCGCGCGCGACCCAGATGTCGGCCACGCTGACGAGCGGCAGGCCCGCACCGAGACGCGAGAACGTGAGTCCCTTGTTGGTCGAGCGGTACATGCCGAGGTCGGTCGCGACGTAGATCGTGCCGTTGCGTACCGGATCGGCCTTGATCGCGTTCAGGCGCACGCCGGTCGGCAATCCGCCCCAGCCCACGAAGGCCCAGCCGTTGGCCGGATCGTTCGAGGTCCAGATGCGGCTCGTGCCTTCGCGATAGCCGTCGCTGATGACGTAGAACTGGTTGTCGTCACCGACCGCCGCGTCGAGGAAACTGCCGTCGGCGTTCATCGGCGTCGGCGCCTGCGTCCAGTGCGCGCCGTTGTCGAGCGTGAACCAGATCTGCCCCGGCGCATAACCGACGATCGCGACGAACACGCCGGCGTTGCGGCCCGCGCGCACCCAGCGCACCGTGCCGACGAGACCGTTGGCGGCCATCGGCTGCCAGTGCTTGCCGAAGTCGGTGCTGCGATAGATCTTGCCGCCGGATGCGGCATGCAGGGTTTCGCCGCTGGCCACGGCCGGACTCTGGTCGATGAAGCTCGCCGCGCCGTTCGGGATGCCTTCGAACGCGAGTTCGTCGCCGGTCAGGCCGCCGTCGTCGGACTGATACGTCCCGCCGTTCGTCGCGATGATGAGCTTGCCCGCATCGTTCTGCGACTGCAGCGCCCAGAAGCCGTCGCCGCCGGCCATGCGCGAATACGTGGATCCCGTATTGGAACTGTGGAAGATGCCGTTGTCCTGCAGCGCGACGATCAGTTCGCTGAGATCGGCCATCGACGAACTCACGCCGTAGACGAGGTGCGTGATCAGCCCGTCGTTGCGCGGCGTCCAGGTCTGGCCCGCATTGCCGCTGCGGAACACGCCGCCGTCGTTGCCGACGTAGAGCCGGTTCGCCGCATCGTAGGCCGCCGCATGGAAGTCCGGGTGGACATAATTGGCCGCGCTCGTGCTCGTCGAGTTGACGAGGCTGAACGTCGCACCGCCGTCGCCCGTGCGCGCCAGGCGCAGCTTGCCGCCGAAATACGCGATGTTCGGCGTCGTCGGATTGACGACGACCATCTGGTTGTAGGACTCCGAATTGCCGAGCAGCTTGCGCACCTGCTCGACGTTGTTCACGTAGCTTTCTTCGTCGATGTTCAGCGACGACCAGTCCTGGCCGCCGTCGGTCGTCTTGTAGATCTGCGTGACCGCGGTGACGCTGTGATAGGTCAGCGCGTACTGGATGTGCGGACTGGTGGCGCCGCTCGCGTGCGTGATGCGGCCGACGTTCGCCGGAACGCCGGCCGACGGCGTCCAGCCGGCAGCCTGTTCGCTGGAGAACCAGAGCTTGCCGCCGCCGTTGTCGCGCGTGCTCACGGTGAACCGGTTGCTGCCGGCCCAGGCGATGCTCCAGACCTCGGGCTTGCCGTCGCCGCCGCCGAGCGGCTGCAGTTGGTAAGACGCACCGGCGTTCGTCGAGCGATACAGCCCCTGGTCCGTGGCCACCAGGACGAGATTGCTGTTGTTCGGACTCACGACGATCTTCCGGATGCTCGTGCTGTCGCCGAGCAGGATCGGCGCCGACCAGTTCACGCCGCCGTCGGTGCTCTTGAGCACGCCGAGCCCCGGCGCCGTGCCGAGCGAGGTGCTGGGACCCGAAAGAAAGCCGGTCTTGTGCGTGTCGCCGAGGCCGAGATAGAGGCGGTTCGGCAGGTTCTGATCGATCGCGAGCGCGCCCGTGCCGAGGCTGCCCAGCGTATCGGTCATCGCCTTCCAGGTCGCACCCGCGTCGAGCGAACGCCAGACGCCGCCCCCGGCCGAAGCCACATAGACGATATCGGCATCGTCCGGATGCGTGGCGATCGCCGACACGCGGCCGCTGTCCATCGGCCCGCTCGACATGCGCGACGGGCCGAGATTCGTCCAGACCTCGCCAAGCGTGAAATCGTCGACCTTTGCGCCCGGCATCGTGCGCGCATTCGCCTCGCGCTCGCGCGCGGCCGCCGCCATCAGGCTGCGCGCATACTCGGCATCGTTGTCGCGCCGGAAACGCTCGCCCATCACGCGCTTGCGCTCGGCCAGTTCGTCCTTGTCGCGCTCATCCTCCCAGGACAGCCGCGGCTCGGCGCCGCGCTCCGTGGCCTGGACCATGCCCGTGCACAGCACGACACCGGCCACGAGGAGCCGGCTCAGGGAAACTCTTGCGGTATTCATGGATCACTCCGTCGATGCGGGGCAAGCCGCGGCCATTGCGGCCGCGCACTGCCGTCAGGTGGGGGAGGCCACGCGACAGCCCGGCGCCGCGTCCTCGCCTTTACCTACGACGGGAGATGTATACGGGGATCACTCTTCAGACCGATCGACGGGTCGATGCGGTTCGGCGTTGCTGCGGCACGGCTTCGACTTGCGCAACCGGGTACGCGGCAACGGCAGAGGCATCGCCGCCGAAGCATAGTGCCGACGACTAGATGCTGCCGCTGCATCGCTATCGAGAAAGCAAGTTACTACCCCTACACTATCGAACGATTCGAGCGACAACTTAGCCCCCAAGTTCTTGCCTACCATCGCAAGAAGCATTCATGGCGCGCGCAACACGACATTTCGGGAAATATCGGCACTTACAGTTTTTCGGTCTTTACCACCGAATCCCAAGTTGCGGCAGCCCGCCGAATTTCCACTTTGCTCCCATCCTCGACAATAAACGCAACATCAACTTCACCGACACGTGAGACTAGCGCACGAAACTGCGACGCGCGAAGTCCGTACGCCAGGTTCCAATGCTCTTTCACTCTCGCATCATTGTCACGAATTCACGACTGGGGATAAACGCCGTTCAAGATCTCCAGAACGTCTGAGATTTCGGTCACGGCGAAATAACATGTTGGCCAATCCAAGCGAGTGTGTTGCGCGTAGACGCGGTGAGTGTTTGCCGCTAGTTCCATTAGCTCGCCCGTTTTCTCCCAACCGCAGCTTTAACGTTATCAATGATCCGTCGAACGACAATCCAATAAGGTCCGAGTCACCGCTACTTTTAGCCAAATCTTCCAGTTTCATGGACATCCCCGCTTAGAAGCCGTCCGATACTGTTTGGCAAATTCATCCGCCCTGCCGGAGTTCACGATTTGTCTTTCATGAACAAATGGCCGGATCGACCGGAAACGCTGTAGTTGAGGTGCGGGAAAGTGGACGTACCTACGCCCTGAGCCCATTCACCGTGATTCCAGTAAACCTTGGCGCCTGAAGCGTTCACCCATCCATCCCATTGGCCTTTTCGATATACGTGCGTACCGCACCAGGTCCGCGCATTCGACTTCCTGCATTCATTGCGTCGTTCTCATTCTCAAACAGAAGATCGACCTTGCGGGCACCGGGCTCGCTTACTTCCAGTCCGCGGCAGCCGACACAAGGCAAGGCAACGAGATTTTTTCTTGCATTTTTTGGAAGAATTTTTCTTTGTGCGCGGGACAGGCCGCCAGGATCAACCCAGCCATTCGGATTCGGAGCATACAGGTAGCTGTTCGTGCCGCCGAAGAGCCCAATCGGATCCTGACTGACAAACCTCCCGACGTCCGGCACTCCGGCGCGACAGGCGTCACGCAGCGTATCGAATGATATTTGTATCAACCGAGTCGTTTGTGGCGAAATTTTCTGACGTGGAAGTACGGACGGCAGCGTCGCGATACACCGTCTCGATCAACGCCCCGCAGCGTGCCTCACGATCAGTTGCTTGAGCGGCGACAGCGCGTTGACGGCGCGCAGGCCGAGTCCGCGCGCGAACACGAGCGGCTCGAATTCGCTGCGGAACAGCCGGTTGATGCCGTCCATGCCCCAGGCCGAGATCGTGTTGTCGCTGCGGCGACGGCGCTCGTAGCGGCGCAGCGCGGTGACGGCGCCGGGATCGCGTCCCGCCGCGCCGGCCGCGGCATCGACGAGCGCATCGACATCGCGCAGGCCGAGGTTGACGCCCTGCCCTGCGAGCGGATGCACCTGATGCGCGGCGTCGCCGATCAGCGCGAAGCGCGGCGCGATGTAGCGCTCGGCCAGCAGCAGGCGCAGCGGAAACTCCGCGCGCGCGGATGTGGACAGCACAGGTCCGAGCCGGAAGTCGAATGCGCAACCGAGTTCCTGCAGGAACGCGGTCTCCTCGATCTCGCGCAGACGCCGGCACTCGTGCGGCGGCAACGACCAGACGATGGAGCAGCGGCCGTCGGCCAGCGGCAGGAATGCAAGCGTGCCGCCGGGCAGGAAACGCTGCCACGCGGTGTCCTCGTGCGGGCGTTCCGTGCGCACGTGCGCGACGAGCGCATGCTGGTCGTAGACGTGGCCGCCCGCGCCGATGTCGAGCATCTGCCGCAGCGGCGAGGACGCGCCGTCCGCGGCGACGACGAGGCGCGCGACGAGGCGGCCGTCGTCGTCGAGACGCAAGGTGCGCGCGGCGCCGTCGTCCTCGGTCGCGACGACGCGCGCGGGACAGCGCAGGCTGACGCCCGCTTCGTTCTGCAGCGCGTGCCACAGCGTCTGCTGGATCAGCTTGTTCTCCACGATGAAGCCGAGCTCCGCCGCGCCGCCGTCGGCCGCGTCGAAGTCGATCGCCGCACCGTTGCCGCTGTCCCAGACGTGCATGCGGCGATAGGCGCCGGCACGCGCGTCGCGGATCGCCGCCCAGACGCCGAGGCGCGCGAACAGAGCGACGCTCGATGGCGCCAGCGCGACGACGCGCAGGTCGACCTCGTCGGCGATGTTCCAGACCGGCGGCGCACGTTCCTCCACGAGCGCGACGCGCAGCCCCTGCCGCGCGAGCGCAAGCGCGCAGGCGCTGCCGACCATGCCGGCACCGACGACGGCGACATCGAACACATTGCGCGGCTTCATGGACGTACTCCGAGAGCATAGGACGTGGGCTTGCCGCGGAACCCCATGCCACGGCGCGCGACGAGCGCGCCGGCCTGCGGCAGGCCGTCGAGCAGCAGCAGGCCGAGGCTGCGCAGCGGCGTGAGTACCGGCGCCGGATGGCAGGCGAGCCGCACGAGGCCGTCGCTGAACGCCATCGTGCCTTCGCGATCCTCGCGGCGCTGCGCGGCATAGCTGCGCAGCAAGGCTTCATCGCCGGGATCGCCGCCGCGGCGCTGGTCTTCGATCAGCAACTGCGCGAGCGTCAACGCATCGCGCAGGCCGAGATTGAATCCCTGCGCGCCGATCGGATGCAGCGTCTGCGCGGCGTTGCCGACGAGCACGCAGCGCGGCGCGATGAGGCTTCGCGCGACGACGCGGCGTATCGCGTGCGCACTGCGCCGGCCCGGAC
>NZ_DATIGT010000332.1:0-4177 GCF_035481375.1 Tahibacter sp.
ACTGTCCGGTCTTCGCGTGAGGAAAAGCCGCCTTCCAGTGCGCTATCTACGTTTCGGGCTCGAAGCCGCAAGGGCGCAATCGGCATCCGGAAGGCGTTTCCCTAAGGGAAAAGTTACCTCGGAAAGAATACAAGGGCGCAAACCGAAGGGCATTGCGCCGTGTTCGTCGAGCCGCGACGTCATCGCAGCCGTCGTGCGCACACGCGTCACCGCGCGAAATAGCACTCCATGGTGCGGCGGTAGTCGGTCGCCTGCGAACGCGCGTCGAGGTTCGAGGCCATGCAGCCGGCGAGCTTCGCGCTGTCGGGCGAGACTGGGCCGAGCCTCTTCGCGAGCTGGTTGATCTCGTCATAGGCCAGCATCTGGTGGTCGACGCAGTCGTAGAGCGAGCCCTTCGGGTCGAGCCGGAAGCAGTACATCGACAGGCGGTCGCGGACGTCGCGGCGCTGCCGGGCGACGGCCTGGCGCAGGCGCTGATGGCGCATGTAGTCCGATTCCGGCAGCGGCGCGGCGACGAGACAGGCCTGCGCCGTCCAGTTGCCCTGGGCATCGCGGCATTTGTAGCTGACGCCGGCGGCGCTGAGGTTCAGCGCGAGAGCCATGGCGAGCATTGCGGACATCGAGCTTCCCCCCGGAGCTTCCCAGTGGCGTTGACGGTATCGCGTCTGCCTGCGACGTCAAGCGGCCTGAGTACGTTCGCGCAGGCATGGCATTGCGGTGGCGCTTGCACGAGCCGTGCCGATCAGCTCTGTGTGCGCACCGCCGAGCGCTGCAGCCACCACAGCAGTGTCGCAGCCATCAGCCAGGCGACGAACCACGGCCAGCGCGGCCCGGCGATGTGTGCCGCCGCAGGCGCCGGCTTGTTGCCGGCGAGCGCGCGTGTCGCCGCGGCGTCCGCTGCCTGGTGCAGGGCGACCGCGTCGTCGGCCGCGCGCACGTAGAAGCGGCGCTCGCTCGTGCCGGCCCGCAAGGTGTGCCAGCCGCTCTCGCGCGGCCAGTAGCCGCCGCACCAGCGCGCGTCGCTGCCGCGCCGGGTCAGCAGCGCGTGATCGGCACCCGACGGCGCCACCACGCTGAGCGTGTCCGCTTCGGCGCACAGCGCGATGCGCTCGAACTGCCAGCTCTGCGCCGGCACCGACGGCGGCGCGGTCTGGCGCGGGCGCGCGAGACGATCCAGTGCGCGCGACCACAGCGCGTCGTGCAGCGGCGCCTGGCCGCTGAGCGTCAGCGTGCGCGTGTCGTAGAGCCACCAGACGCCGAGCCGGCCCTGGCCGCGGTTGCGCACGGCGGCCACCGCGGTGCCGTCGCGATCCTGCGCAAGCGCGACGACGCCGTCGCCGGTCGCGCGCAGCGGCACGCGCTGCAGCGCCGCCGTCGCGCCGTCCGCGGTCTCGCCGGCGATGCGCAGCGTCGCAGGCACGTCGGCGTTGGCCAGATCGATGCCGAGCGCGCGCCATTCCGCGACGAGCGCGGCCGACGGCGTGCCGCCCAGGCGCAGCAGCAGGCCGAGTCCCTGGTCGACCGCCGCGAGCAGCCGCGCGCGCGCGGCCTTGTCCAGTTGTGTCCAGGCGCGTTCGTCGATGACCACGACGTCGGTCTCGGCGAGCGTGCCGGCTTCCGTCGTCGCGGTGCCGCGCTGCTGCGCCAGCCCGCGGCTCAGCGCGATGCGCGCATCGACCGTGTGGCCGGCGTCGAGCGCCCAGCGCTGCAGGTATTTGAGATCCGGATCGGGGCCGCCGGCCAGCAGTTGCAGGCGCAGGCGCGTGCCGTCGCGTACCTCGACCGGCACGGCGACGCGTTCGACCTCGGTGCCGGCGGCGTCGACCACGGTCAGTTCATAGGCGACCTCGGCCGCGCGCGGCGCGAACAGCGCGAACGCGAAACGGCCGTCCGCACCGGGGGCGACCGGTTCCTGCCGCGCGGAACCGGGTTCGCGCAGCGCGATGCGCAGGCCGTCGGGCTGCGCGAGCGTGCCCGACAGCGTGAAGCCGTGGCCGGCGCGCAGATCGCCGGGCCATTCCAGCGCGACGATGCCGCGCGGCAGCGGGGGTGCGTCGAAACGCAGCGCATGGCCGCGAGCGGCGTCGCGATCGGCCGCGCCAAGTCCCTGTCCGACGACGTCGATCGATGCGGTATCGGGATGGCGGCGCAGCGCGGTCGCGAGGTCCGGCACGCGCTCGACGCCGGCGGTTGCGGTGCTTCCGGGCAGCGCGACCGTGCGCGCGTCGTCGCCGGTGGTTGCGGCGGCGCCGGGCGTCAGCACGCGAAGCGTGCGTCCCGGAATCTGCTGCAAGGGTGGAAAAAGCACGAAATACAGAAGCGCCGGCGCTGTCAGTGCCGCGCCGGCGCCGATCCAGCGGCGCCAGCCCGTGCGGCGCAGCGCCTCGGCGAGACCGGCCAGCGCGGCGACGGCCAGCAGCGCGATCACGGCGATCGCAGCGTTCATGGCTCGCCCTCGGCCGCGCGCAGCGCGTCGAGATAGGCGCGTCCGGTCGCATCGGCCGCGGCGCGTCCGCTCGACGCGGCGCTCGCGCGCGGCAGCAGCGGCCAGAGCCGGTCGCGCAGGTCGACGAGGCATGCGCGGCACGCGGGATCGCGGCGCAAGGTATCGGCGGCGGCCGCGAGATCGAGCGCATCCGCGGCCTGCGTGCCGCGGCGCTGCTGCCAGGCGTCCCAGCGCGACCAGTCGGGCAACGCGCCGGCGCGCAGGCGCTGCCAGACCGCTTCGAGATCCGCGTCGCCCGGCGTCGCCGCGACGGCCGCGTTCGTGCCGTCGCGCAGGCCGGCGCGGTCGCCGCTGAGCCGCCGCGTCTCGTCCACGGGCGGCAGTTCGAGGCCGACGCGCGCGAGGTAGATGCGCGTCGCCTGCTGCACGAGCTTGATCTGCTCCAGCGCCTTGTATTCGTAGGGCAGCGCCTGCTGCGGCCGCCCGCTGCGCAGTTCGAGTTCCGTCTGCCACATCTGTTCGAGCGCCACTTTGAGGATCTTCCTGGTTTCCGGGTCGAGCAGCGTCGCGGCTTCGGCGATGTCGTGCGTGTGGCCGTATTCGGCGAGCACGTTGCCGGCGTCGCCGAAGCGCTTCACCGGTGCCGCGGCGCCGTGGTCGTGGCCGTCGTCGGGCGTGTGCGCTTCGGCCTCGTCGTCGTGCTCGTCGTCGTGCGCGTCGGATTCGTCCGCTCCTTCGGCGCGGTCCGGTGCGTGGCCGCGGCCGCCGCTTTCGAATTCCTCGCCGAGAAACTGGCCGTAGCGCAGGCGCAGGATTTTCTGCTCGACGCCGAGCGCGTCGGACTTCGCGACGAAGCGGTCTTCGTTCAGCGACGGGCGCTCGGCGATCAGCGCCTCGGTGTCGATGATGATCTGGCGCTGGCTGCGGAAATACGCCGGCAAGGTCGTGCGCACGAGCCCGTCCATGCCGACGCTGTCGTCGGCCTGCGGCGGCGGCAGGCGCAGGATGTAGCTCGCGCTGCGGCTGGTCTGCGGCTGCGGCGCGCGCGTGTCGGCCACGTCGAAGCGCACGATGAGTTCGTCGCCGGGCGACAGCGCGAGTGCGGCGAGGTCGATGCGATGCCGGTAGCGGCGCTCGCGCGCATCGCCTTCGCCGCGCAGGCGCAGCGTCTCGCGCTTCACGTCGATGTTCTCGCCGCTGCCCTGCGCGCGCACGATCTCGAGCGCCGCCTCGCCGAGCGCGTAGTCGTCGCTCGCGCGGATATCGAAATCCCACTGCGTCTGCGTGCCCTCGCGCAGGCTCAGCGTCCGGTCGGGCGCCTCGACGCGGATCTGCGGCGCGGTGTCGGCGATCACGTCGAGCCGATGGCGGCGCTCGTCGGCGAACGGCCGGCCGGCGTCGATCTCGATGCGATACAGCGCCGCGGTCGCGAGCGTCGTCGCTCCGGCCCAGGTCTCGCCGTCGCGCGCAAGTTCGATCGTGCGGCCGTCGTGGAAGCGCAGCCGCGCCGCGCGCGGCGCCGGCGCGAAGACGAGTTTCCAGGCGAGCGCGCTGCCTTCGGGCACGCGCGCATCGAGTGCGTCGCCGCCGCTGGCCGCGAGCCCGGTGTAGCGCGGCGGCGTGATGTCGAGGCGTGCGCTCGTCAGATGCACGGGGCCGTCGGCCGCGGGTGCGTCTCGCTCCGGTAGTGCCGGCGGAGCGGACGGTGCCGGCGACCACAGACTCAGAACC
>NZ_DATIGT010000333.1:0-21083 GCF_035481375.1 Tahibacter sp.
CGGGAAGATCGAGCACGAACGAGTCGTCGTGATCGCAGGCCGCGGAGAACACGTCGGCCAGCAGCGAATCGCCGGGGAGTTCCTGCGTCGTCACCGGGAAGCCGGTGCCGCTGTCGGACAGATAGCCGTTCGATGCGCGCAGCCGGCGCAACCAGCCGCGCAGCCGGCCGAGCGCGCCGCGCAGTCCGCGACACGCGCTGCCCTGCAGCGACGATGTCGGCGCATACAGCGACAACGCGATCGTCGGTGCGCTGGCCGCCTCGCTGCCGGCGAGCAGCGCGGCGACCGCCGGCGGCAGCAGCTCGGTCAGCGCCGGAATCGTCGCGTCGCCGGCCGCAACGCGTGCGCGCAGGTCGGGCGGCAGGTCGCCGCCGAGTTCGTTGGTATGGCACGACAGCGCAAACAGCACAGGATGCGCGCCGCTCGGATCGCGCGGCGCGAACTGGTGCCAGGTCTCGCCAGCGAAGCGCACGGTGAACAGGCTGTCGGGCGGAATGTCGATGCAGCGCAGCGCACGGACGAACGTCTGCGGATCGCGAGCAATGTCGGCGGTGCTCGCGCTCGAAAAGCGCAGGTGCGCGCCGCCGCTGCCGGAAATCGCCGTGAACACGCGATGCCCCGCATGGCGATGGAACGGATGGCCGTGCGGGCCGACGGCGAACGAATACAGCGAGGTCGCGTCGCCGCGCGCGAGGTCCATGCCGGCGAGCCGCGTCGACGGTTCGTCGAGTTCGTCGACGAAGTTCGCATGCGCGCGCTGGCGCTCGGTCGCGGCGGCATACAACTGGTCGCCGGCACCGATGCCGAGCTGCGCGATCAGCGATACTTCGACCGGCGGACCGTCGCCGGCGCCGCGCAGCCGCGCGGTCGGAAAACTCTGCACTACCTGGGTCAGGGCCAGCATGTCCGTGTTCCTCGTCGATCGGGCGTTCAACGGCGCGATGCGCGCTTGCTCAGGATTTGCGTTCGCTGCGCTTGCGCACCTGCGCGCGACGTTCGCGCTTGATCGGGCCGGCCACGGGACAGAGCTCCGCGACCCACGCGAACACGGTATTGGCGAGGCGGTCGCGGACGAGCCGGAAATAGACGAACTGGCCGCGCTTCTCGCGTTCGACGAGGCCGGCCTGCTCGAGGATGCGCAGATGGCCCGACAGCGCCGGCTTGCTGAAATCGAAGCGTTCGGCGATCTCGCCGGCGCTCAGCTCGCCCTCGCTCAGATAGGCGAGAATCTTGCGCCGCGCGGTGGACGCGAGCGCCTCGAATACCGTGTCCATGACTGTTCATCAGTTAATTAGTTAGTTAACTAATATCGGTCGGCTGCCGCAGCGTCAAGCCTGATCGGCAGGCTGCGACATCGCGCCGCAGACGCGAGGCCCGTTCCCGCGCCGATCCTGCGTCGGCGACAATGCGGCTTTCCAGCCGCCGGGGCCGCGCATGTCCGTCGTAGTGTCCGAAACTGCTGTTCCTGCGCTCGATGCTGTCGACACCCCGGCGCTCGTCGTGGATCTCGAGCGGCTCGACCGCAACATCGCGCGCATGAATGCGACGACGGCGCGGCTCGGCGTTCGCCTGCGGCCGCATGTGAAGACCGCGAAATGCACGGCGGTCGCGCGGCGCATCTTCGGCGGCATCGGCCCGATCACGGTGTCGACGCTGCGCGAGGCGGAATATTTCTTCGCCGACGGATTCGCCGACATCTGCTATGCCGTCACGTTCGCGCCGGCCAGGACCGCGCGCGCGGCAGCGCTCGCGCGAGCCGGCGCGCGCCTGAGCCTGCTGGTCGAGGATGTCGCGACGGTGCGGGCGATCGCAGTCGAAGCCGCACGCGAAGGCGTGCGCTTTCGCGTGCTCGTCGAAATCGATGCAGACGGGCATCGCGCCGGACTGCGTCCCGGCGACGGCCGGCTCGTCGACGTCGCGCGCGCCGTCGACGAATCCACACATCTCGATTTTGCCGGCGTGCTGACGCACGCGGGCAGTTCCTACGCCTGCGTCGGCGCGGACGCACTGCGCGCGCACGCCGCGCTGGAACGCGATGCGGTCGTCGACGCGGCCGCACGACTGCGCGCCGCCGGCATCGGTTGCGACGAGATCAGTGTCGGCTCGACGCCGACGCTGAGCCACGCGAGCGATCTCGCCGGCGTCACCGAAGCACGCGCCGGCGTCTACGTGTTCGGCGATCTCGTGCAGAGCAACATCGGCAGCTGCGCGCTCGACGACATCGCGCTGTCGGTGCTCGCGACCGTCGTCAGCCACAAGCGCGATACCGGCCGCGTCATCATCGACGCGGGCGGACTCGCCCTGTCCAAGGATCACGGCACGGCGAACCAGGCGATCGACTACGGCTATGGGCAGGTCTGCGACCTGTCCGGCACGCCGTTGCAGGGACTCTGCGTCGTCGAGGTCAATCAGGAACACGGCCTCGTCGCGTCGCGCGACACCGCTGCCACTGCGGCCATGTTCGACGCGCTGCCGATCGGCAGCCGCGTGCGCGTGCTGCCGAACCATGCCTGCATGACCGCAGCGGCGTACGACGGCTACTGGGTCGACGGCGGCGCGGCGCTGCGACGCTGGCCGCGCTGCAACGGCTGGTAGGACGGCTCGGCCAGGTACGCTCAGCCGGCGCGTTCGATGCGCGCGGCATAGCAGCCGCGCGTCGCGTAGTGCGCGTGGATGTAGCTCGCATTCGGATCGGCGAACAGCCGCACGACCGTGTCGGCGATCGCATCGCCAGTCGCGGGTTCGGCGGCGCAGATGTGGTGCGTCGCGTCGAAGGCGCGCAGCGAGATCATGCGCCGATGGAGCACCTCGGGGATCATGCCGACCGCGTCGAAGGCCTGTTCGGCGCCTTCGCGCACGAAGATCGCGTGGCTCGCGCGATACGGCGTGTCGGCAGGCTGATGGACGTAGTTGAGCAGCAGCAGGCGCTCGCCGGGCTCGGCGTCGCGCAGTTCGATGCGGTCGGGAAAGCCGGGCAGACGGTCGGCGACGCAGCGCTGCGCGCCGTGAGCGCGCAGCGCTGCGTCGGAAAGACCGAACAGGTGACGGAACGGGGCGGGCGACAGGCCCAGGATGCGAAACGTCATGTGCGGGCTCCGGCAGGCGGCGATGCACAGAGCCTGCGGCACGGCGGCCGCGCCGGCCATCCGCATCCTGCGCTGCCGGTCCGCTGCATGCCGTATCGCCGCGGCGTCATCGGTCGGCATGGGCGATGCGGCGCAGATGCGCGTGCAGGTCGAGCACGAGCGCGCGCTCGTTCGCGTCGGGCATGTCGTTGGCACTGGCCGCGGCGAGCAGCCGGCGCAGGCGGCCCGACGCGGTCGCGATCGGGCGGCGCCGCACCGGCGGCGCCGCCGGTACGATAAAAGTGGAAAACGAAAACAGCGGCAGCGGTCGAATCGGCATTGGATGGTGTCCTCGCGAGCGTGGAAGAGAGCGCCCGACGCGCGACGCCGCGCCCCGTGAAACGGGGCGCGGGACAGCGTGGAGTCGGGGTCGTCGCGGTCGCTGCGGCCCCAGGGAAGGCCGGCGGGACGACGTCGCAGAGTATGCGGGGACGCTATCTCACGGACTGCGATGCGCGCTGCGCGCCGCCGCTCGGGCGCGGCCGGCGCCGGCTCACGCGGCGCGCGGGACGGCGGCGTGGGCGTCGAGCAGCAGGTCGCTCGCGCGCTCGGCGATCATCACCGTCGGCGCATTGGTGTTGCCGCCGGGCAGCACCGGCATGACCGACGCGTCGACGACGCGCAGCGCGTCGATGCCGCGCACACGCAGTTCGCTGTCGACGACGGCGCCGTCGTCGTTGCCCATGCGGCAGGTGCCGATCGGGTGGTAGATCGATTCGGCCTTGCGCCGGATGAACGCGACCATCGCGGCTTCGTCGACGACTGCCGCGCCCGGAAAGATCTCGTCGCCGCGATAGCCGTCGAACGCCGGCTGCTGCAGGATCTGGCGCGACAGCTGCGCGGCCTCGACGAGCATGCGCAGATCGAAGCCGTCGGCGTCGCCGAGATAGTTCGCGCGGATCGCGACCTTCTGCGAGGGATCGGCCGAGCGCAATGCAAGATGTCCGCGGCTGCGCGGGCGCAGCGCGCAGGCATGCAGCGTATAGCCGAAGCCGGGCAGGCGGTTGCGGCCGTGATCGTCGAGCAATGCTGGCACGAAATGGAACTGCAGGTCGCAGCGCTCGTCGGGCGCGAGCCGCGAACGCACGAAGCCGCCGGCTTCGGCGATGTTCGACGTGCCGATGCCGCTGCGGCGCAGCAGGAATTCCAGCGCGATCGCGACGTCGTTGGTCTTGTCGTAGGTGATCGGCTGCGTGCAGCGTGTCAGCGTGCAGATGTCGAGGTGGTCCTGCAGGTTCGCGCCGACCGAGCCGTTGTCGGCTTCGACGCGGATGCCGTGTGCGCGCAGCTGGTCGGCCGGGCCGATGCCCGACAACATCAGCAGCTGCGGCGAATTCAACGCGCCGCCGCTCAGTACGACCTGCGCGCCTTCGGCGCGCTGCAGCCGGCCGTGACGGCGATACTCCACGCCGATCGCCCGGCCGTTCGCGATCAGCACGCGCTCGGTGGCCGCGCGCGTGACGACGGTGAGATTCGCGCGACCGCGCGCGGGACGCAGATAGCCTTGCGCCGTCGAGCAGCGCGCGCCGTTCTTCTGCGTGACCTGGTAGTAGCCGAAGCCGCTCTGGCTCGCGCCGTTGAAATCGCTGCTCAGCGGATAGCCGAGCGACGCCGCCGCGTCGATCGCCGCCTGCGACAGCGGATTGTGATGCCGCAGGTTCGACACCGACAGCGGGCCGTCGCCGCCGTGCAGACCGTCGGCACCGCGTTCATTGCCTTCGCTGCGGCGAAAGTAGGGCAGTACCGCATTCCAGTTCCAGCGCGCGTCGCCGGCGAGTTCCGCCCACTCGTCGTAGTCGCGCGCATCGCCGCGGATGTAGCACATCGCGTTGATCGAACTCGATCCGCCGAGCACCTTGCCGCGCGGCCACCAGAGCCGGCGGCCGTCGAGGTGCGGCTCCGGCTCGGTATAATAATCCCAATTGACGCCTTTCTTGCCGACGAGCTTGGCGATCCCGGCCGGCATGTGGATGAACGGATGCCAGTCGCTGCCGCCCGCTTCGAGCAGCAGCACGCGATTGCGGGGATTCGCGCTGAGCCGGTTCGCCAGCACGCAGCCGGCCGAACCCGCGCCGACGATGATGAAGTCGTAAGTCATTGCCCACGCCCTGGGGAGGACCGGGCGAGGCTAGGTGCCGTGGCTAGAGCAGATGCTCCATCGCAGTGCAGCATCGGAGGCCCTCAGGCGAGCACGTGAACTGCATCCCCAACCCCAATCGTGCCGCTGCCGCGCGGGATCAGGTTCTGTCCGAACGTCACGCCGCTCGGCGAGCGGCGATAGGTCGTCAGTGTCTTCAGGGGTTCGCCGCTCGCGTCGCGTTCGCCGCGCTGCGGGTCGACCGTCGTGAAGATGCAGCGCGTGCACGGCTTGACGAGGTCGAACTCGACCTCGCCGATGCGGATGCGCTTCCAGCCGTCTTCGGCGTGCGGTTGCGTGCCGGAGACGACGAGGTTCGGCCGAAAGCGCAGCATCTCGACCGGTTGGTCGAGGCGCGCATTCAGCGCGTCGAGCGCGGCCGAAGAAATCAGCAGCTGCGGATAGCCGTCGGCGAAGCTGACTTCGTCGCCGGGCTTGCCGTAGTCGGGATTGACGCCGCGGTGCGCCGCGTCGTCCATGTGCACCAGCGAGAGATCCGCGCCGAGGAATGTGCGGAGCCACGCGCTTGCTGCTGCATCGGCGCAGGCCGCGTCGACGCTCGATCGCCAGATCGTCACGTCGCGGCGCGGCGCGGCGGCGGGCGGCGTCGCGATCTCGATCGCGGGCATGTCGGGCGCTTCGAGCCGCAGTCCGCCGGGCAGCGGCGTCGCGCGGATCAGCGGCATGCGCGAATGGGCCCGGCCGGTCACGAACGCGCCGTTCGCATCGACGACGAGCCAGCGGCGATCGCCGGCGAGTCCGCGCGGTTCGACGCGCGCCGATGACGGCGCGAGCGCGGCGCAGGATTTGACGGGATAGACGTAGAGTGCGCTGAGCGTCGGTTTCATGCGGCGATTATGCCGTGCACCTTGCCGTCGCGCGTGCATGCTAGGCTCTGCGCCGCCCTCACGCCGCGGAATCGGCATGCACGCATCGCTCGTCAAGCTGGAAGCCTGGCTGCGCAACACGGTCAAGCCGCACGAGTGGTCCGCGTTGCTCGTGTCTTCGGGCTATTTCTTCTGCGTGCTCGCGGCGTACTACATCATTCGCCCGGTGCGCGATCAGGCCGCAGCCGCGGCGGGTTCGACGCAGCTGCCGATCTTCTACCTCATCGTGCTTGCAGCGACCCTGCTGCTGACGCCGATCTTCGGCGCGCTCGCGGCGCGCTTCCGGCGCAGCCAGTTCGTGCCGGCGGTCTATGCGATCGTCGCGGTCTGCACGATGTCGTTCATCCCGCTGTTTTCGCTGCAGAACAATACGAATGCAACGCTGCTCGGCGCGCTGTTCTTCGTCTGGGGCAGCGTATTCAACCTGCTGATCGTCGCGCTGTTCTGGAGCTTCATGGCGGACATCTTCGACCGCGAGCAGGCGCGGCGGCTGTTTCCGCTGATCGCGATCGGCGGCGCGCTCGGCGCGATCGCCGGGCCGACCTTGACCAAGTCGCTGGTCTACGTCGTCGGCGTGCAGGGACTGCTCGTCGTGTCCGGCGCGCTGCTCGCCCTGTGTATCGCATGCATCTTCTGGATGCTCGGCTGGGCGCGGCGCCACCCGGTCGCGGGCGAGCCCGATCGCGACCAGCGCGTGATCGGCGGCAGCATCATCGCCGGCGCCATCGAGACGTTCCGCTCGCCGTTCCTGCGCCGGATCGCCGTGCTGATGCTGCTCGGCGACTGCGTCGGCACGCTGGTCTATGCGTTCCTCCTCGACTACAACCGCGCGACGTTTCCGGCGCGCGAGGCGGGTATCGCGTTCGCGTCGAGCATCGACCAGGCCGCGAACGTCCTGCAGATCGTTTTCCAGTTGTTCCTTACGCGCGAAATCATGACGCGCATCGGGCCGATCGCCGCGCTGGTCGTCGACGGCGTCGTCAAGGCGGTCATGCTGATCGGACTGATCTTCCTCGGGCCGGCCTGGATCGTCGTCGTCGCGATCGTCACGCGTGCGAGCGCCTACGGCATCTTCAAGCCGGCCGCCGATTCGCTGTACACCGAAGTCGACGCGGAAACACGCTACAAGGCGAAGAATTTCATCGACACGGCGGTCTGGCGCTTCGGCGACGTCGCAGTGACGACGCTTCTGAACCTGCTGCGAAGCGTCGGCGTCGCGACGGCCGGTCTCGCCCTGCTGGCCGCGGCGGCGGGTGCCTCGTCGGCCTGGGTCGGTTCGCGCATGCGGCGGATCCTGCCGGAATCAGTGACCCGGCCGCCGCCGGCCTGATGCCGCTGCGTCGCGAAGTCTTGTCGGAATCCGCCGCTTCACGACGTTTCCGTTGAGCGACATCGGCGGCGTGATCGCGGCATGCCCGGTGTCTGCCGGCAGCGAACCCCGTAGACTCGCCGCTGTCGTTGCAGCAGTCCCTTCGCCGCGATCATGGAGCCGGTCATGCGTCGAGTTTTCTGTCTGTCGTCGCTTGCGTTCGTCGCGGCGCTTTCCGCGGTCCAGGCGCAGACGCCTGCCGCGGCACCCGATCCGATTCCCGCGGTGCTGCGCGACTGGCGCGGCTGGGTGCTGAAGGATCAGGAATTCCGCGCGTGCCCACTGATCGCCAATGCCACTGCTGACGATGCCGACGACTTCGTCTGCGCATGGCCGGGCCGCCTTGCGCTCGACGCCGACGCGAACGGCCTGCGCTTCGCGCAGCAGTGGCGGGTCGATGCGACGAGCTGGATAGGACTGCCGGGCGACGCCGAGGACTGGCCGCAGGACGTCACCGTCAACGGACAGGCCGCGCCCGTGCTCGAACGCGACGGCGAGCCGCAGCTGCACCTGGCGCCCGGCAGCTATCGCATCGAAGGCCGCATTCCGTGGCAGCAGCGCCCGCAGCAGTTGCGCGTGCCTGCGGTCACCGCGCTGATCGAACTGCGTGCCGACGGCAAGAACGTGCTCCCGCTGGAGCGCAGCGGCGACCAGCTCACGCTCGGTCGCGGCGAGGCCTCCGAACCCGAAGCCGACGCCATCGCGATCGAAGTGTTCCGCAAGCTCACCGACGACGTGCCCGCACGGCTCGAGACGCGGCTGCGGCTGCACGTCTCGGGGCAGGCGCGCGAGGAGACCGTGGGTCCGGTACTCCCGCAGGGCTTCGTGCCGCTCGCGCTCGGCGGCGGCCTGACCGCGCGCCTCGGCAATGACGGCCGCCTGCACGTGCAGGTACAGCCTGGCGACTGGGATCTGAACCTGCATGCGCGCGCGACCGCGCCGCTCGTGAAGGTTTCCGCGCCGACCATCGACGAGCCCTGGCCCGCGCAGGAAATCTGGAGCTTCGAGGCACAGAGCTGGCTGCGCGTCAGCGGCGCGAACGGCGATACGCCGATCGACCCGGCGCAGGCCGGCGTGCCGAACGAATGGCGCGGGCTGCCGGCATTTGCGCTGGCGCCCGAGTCGGCGCTGACGATCGAGGAGCGCTCGCGCGGTCTGTCGGGCGAGGACGCGAACCGCCTGACCCTGCAGCGCGAAGTCTGGCTGCAGTTCGACGGTGCCGCGCTGTACGCGAAGGATCGCATCGCCGGCACCATGCATCGCGACTGGCGCCTGGACATGAGCGCACCTTACGTGCTCGAACGCGCGCAGAGTCGCGGCGAAGGTCTGCTCGTGACCAAGTCGACCGACGGCGCGACCGGCGTGGAGCTGCGCGAGGCCGCCGTCGATCTCGGTGCCGGCGTGCGCGTCGCGCGCGGCGGCGCCTTGCCGGTCGCCGGCTGGCGCCAGTCGTTCGATGCGATCAGCTGGCGTCTGCATCTGCCGTACAGCTATCGCCTGCTGGCCGCGCCCGGCGCCGATCGCGCCGACGGCAGCTGGGTCTCGCGCTGGACGCTGCTCGATGTGTTTCTCGTCGCGGTGACGGCGCTGCTCGCGGCGCGTCTGCTCGGCTGGTTCGCCGGAGCGCTCGCGCTGGGCTATCTCGTGTTCGGCTATCACGAGCCGGGCGCGCCGCTGTGGACGCTGCTCGTCGTCGTCGCGCTGGGACTCATCGCGAAGGCGCTGCCGGTCGGACGGTTGCGCGCGAGCGTGCAGATCGCCGCCGCGGCGGTCGGTGTGCTGCTCGTCATCGTCGCGCTGCCGTTCTTTGCGCAGCAGGTGCGCTACGCGCTGTATCCGCAGCTCGAAACCGGCTACGGCAGCGCGCCGGTCGATACGATGCTTGCCGGCATGGTGGCGGAAGAGGCGCCCATGGCGCAGATGGAAATGGCCGAGTCGAACGTGGCGCAGCCGCTCGCGGCGCCGCCACCGCCGCCCGCACCCGCGGCGCCTGCCGTCGCGCCGCAGCCGGCGCGCAAGGGCCTTGCCGATGCCTTCGGCGGCGCGCCGGGCAGCCTGGCTTACCAGTCGGTGAAATCGCGGGCGCGCCAGCAGCAGAACAATCTCGTGCAGCGCTACGCGCAGAACACCGTGATCCAGGCCGGCCGCGGCGAACCGTCGTGGAGCTATGGCCGCGTCTACGACCTGTCCTGGAGCGGCCCGGTACTCGCCGATCAGGACGTGCGACTCGTGATTTCGCCGCCGTGGCTCACGCGACTGCTGCGCATCGCGATGCTGGCGCTGCTCGTCGCGACCTTGCTCGCGCTCGTCAGGCGCCTGCTTGCTGTGCATCGCGCGAACGCGGCTGCCGGGGCGAGCGCCGCGGCTGCCGCGGCGGCGAGCTGGATCCTGCTTGCGGTGCTGGCCTCGCCGATCGCCGTGCGCGCCGAGGAAGTCGCCGCTGCGGGCGCGCGTGGCGCATTGCCCGACCAGGCGCTGCTCGATCAGCTGCGCCAGCGCCTGACCGAAGCGCCGCGCTGCGCGCCGGACTGCGCGCGCGCCGCGCGCGCCGAGGTTGCGCTGAACGGCGACGCGCTGCAGCTTTCGCTCGATCTGCATGCGGGCGAACGCGTCGCCGTGCCGCTGCCGGTCGTCGACGGCGGCGCGACGCTCGACGAAGTGCGCGTCGACGGCGTCGTCGCGGAAACGGTCGTGCGTCATCAGGAGCAGGACTGGCTCGCACTGCCGCGCGGCGTGCATCGCGTCGCGCTGAGCTATCGCATCGTCGAATCCGACCACATCGCGCTGAAATTCGTGTTCGCGCCGGCTGAAGTACGCGTGAATCTCGCCGGCTGGCAGGCCAGCGGCGTCAGCGACAATCGCCTGCTCGGCGACACGGTGACGCTGTCGCGCGAACGCACGGCCGCATCGGCACCCGCACGCGGCGGCGCGCAGCAGTTTCCGCCCTACGTGCTCGTCGAACGCGCGCTCGCGTTCGACCTGGAATGGCGCGTGCTCACGACGGTGCGGCGCCTCGCGCCGGCCGACGGCGGCTTCTCGGTGCGCGTGCCGCTGCTCGCGGGCGAGCAGGTCATGAGTTCCGACACGAAGGTCGAAGGCGGCCAGGCGCTGGTGTCCTTCGGCGCCGACGAGAACGAAGTCAGCTGGGACAGCACGCTCGCGCGCGGCGAGGCCGTCGAACTCGTCGCGGCCGCGCTCGACCAGCGCGCCGAAGTCTGGAGCGTCGTGCTGAGTCCGACCTGGCATGCCGATTTTTCCGGCGTGCCCGAGGCGCGGCAGCATCCGCAGGGACAACAGTGGGTGCACGAATTCCATCCGCTGCCCGAGGAAAAGCTGCGCATCGCGCTGTCGCGGCCGGAAGCCGTCGCGGGCAAAAGTATCGCCATCGACGACGTGCAGATCACGACGGCTGCGAGCAAGCGCGCGCTCGACACGACGCTGGAAATCTCGCTGCGCAGCACGCAAGGCGGCGAGCACACGGTCACGCTGCCGGCGGGCGCCGAAGTGCTGTCGGTCGAACAGAACGGCGTTGCGATCAATCTGCGTCCGCGCGACAACAAATTGAGCCTGCCGGTGACGCCCGGCGCCAAGCGCTACAAGATCAGCGTACGGCAGGCGCAGGAGCTCGGCGTCAACGCGAAGACGCCGGCGTTCGATCTAGGACTGCCGTCGGCGAACCCGCAGTTGAACCTCAATCTGCCCACGGATCGCTGGGTGCTGTTCACTTACGGACCGTCGGTCGGGCCGGCCGTGCTGTATTGGGGCGAACTCATCGTCATGATCGTGCTCGCCTATGCGTTGAGCCGTACGCGCCGCACGCCGCTGAAACTCTGGCAGTGGCTGCTGCTGGGTTTCGGGTTCTCGACGGCATCGTGGTTCGCACTGATCGTCGTCGTGATCTGGCTGTTCGCGCTCGATGCGCGCGCGCGCTGGAACCCGGCGTCGACTGTCGCCTTCAACCTCGCGCAGGTCGCGCTCGCGCTGTTCACGCTGCCGGCGATGCTGTGCCTCGTCGGCGCGGTCTACGCCGGACTGCTCGGCGATCCGGACATGAGCGTCGTCGGCAACTGGTCGAGCGCGCGCAGCCTGCGCTGGTTCGCCGACCAGAGTGCCGCCGTGCTGCCGCAGGCCGGCGCGCTGACCCTGCCGATCTGGCTGCACAAGGTCGCGATGCTGGCCTGGGCGCTGTGGCTCGCTTCCGCGCTGGTCGGCTGGCTGCGCTGGGCGTTTGCTGCATGGTCGAGCGGCGGCTACTGGCGGCGCGACGTGCGCGTACGCGTGAAGCTGCCCGAACCGCCGCCGCCTCCGCCGCAGGCGAGCGCGTGAGCCTCGTGCGACCGCGCAAGCCGTGAGCCGCGTGCGCGATTGCCTCGCGGCCGCCGCACAACGGCTCCCGGGCGACGAGGCGCGGCTCGAAGCCGAGGTGCTGCTGCTGCACGTGCTCGGGAAGCCGCGGGCCTGGCTCTATGCGCATGCACTGGACGAGTTGACGCCGGACGAGCGCGACGGCTTCGACGCGCTCGTCCGGCGCCGTGCGGACGGCGAGCCGGTCGCCTACCTGACCGGCTCGCGCGAGTTCTGGTCGCTGCCGCTGCGCGTGACGCCGGCGACGCTGATTCCGCGCGCCGACACCGAGCGGCTCGTCGAACTTGCCCTCGAGCGGCTGCCCGAGGACCGCGCCGTCGACGTTGCCGATCTCGGCACCGGCAGCGGCGCGATCGCCCTTGCCGTCGCGTCGGAACGGCCGCTCGCGCGCGTCGTCGCGACCGACGCGAGCGAGGCCGCGCTCGCCGTCGCACGCGACAACGCCACGAGGAACGCTATTCCCAATGTGGAATTTGCGCGCGGGTCCTGGTTCGCCGCCGTGCCCGGGCGGCGCTTCGATCTGGTCGCGTCGAACCCGCCGTACATCGAAGCCGGCGACGCGCACCTCGAACAGGGCGACCTGCGCTTCGAGCCGCGTTCGGCGCTCGCTGCCGGCGAGGACGGACTCGACGACATCCGCCGGATCGTCGCCGCGGCGACTTCGCACCTGAACACCGGCGGCTGGCTGCTGCTCGAGCATGGCCACGAACAGGGCGACGCCGTGCGCGTTCTGTTGGTGCAGGCCGGGTTCGACGAGGTCGCGACCTGGCAGGATCTCGGCGGTCGAGACCGCGTCAGCGGCGGCCGCTGGCCCTGATGGCGCAGAAACGTGATGAAGTTGGCATTTCCTGTGTCGACCGCTTCAACTGCCAACCGGATCACACCTCACGGACACCGGCACCTGGGATCAGGAACATACGCTCCAGGCCACATGGCTGGTGTGGCCCCCGCCGCGGAGCGAGTCAAGGCTCCAGTGCACAGCGACTGTCGTGAGGCAGGCGCGGCGGGACCCTCGGCAGGCCGACTTCGGTCGCCGCCAACGGAACGTGCTCACGGCCCCCGCATCATGCGGGGGCTTTTTTTTTGTGGCGCCGGGAATGAAGTGCCGCGTCAGCCGGCGCTGCGCAGCGGTGCCGCGGGCTGCGGCAGCAATGCGGCGAAGCGCTGACGCACAGCGCGACGGATGCCGTCGGCGTCGACGCCGCTTTGGGCGAGCAGGTCTTCGCGGCTCGCGTGATCGAGAAACACATCGGGCAGGCCTAGCTGCAGCAGCGGCTTGGCAAGGCCCTCGGCCGCAAGGAACTCGGCGACGGCCGAGCCGGCGCCGCCTTGGACCGCGTTGTCTTCGACGGTCACGAACGCATCATGGCTGCGGGCGAGCTGGCGCAGCAGGTCGGTATCGAGCGGTTTCACGAAGCGCATGTTGACGAGCGTCGCGTCGATCTCGCGCGCGACCGTTTCGGCGGCGGCGACCGTGCTGCCGAAGGCGAGCAGGGCAACCGCACGGCCCTCGCGACGCAGTTCGGCCTTGCCGATCGGAATCGTCGTCAGTTCCGGGTCTACGGCGCGCCCCGGTCCCGTACCTCGCGGATAGCGCACCGCGGCCGGCCCGTCATGCTGGAAGCCGGTCGTCAGCATCTGGCGGCATTCGGCCTCGTCGGCCGGCGCCATGACGACCATGTTCGGAATGCAGCGCAGGTAGGACAGGTCGAAGCTGCCCGCGTGCGTGGCGCCGTCCGGGCCGACGACGCCGGCGCGGTCGATCGCGAACGTCACGTCGAGGTTCTGGATCGCGACGTCGTGGATGAGCTGGTCGTAGGCGCGCTGCAGGAACGTCGAATAAATCGCGACGACCGGCTTGGCGCCTTCGCAGGCCATGCCCGCGGCCAGGGTCACGGCATGCTGCTCGGCGATCGCGACGTCGAAGTAGCGTTGCGGGTACTCCTGCGAGAAGCGCACGAGCCCGGAGCCTTCGCGCATGGCCGGCGTGATGCCGTACAGCCGCTCGTCCGCGGCGGCCATGTCGCAGAGCCAGTCGCTGAAGATGTCGGTATAGGTCGGCTTGCCGGGCGCCTTCTTCACGAGTCCCTTGTTCGGGTCGAACGGACCGACCGCGTGGTACTCGATCTGCTCGGACTCGGCCGGCGCATAGCCCTTGCCCTTGGTCGTGACGACGTGCAGCAGCTGCGGGCCCTTGAGTTCCTTGACCGTGCGCAGCGCGTGCAGCAGCGACGGCAGGTCGTGCCCGTCGATCGGTCCGGTGTAGTGGAAGCCGAGTTCCTCGAACAGCGTCGACGGCACGAACATGCCCTTCGCATGTTCCTCCCAGCGCCGGAAAAAGCGCCAGATGAAGGAGCCGCGCGGCATTGCAGCCTTGGCCCGGTCGCGCAACTGGTTCAGACGGCGGCTCGACATCAGGCGCGCAAGCATCTTGCTCATCGCGCCGACGTTCTCGCTGATCGACATGCCGTTGTCGTTGAGGACGACAAGCATGTCGGGTTCGACGTCGCCGCCGTGATTGAGCGCCTCGAACGCCATGCCGGCGGTCGCCGCGCCGTCGCCGATGACGGCGACGATCTTGCGACGGTCGCCCTTGCGCTGTGCCGCGATGGCCATGCCGAGCGCGGCCGAGATCGAGGTCGAGGAATGGCCGACGCCGAAGGTGTCGTAGTCACTCTCCTCGCGGCGCGGGAACGGCGCCAGGCCGTCCTTCTTCTTGACCGTCGTGATGCGGTCGCGCCGGCCGGTCAGGATCTTGTGCGGATAGCACTGATGGCCGACGTCCCAGACGAGGCGGTCGTGCGGCGTGTCGAAGAGATAGTGCAGAGCGACCGTCAGCTCAATCACGCCGAGTCCGGCGCCGAAATGCCCGCCCGAGGTCGCGACGGACTCGACGAGGTAGGCGCGCAGTTCCTGGGCTACGGCGGACAGATCGGCGTCGCCGAGCTGGCGCAGGGCGGCGGGCGAGTCGAGCTTGGCAAGGAGCGGGTAACGCTCGGAGTCGATCATTTCTACGGAAATCCGGACGACAGGCCGGTATTTTCGGCGACGCCTGCGGCCGGGGCAAGGAAACAAACTTGCAAAACAAGGGCAAGGACTGCGGCACGGTGCCGCGGCGCCCGGTCTCGCCGGTTCACCTGTGCGCGGACACCGGGCTCAACTGGCGCGCCGGTGCTTCGGCAGATGGCCGACGAGAAACTGCATCTGGTCGGCGAGGATGTTGCGGTTGGACAGGATCAGGTGCTCGACCCAGCTCGGACGGTAGGGCACCGCGAGCAGCGGCATGCCGGCTTGCTGCGGCGTGCGGCTGCCTTTCTTCACGTTGCAGTGCAGGCAGGCGCTGACGACGTTCTCCCACTCGTCGAGACCACGCTTGGACAGCGGAATCACGTGGTCGCGCGTGAGCTGGTTCTTGTGGAAATGCTGGCCGCAGTACAGGCACAGGTGGCGATCGCGCGCGAACAGTGCGGTGTTCGTGAGGGCCGGGGCCGGCTCGTAGCTGCCGGGTCGCGCATGACCGCGGCTGGCGACGATCGGATGCAGGTCGAGCTGGCTTTGCAGTCCCGAGTCGCGATTCATGCCGCCGTGAATCGTCAGGCACGGATCGCCGAGGGTCCAGGCGACCGCGCCGCGCACGTAGAGGCAAACGGCGTCCTGCCAGCTCATCCAGTCGAGGATGCGGCCGGTGGAATCCAGCGACAGCACGCGTGTCGTATGGATGTCGTTCCGAGTACGGATAGCGCCGAGCATTCAGTCCTCCGTTTGCGCCAACTGCGAAACGGGCGTTCCTGCCGTCGTAACTCCCTGATTGCGCGAGGAGCATAACGGAATTCACGGAGGAAGGGGCGGGCGGCAACGGACCCGTCGAAGGCATCGGACGAAGGGTGAGCCTTCGTCCGCTGCCGTCAGTTCAGGAGTTGCTCAATCACCGGTGACCGTGGCTGTAAACGCACCGGCGGTCGTATTGCCCACGAGGCTGTTGTTCTTGTACGTGCTGATCGACGCGCTGCTCGCTGCCGCCACGCCCGTGCCGTTTCCACTGATGATCGTGTTCGACACAAAAATCGACGACGTTGCGTTCAATGCGCGAATGCCGACGGCCGTGTTGTTCGTCACGCGCGAGTTGCTGACATTGATGAGTACGTTGGCACCGGCACTGTTGGCAAAAATGCCATTCTGGTCGCTGCCGCTAACGACGGAATCATTCACGGTTGCTGTGCCGGACACGACGGTCAGGCCGTTCTTGTTCGAGAACAGGCGAGTGTTCTCCATCACGAGCGCCACCGAACCGCCGACGCCCGGTGTCACGGAGATGGCAGAGCCGCCGGCAACGCGCGAAATCGTGGTGTTGCGTACGAGCACTCTGCTGGCGGTCGTCGGCGACAGATCGATGCCGTTGTTCGCTACGCCCTGGATCGCGCAATCTTCGACGATGAGGCGACCACCGGCGAGGAAACGAATGCCGTTGACGCCCGTCAGTACGCCGTTCATTTGCAGGCCGCGCAGAGTGACGACATCGTTCACGCCCGCGTTGACGACGACCCCGTTCGTGCCCGCGCTGACGACACCCGCGAGCTGGCCGTCAGTCTCGATCGTAATCGACTTGGTAATGGTCACGGCGCCGAAACCGCCCGGATCGAGCACGCTGATCGTTCCGCTTGCCGCAGTCTTCGAAATCGCACCCGCAAACGTCTTGCACGGCGCAGTCCGGCTGCACGGATTCGCATCGTCGCCGACGCCGGATACCCACGTGCGAGTGGCCTGGGCGTAGGCGCTGCCGGCCAGGAGCGCATACAGCGCGACGGCCGCGACGAGGTGACGGAACACGGTGGAAGGTTTCATGGATTACCCCTGTGAATGGACGAGTGAGAAACACCGCGCCGGGCGTGGACCGGTCCTGATCGCAAAGCGCATAAAGGCCGTCGGAACTATTGCCGGCGACAGCGAAACGCGCGGACCCGTCGCCCCCGGCCGGTCCGGTGCGGATTGTATGCCTCCCCCCGTCTCACGGCGTGAGGGAAACGCGCACTGTCGCGGCTTACTTGACGGGCTTGACCATGCGCAGCAGCTCGACCCCGTAGCCCTTGCGTTCGTAGAGGGAACGCGCGCGGGCGTTGCCCTCGAACACGGCCAGCGTCACATGGCGGCAATGGTGTTCGCGTGCGAATCGCTCGCTGTAGGCGAGCAGCGCGCTGCCGACGCCCTTGCCGTCATGGCCGGGCGCTGTGACCAGGTCGGAAACATGGCAATTCTGCGCACCTGTGAAAAAGTCCGTCATGAGCTGCAGGTGCAGGAAACCGACGAGCTCGCCGTCGTCGTCTTCGGCGACGAACAAATGGGAGCCCGCGGGCTGCTCGCGCAGATGGCGCGCGATGTCGCGACGTATGCCTTCGGCGGTTTCGCCGCGGCGCCGCCAGCGCGGCAATTCGAAATCCACGAAACGATCGACAAGGCCCAGGATGAAATCGTCGTCGCCGGCATCGGCCAGGCGAATGTGGATACCGGCTTGTTGGTCCATGGTCGCTGCGTTCGGAGTGGAGTGCCGCCGTTTTTCGCGCGGCGCCACCGGCCCTGCGCGACGTACGCAACTTAAGCCAAGGCCGGGGCGCCGCGCCAGTCCTCTCCTGCCGGCGACCGCGCGTGCGGCCGCCGGCGGAGCCTGTCTCAACCGAACAGAGCGTCCGGCATCGCCATCAGACTTTCGGCGCCGGCCCGGATCGCCGCTATGTGCCCGCGCGTGCGCGGCAGCAGGCGCGAATAGTAGAAGCGGGCGGTCAGGCGCTTGGCCTGCTTGAACTCGGCGCCGTGCGCCGATGCGTCGGCGGCGGCCACGCTGCGCGCCCAGAAATAGGCGAGCGCGATGTAGCCGGCGTAGAACAGATAGTCGACCGCGGCGGCACCGAGTTCCTCGGCATCGCCCATCGCTTTCTTGCCGATTTCCTGGGTCAGCGCGATCCATTCCTGAGTCAGTTCGGCCAGCGGCCTGATGAACTCGACGAGTTCGGGATTGGCCTGCTGCGCCTGGCAGAACGCGCTGATTTCCTCGACGAAATGGCGCAGTCCGGCGCCCTGCAGCTGCATGATCTTGCGGCCCAGCAGGTCCAGCGCCTGGATCTGCGTCGTGCCTTCGTAGATCGTCGTGATGCGCGCATCGCGCATGAACTGTTCCATGCCCCATTCGGCGATGTAGCCGTGGCCGCCGAAGATCTGCATCGCGTTGTAGGTCGACTCCTGCGCGGTCTCGGTCAGCATCGCCTTCACGATCGGCGTCATGAATCCGAGCAGCTCGTCGGCGCGCTGGCGCTCGGCCGCGTCGTCGCTGCGTTCGATGACGTCGACCAGCAAGGCGGCGTAGTAGCCGAGCACGCGGCCGCCTTCGGCGAAGGCTTTCTGCGTGAACAGCATGCGGCGGATGTCCGGGTGCACGATCAGCGGATCGGCCGGCTTGTCCGGGCGCTTCGGGCCGCTCAGCGAACGCATCTGCAGCCGGTCGCGCGCGTAGGCCAGCGAGTTCTGGTATGCGCGCTCGGTCAACGCGAGGCCTTGATAGCCGACCGCGATGCGTGCGGTGTTCATCATGGTGAACATCGCATTGAGGCCCTTGTTCGGCTGGCCGATCAGATAGCCCTCGGCGCCGTCGAAGTTCATGACGCAGGTCGACGACGCCTTGATGCCCATCTTGTGCTCGATCGAACCGCAGGCCAGCGTGTTGCGATCGCCGACGCTGCCGTCGCGTGCGACCTTGAACTTCGGCACGATGAACAGCGAGATGCCCTTGGTGCCGGGCGGTGCGTCGGGCAGGCGCGCGAGCACGAGGTGCACGATGTTCTCGGTCAGATCGTGCTCGCCGGCCGTGATGAAGATCTTCGTGCCGCTGACGCGATAGGTGCCGTCGGCGGCCGGTTCCGCCTTGGTCTTGAGGAGGCCCAGGTCGGTGCCGCAGTGCGGCTCGGTCAGGCACATCGTGCCGGTCCAGCGCCCCGAGACGATGGGCTTGAGGAACACCTCGCGCTGCCACTCCTCGCCGTGCTGCTTCAGTGCTTCGCTCGCGCCGTGCGACAGCAGCGGGAAGTTCGCCCACGACAGGTTGGCCGAATCGAGCATTTCCTTGACGACGGCGCCGATGCCTTCTGGCATGTGCTGGCCGCCGTACTGCTCGGGCGCGTTGAGCGCGGCCCAGCCGCCGTCGCAGAACTGCGCATAGGCTTCCTTGAAGCCTTTCGGCGTCGTCACGACGCCGCCGGCGAAGCGGCAGCCTTCCTGATCGCCGCTCTGGTTCAGCGGCGCAAGCACCTGCTCGGCGAAGCGCGCGGCTTCATCGAGCACGGCGTCGCAGACGTCGCGCGTCGCCGCATCACCGCCGGGCAGGCGTGCGAACAGGGCCTCGGCCCCGAGCACGTCGAACAGGGCGAAACGCATATCGGTCAGCGGGGCGGCGTACTTGCTCATGAGTCAACCTTCTGTTCGTCAACGGTAGGTATTGGGCCGGCCCGGCACCGGCGACAGCCGGCTGGACTGGCTCAGCGGGAATTTCTTCGAGGGTTCGCCGGTTTCGATGCCGCCGCGCAACTGGTAGCCGATGCTGCCGCTGCGCGCCGCCTCGGTGAGTTTCGCCGCCGCCTCGTGGCTCGGCGCGAGCGTCGCTTCGACGACGTCGGCGGACTGGCCCGGGATTTCGAGCATCGGGCGCAGGAAGATCGCGCCGGCGTTGCTGCCTTCGATCTCGAGGCCGGCCTCGAGCGTGTCGAACCGCATCGCCACGGTGCTGAAGTTCTGCACGCGCAGTTCGATCAGCCAGCGTCCGTCGGCCTGTACCGACAACTGCTGGACGCTGAGCGCGGGCGGGTTGATGCGACGGACGGGCTTGCCGCCGCCGCAGGCGGCGAGCAGGACCAGGGACACGAGGACGAGCGTGAAGCGAACCAGGTACGACGGCTTCATGGATGGACCTCAAACGATTGTTTGAATGTTAGCGTGCGGCCGGCGGCGCGGGCAAAGGGCAGCGGCCGGACAGCCTAGTTTGGCCGATCTGACCCGACGATGATCAATGCTGGCGATGCGTTCCTTTCATCGTCCCGGTGCCCTGCGATGTCTGCATGCCGGGCGATGCGGGCGTCGGGATTCCGCGCGTCCGATCCGTCCCGACGCGGCTGTCGCCGGCGCGGATCCGCTGCGCCGCCAAAATTTTTGCCGTGCACGAACCGGAAGGCGAATCGACCGGCCGGCATTGACCGCTTCGCGCCCTGCGGAACCGGGAAACCCTCCCCGCCGATCGGGAGGGTCATGTCGCGCGCAACCGGGTTCAGTCGATGCAACCGAGCCCGTCGATCGTCGTGAGCCGCTCGATCGTCATCGTGCCGGTCGGCGTGAACGCCGGATCGGCCGTGGTCCAGGCGACGGTCGCATGGTCGCAGACGATCGTGCCGCCGTCGGCGAAGCGCGCGTTCGCAAAGGTTCAGCGCACCGGTGCCGCCGAAGCGAACAACGGAAGCAGGAGCAGCAGCAGGCAGGCGGCGTACGCCGCGCGGCGCACCCGGGGCATGGAGCAAACGGACATGGTTTCCCCCTGATTGGAAACGTGATCGATGATGCGATCCGTCCCCGGGCGGCATTCGGCCGGCCATGGCTGTGCCCGCACCTGGACGCGGACTCGCGGTATCGACGATACCGCAGGCCGTCACACAGCGAGTCGTTCAGGCTCGTTGCGACCTGTGTCGCGCAGTTCATCGGCCGGCGCGGGTTTGCGCTAGCATTGCCCCCCTTCGCCTTCCGGCAGAGGTATTCGTTCCATGCGCCAGTAATGCCGCCGTCGTCCTGACGGCCCGTCCGAACCCGTTCCCGTCGAACGGATCGCGCACCGGCATCTCCTGGAGTCCGCATGAACACCGTCTTCGCTACGCTCGAACGCGTGTCGTACGCGCTGCCTGACGGCACGCGCCTGTTTTCCGATTTGAACCTCGTGCTCGACGGGCGCCGCACTGCGCTCGTCGGCCGCAACGGCGTCGGCAAGAGCGTGCTCGCCGACATCGTCGCGGGACGGCGCGCACCGTCGGCCGGGCGCCGCCTCATGGGAGTGCGCGTTTTCCACTTGTCGCAGAATGTCGCGCCGGCGCCGGCCGCGACGGTCGCCGCGCTGGCCGGCGTCGGCGCCGAACTCGCGGCGCTCGGGCGCATCGAGGCCGGCAGCGTCGACGAGCGCG
>NZ_DATIGT010000334.1:0-10532 GCF_035481375.1 Tahibacter sp.
CCGCGGAGATGATCTTCCTGTCGTTCGCCCTCGCCTATCGCTGGGCCGCGCTGCGCGCGGAAAACGAGCGCATCGCGCGCGAAGCGAACGAACAGCTCGAACAGCGCGTCGCCGAACGCACCGAGGAACTGTCGGGCGCGCTGCAGCAGCTCGGCGAGGCGCATGCGCGCCTGCGCGAGCACAGCCTGCGCGACGGCCTGACCGGCGTGTTCAACCGCCGCCATTTCGACCAGTCGTTCGCGCCGCTGCTCGCGCAGTGCATCGCCGACGCGCGGCCGTTCTCGGTGCTGATCACCGACATCGACCACTTCAAGCGCGTCAACGACGACTACGGCCACCTGACCGGCGACGACTGCCTGCGCTGCATCGCCGCGACCTTGCAGAACTGCGCCGGCGACGGCGCGGCCGTCGCGCGCTTCGGCGGCGAGGAATTCGTCGTGCTGATGCCCGGCGCCGACGAACTCAGCGCACGGCGCACGGCCGAATCGATCCGCCAGCGCGTCGCCGCGCAGACCTTCGCGCTCGACGGCGGCCGCGACCTGCATCTGACGGTCAGCATCGGCATCGCCACCGTGCGCGGCGATCTGCCGATCAGTGCCGACGCGCTGCTGCGGCGCGCCGACGACGCGCTCTATGAAGCCAAGCGCAGCGGACGCAATCGTGTCGTGCAGGGATCGGTTGCGGCCTGAGTCCGGCAGCGCATCGGACCGCAGGCCCGAACATGCCGTGGCGTCTCGACGCAGCAATCGTGCCGCGTCGATGAATAGTGATGCAGTTCACACTTTATTGCAGCGCACCAACCGCTCCCTACGCGGAATTCAGCCGTACGATCCCGCCCTTGTGTCGTTCCGGTTGGGGGGATAAAGCATGCGCAGCTCACTCGTCGTCGGCCTTTCACTTGCGCTCGCCGCGCTGTCGGCGTCCGCGGCCAGCCCGACGCCGCAGGTCGTCACCGTGCACACGCGCGACCAGGCACTGATCCAGCAGATGGCCGATCGCCTCGGCCACCTGCGCGTCGACGCGAAGAAAGGCACGGTCACGACCGAAATCAATCCGGAAGACCTGATCTGGCTGCGCACGCAGACCAGCGAGGTACTCGTCGAGAAGGAAGCCACCGAACTGCTGCAGCTGCAGACCTCGGGCCGCTCGCTGAAAACCATTCCGGGCTACGCCTGCTATCGCACGGTCGAGGAGACGCTCGGCGCGATCGACACGCTGGTCGCGGCGCACCCGAACCTCGCGAGCAAGATCGACATCGGCAACAGCTGGGAAAAGGTCACCTCGGGCGGCGACCCCGGTTACGACCTCGTCGTGCTCAAGCTGACCAATTCGGCGATCACGGGCACGAAGCCGAAGATGTTCTCGATGACCGCGATCCACGCGCGCGAATACACGACGGCCGAACTCAACACGCGTTTCGCCGAATGGCTCGTCAACGGCTACGGCGTCGATCCCGAAGCGACGTGGCTGCTCGACCACAACGAATTCCATCTGCTGCTGCAGTCCAATCCCGACGGCCGCAAGAAAGCCGAGACCGGCCTGTCGTGGCGCAAGAACACGAACACGGCCTACTGCGGCGCGACCAGCAATTCGCGCGGCGCGGACCTCAACCGCAACTATCCGTTCCACTGGGGCGGTCCCGGCGCGAGCAGTTCGGCCTGCAACGAGACCTACCGCGGCGCCAGCGCCGGCTCCGAGCCGGAAACGCAGGCCGTCGTCGCCTACGTCAATTCGATCTTCCCGGATCTGCGTCCCGACGACACGACGACGCCGGCTCCGGATACGACGCAGGGCGTGTTCTTCGACATCCACAGTTTCTCGCAGCTCGTGCTCTGGCCCTGGGGCGATACCACGACGCTCGCACCGAACGCGTCCGGCCTCGAAATCCTCGGCCGCCGCATCGGCTGGTTCAACGGCTACGACCCGCAGCAGTCGGTCGGCCTCTATGCGACCAGCGGCACGACCGACGACACGGCCTACGGCCAGCTCGGCGTTCCGGCCTATACGATCGAACTCGGCGTCGCGTTCTTCGAGAACTGCGATACCTTCGAGAGCGCCACGTATCCGCACAACGTCGATGCGCTGCGCTATACCGCGCGTACCCTGTCGGCTCCGTACAAGCTGCCGTTCGGTCCCGATGCGCTGGAAATCACGGCGACACCCGACCTCGTCGTCGCCGGCGACACCGTGCGGGTGACCGCGCGTGTCGACGATTCGCGCCTCAACCGCACGCCGCAGCCGCAGACCGGCGCGCCGCCGCCGCCGAACACGCAGAACGTCGCCTCGGCGCGCGTGTTCGTCGACAGGCTGCCCTGGGAAGGCGGCGCCACGCCACAGGCGATGACCGCGTCCGACGGCGGTTTCAACAGCGGCACCGAAGCCGTGCACGCCGACCTGTCGACGACCGGCCTGTCGAGCGGCCGGCACCTCGTCTACGTGCAGGGCGTCGATGCGAACGGCGATGCGGGCCCGCCGAACGCGGTATTCGTCGAGGTCGCGCAGGCCAACGAGATCGCAACGCTGCACGGCGTCGTCCGCGATGCGAACACGTCCGCGCCGCTCGCCGCGACGATCACGATCGGCACGAGCACGCTGCAGGCCGACGGCAGCGGCAACTACACCAAGCGCCTGCGCGCCGGCACCGTCGACATCGAAGTCAGCGCACCCGGCCACATGACCGAGCGGCTGACCGGCGTGAACCTGACCGGCGGCGCCGACATCGTCCGCAACTTCAGCCTCGCGCCGAACTGCACGGTGTTCAGCGACAACGTCGAGGGCGCGAACCCGGGCTGGACCGTGCAGTCGCCCTGGGGCACGAGCACGACGGTCGGCGGCAACGCGACCAAGGTCTGGACCGACAGTCCGGCCGGCAGCTATGCGAACAACGTCACTACGAGCCTGACCTCGCCGCTGATCAATTTCACCGGATACGCCGACGCCGTGCTGAGCTTCGACCAGAAATGCGTGACCGAAGCCGATTACGACTACGGCATCGTCGAGATCAGCACGAACGCGAACGCGGGCTCGCCGACCTGGTCCGAACTCGGTCGCTGCGACGGCGAGAGCGCCTGGCGCTCGACGACGGTCGCGCTGCCGTCGGCGACGAACCAGGCAGCCGTGAAACTGCGCTTCCGCCTGACCAGCGACACGAGCCAGACCGCCGAAGGCTGGTCGATCGACAACGTCAGGATCGAAGCCGGCGGCGACGCCTGCCGCGGCCCGGCCGACGTGCTGTTCGAGAACGATTTCGAGTAGCGCGCGCCGGCGGGAATCGTGCCGGACGCGAAAGCGTCCGGCATGGCGGTTGGGTTGAGGCGCTGGGCGAAGCCCGACCCGCGTCTGCGTTTTCTAGCGAACGAGCGCGCCGCTCCTGACGAGCGCACAGACGCGCTGCACTTCGGCGTCCATCGGTCGATCGCGCTGCATGAAGCCGACGACCTCGCGCACGCGTGCGAACGCCGCATGCACGGCGTCGCCGGCGCGGAATTCGCCGGCTTCGCTCAGCGCCCGCATCAGGGCATCGACTTCCCGCTCGAACTGCTCGCGATCGGCATGACCCGGCATCGGCGCGCCGCTGATCTTCGCGGCGACGGCATCGCGGTCGCCGCGGTCGGCCAGGCGCCGCGCCGCGTTGAGCATGTCCTGGCGATATTCGAGCGCCTGCGCCGCGGTGTAGATCTCCAGCGCGAGCACGTCGGAAAGGTCTTCGACCATGTCGAGCACGTGGCGCGCCTCGTTCGCTCCCATCGACACGTGGTCTTCGGCGTTCGCGCTGGTCGGGATCGAGTAGACGCTGGCCGGATGCGCGCGCGTGGCCAAGTCGTTGACGAGCGCGGCCGCGGTGTACTGCACGATCATGAAGCCCGAATCGGTCGCGTCCTCGTTGCCGATCAGGAACGCCGGCAGGCCGTCGTTGTTGGCCGGATCGACGAGCTTGTTGAGACGACGCTCGGAAATCGACGCCAGCACGGGAATCGCGGCCTTCAGGTAGCTCATCGCGAGTGCGAGCGGCATGCCGTGGAAATGACCGGCCGAGACGACCTGATCCTCGATCACTGCCGCATTTTCCATTTGCGGAAAAATCAGCGGATTGTCGGTGACCGCGTTGAGCTCGATGTCGATGACGCGGCAGGCCTGGCTCCAGGCGTCGCGCACGGCGCCGTGCACCTGCGGCGCGCAGCGCAGGCAGTACGCATCCTGCGGCTGGTGCTTCTTGCCGCCCTTGAACGGCAGGAAGCGCGCGTAGAACGATTCCTTGCCGTGGCGCTGCGCCGGCGGCACGTAGTCCCAGGTCAGGTCGAAACGCGCGGTCTGGTCCTGCGCATGCGACCAGGAACTCGCGAGCCACGTGCGGAAGCGCGGCACGAGGTGATACGGAATGTCGGCCAGCGTCGACCCCTGCAGCAGGCCGCGCAGGTTCGCGGCCGACTGCACCTGGCCCGGATGCGGACGCAGCGCGTGCACTTCGGGCTTCAGCGCGCCGGTGCGGCCGGCGAACGCGTCGAGCGTCATCGCGGCGGCGAGATCGGCGGTCGCGATCAGCTGCTCCATGCGCGCGAGCGCGAGCGTCGCGGTCGCGAGCATCTGCGTCGTGCCGTTGTTGAGCGCAAGACCTTCCTTGAACGACAGGCGCAGCGGCGCGAGACCCGCGCGCTCCAGCGCCTGCGCGCCCGGCAGGCGCTGTCCCGCATGGAATGCCTCGCCGCCGCCGAGCAGCACGATGGCCAGATGCGACAGCGGCGCGAGGTCGCCGCTCGCGCCGACCGAGCCCTTCTGCGGAATCACCGGGATCACGTCGCGGTTCAGCAGCTCGGCCAACGCCTCAAGCGTCGACGCGCGAATGCCCGAATGACCGCGCATCAGCGTATTGACGCGGATCGCGAGCATCGCGCGCACGACCGCCGGCGCGAACGGTTCGCCGACGCAGACCGCGTGCGTGACGACGAGGTTGTACTGCAGCTCTTCCATCAGCGTGCCGTCGCGCCGTTCCGGATTGCCGCCGGGCAGTTCGTCGCGCACGCGATGCGCGCCAAGGAGCTTGTCGGCGTTGCTGCCGAAGCCCGTCGTCACGCCGTAGATCGGCTCGCCGCAACTGACTTTTTCGGCGAGGAAGTCGGCGGTCTGCTGCACCCGGGCGAGCTGCGCCGGATCGAGCGCGATGCGGCAGCCGTCGCAGGCGATGGCGGCGACCTGGGCGCGCGTCAGCGACGCACCGTCGAGCGTGATGAGGTTCGTCATGGCGATTCCGTGGTACGCGCCGGGCCCATGGCCTGCGCCTGTTCGATTTCGACGCGCAGCGCCTTGACCAGCTCGGCGCGCGCGACGTCGAATTGCTCGCGGCGGCGCAGGTCCTTGATGATCACCGTGTCCTTCGCGATCTCGTCGCTGCCGACGACGATCGCGAACGCGATGCCGGCCTTCTCCGCGTACTTGAACTGCCGCGCGAGCTTGCCGCCGTCGAGCACGACCTCGGTGTTGATGCCGGCCTGGCGCAGCTCGCTCGCGATCGCGAGATAGCGCGGCAGTTCCTCGTCGCTCATCTGCGTCACGAGCACCTGCACCGTGCTCGTGCCGGTGCCGATCAGCCCGGCCTCGCGCAGCTGCCAGTACAGCCGCGTCGCGCCGATCGAAATGCCGACGCCGGGCAGGTGCGACTTCGTGTAGTGACCGGCGAGGTTCTCGTAGCGGCCGCCCGAACAGATCGAGCCGATCTGCGGGTGTTCGAGCAGGTGCGTCTCGTAGACCGTGCCGGTGTAATAGTCCAGGCCGCGCGCGATCGAAAGATTCAGCGCGTAGTACGCCTCGGGCACGCCGAGCGCACGGATCAGCGTCAGCACTTCGCGCAGTTCGGCGATGCCTTCGTCGAACGCGTCGCTGCCGCTGCCGAGCGCGTCAAGCTTCGCGATCGCATCGTCGTGGCCGGCCGAACGCGTCTGCACGAACGCGAGAATCTTCGCGACGTCGTCGCCGGACAGGCCGAAATCGCCCCCGCGCAGCGACTCGGCGACCTTGTCGGTGCCGACTTTGTCGAGCTTGTCGATCTCGCGCAGGATCAGCGCCTGCCGCTGCGCATCGGACTGGCCGAGGTTTTCGAAGAAGCCGCGCAGCAGCTTGCGGTTGTTGAGCTGGATCGTGAACGGGCCGATCTTGAGATCGCGGAACACCTGATAAATCACCGCCGGCAGCTCGGCGTCGTAGCGGATCGACAGCGAATCCTTGCCGATCACGTCGATGTCGCACTGATAGAACTCGCGGAAACGGCCGCGCTGCTGGCGCTCGCCGCGGTAGACGCGCTGCATCTGGTAGCGGCGGAACGGAAAATTGAGCTGGTGTTCGTGCTCGGCGACATACCGTGCGAGCGGCACGGTCAGGTCGAAGCGCAGCGCCATTTCGGGCGTGCCGTCCTTGCCGAGGTTGCCGGTAGATTGAACAAAATATACTTGTCGCTCGGTCTCGCCGCCTTCCTTGGTCAAGAGGATGTCAGTCAATTCCATGACCGGCGTTTCCACCGGCAGGAAGCCGAAGCGTTCGAAGCTGCGACGGATCGTGTCGAGCATGTCCTGGAACGCGATCTGGTCCAGCGGCAGCAGTTCGAGCACGCCGGGCGGCGTGCGGGCGGCGGTCAATGCCATGAGTTTCCTCGGATCGTGTAGCGGGCCGGGCGCGAAGGGCGCATAGCCTAGCAGATGGCCGCGAGCGGGCTCGGCCATGTAATAGCTGGTTATGACAGCAGGAAATAGCGGTGAGTGTTTGAAAACGGAGGTGCCTCGCCTGCCGCCTCGGAATCGCCGACAACGCGCTCCTCCAGTTACTCCCTGCCACCCCCTTATTTTTTTCTCTTCCTCTCCCGCTCGCTTCGGTCGCGAAGTTCCCGTATAGTCCGCGGGTTCTCGTGCGAACTCCCCGGCTTCCCTTCCGGATTTCTGACGTGACGCAGCCGGCGATCCATTTGCCCGCCACGTCTGCAGCTTTCTCCCTCCACCGGTTTTCCACGACGACACGGCCCGGCACAACGCCTCGCGGCCGCACCATCATTTACCTGCAGCGCGGATGTTGGGCCCTGGACGGCCTTGGGAACGCTCTGGGTTTTCACGTTAGGAGCAATCCCATGGCTTTCGATCAACTCGGGCTGTCGCCCGCTCTGCTGTGCGCGCTGAACGAACTCGGCTACGACACGCCGACGCCGATTCAGGCCGAAGCGATTCCGCTCGTGCTGGCCGGCCGCGACCTGCTCGCCGGCGCGCAGACCGGCACCGGCAAGACCGCCGCGTTCGCGCTGCCGCTGCTGGAACGCCTGTATCCGGAAGGCGCGCTGCGCACCGGACAGCCGCGCAAGGTCCGCGCCCTCGTGCTGACGCCGACGCGCGAACTCGCGGTGCAGGTGCATGACAGCATCCGCGCCTACGGCAAGAACATCCGCTTCAGCTCCACGACGATCTTCGGCGGCGTCGGCATGGGCAACCAGGTGCAGGCGCTCAAGCGCGGCATGGATCTCCTCGTCGCGACGCCGGGACGCCTCATCGATCACCTCGACCAGCGCACGCTGAACCTGCGCGACGTCGAGATCCTCGTGCTCGACGAAGCCGACCGCATGCTCGACATGGGCTTCCTGCCGGCGCTCAAGAAAATCCTCGGCCAGCTGCCGCGCCAGCGCCAGAACCTCATGTTCTCGGCGACCTATGCCGAAGACATCCGCAAGCTCGCGACCGAACTGCTGAACGATCCGGCGCAAATCCAGATCGCGCAGCAGAACAGCGTCGCGACGACGGTCGAGCATCGCGTCTACGCGGTCGACGCCGACCGCAAGAAAGACCTGCTGATCGAACTGCTCGCGCAGGACAGCCGTCGCCAGACGCTGGTCTTCGGCCGCACCAAGCACGGCTCGGACCGTCTCGCGCGCCAGCTCTGCCAGGCCGGCTTCAAGGCCGACGCGATCCACGGCAACAAGAGCCAGAACGCGCGCCAGCGTGCGTTGAAGGACTTCAAGGACGGCCGCATCCACGTGCTGGTCGCGACCGACATCGCCGCGCGCGGCCTCGACATCGACCAGCTGCCGGTCGTAATCAATCACGACCTGCCGATGGTCGCCGCCGACTACGTGCATCGCATCGGCCGCACCGGCCGCGCCGGCTGCGACGGCCTCGCGCTGTCGCTGGTCTGCCGCGAGGAACAGGGTCTGCTCAACGACATCCAGAAGCTGCTCAAGCGCGACATCGATGTCGCCGTGCTGCCCGGCTTCGAACCCAAGCAGCCGCTGCGCACCGGCGCCGACGCGCAGCGCGCCGGCAAGCCCGTCCGCAGTGCGCGCCGCGGACGTTCGACCCAGCCCGCCGGCGGCAAGCATCATGCGGGCAAGGACCAGCGTCGCAGCGGCAGCGGCACCGGCCAGAACGCCGGCCGCCGCTCCGACGGCCGCAGCAACCAGCCCGGCGGTCGCGGGCCGCGTTCGCCGCGCTGAACGCGGTAGCGAGCGAGAGGAGTGAGGAAAGAGTGCGCGCGCTGAACAGCGATCGCTCGTTTCTCGCTCCTCCCACTGCGTGTCCACGCTCCTCGCGGAGCGCATAGAAGCGACGGTCATATTCGTCGACGCACGTCTGTCGCGCGTCGCTTTTCTTTTCCGGCAATCGTTGTGCGAACCTCGCGGCTTCCCTGCAAGGTCCGCTCATGTCCGATTCCGCCAACGCCGCAGCAGCACTGCGATTGTCTTCGGTCGACTGCCTGCGCGGGCTCACCGTCGCCGCGATGCTGCTCGTCAACAACGCCGGCGACTGGAGCCATGTCTGGCCCTGGCTCGAACACGCGAGCTGGCATGGCTGCAATCCGGCCGATCTCATATTTCCACTGTTTCTTTTTGTTGCCGGCGTGTCGCTGAGCCTTGCGCTGGAGCCGCAGCTCGAGCGCGGACGCGCACCCGATGCATTGTCCCGCGGCGTGCTCGTGCGCGCCGCGCGCGTGTTCGCGCTCGGCCTGCTGCTGCACGTCGCCGCGGCACTGCTCGTGCCTGACCGCGACCTGCGCCTGCCCGGCGTGCTGCAGCGCATCGGCGTGTGCATCGCCGTGGCCGGACCGGTGCTGCTGTATCTGAAGCCGCGCGCGCAATGGATCCTGTTCGGCGCCCTGCTGACCGCGTATGCCCTGCTGCTGGCCTGGGCCGGCACGACAGTCGAGCGCAATCCGGGACTCGCCGTCGACAGCGCCGTGCTCGGACGCTTCGCCTACAGCTACGACGCCGCGACCGGTCGCGCGTTCGATCCCGAAGGCATCGTCAGCACGCTCGGCGCGATCGCGACGACGCTGCTGGGCCTGCGCGCCGGGCACTGGCTGCGTGGCGGGCGGCTCGACGCGCTGCTGAGCGCCGGACTCGCCGGACTCACCGCGGGCGCTGCGCTGCATTGGCCGCAGCCGATCAATAAATCCTTGTGGACACCGGCCTTCGTGCTGTGGACCGGCGGCATCGCCTGCCTCGCCCTGCTGGTCATGCACCGCCTGGCCGACCGGCGCGGCGTGTGGCTGCCCGGCGGCGCGCTCGGACGCAACGCGATGCTCGCCTACGCCGGCTCGTGGCTCATGGTCTGCGTGCTCGCCGCGACGGGTACGGACCGCTGGCTGTTCAGCCATGCGTTCGCCGCGTGGCTGACGCCGCTCGCCGGCGCCGAAGCCGCATCGGCCGCCTGGGCGGCGGCCGTCGTCGCGATCTGGTGGCTCGTCGCGATCGTGCTCGACCGCCGGCGCTGGTACTGGAAAATCTAAGACCGCGCAGGCTGGGCTTCGCCTGCGGCCCAGCCAACCTAAGGCCGGACGCATTGGCGTCCGGCGCGCTCGGCGCCTACTCGAAATCGTCCTCGAAAATCGTATCGGTGCCGGCGGTGCAGACGCCCGGCACCTGCGTGTGCGTCAGCGCGATGTCGTCGACGAACCAGCCCTGGCCGGCCGTGCCCTGGTCGGTGCGATAGAGCCAGCGCAGGCGCACCGACTGGCCGGCATAGCTCGACAGGTTCAGCGTCGACTGCGTCCAGACGCTCAGCTGGTTCGTTCCGGTGAACGCGCCGGAACCCTGGGCGATCCCGCAGATCGTGCCGCCGTTCGAGATCGAGCCCGGATAGCCGCCGGCGGGTGTCAGGCGCGTCCAGTTCGTGCCGTTGTCGGTGGAAATTTCCACGACACCGCCGTCCCAGCCGTTTTCGATGTCCCAGGCGCTCCAGAACGAGAGCTGCGCGCCCTGTCCGGCGGTCAGCGTCAGCGGCTGGCTCACGAGCGAGACGCAGAGATTGTTGGCCGACGTCGACCAGAAGCTCTGCGTTCCGCTGCGCTTGCGCGTCGTCGACGTGTGCCAGCCGGCATGCTCGGGACTGTCGACGGCAGCCGGCACCGGCCCGGCCGTGGACGTGTCGAACAGCGGATCGCCGGGCTCGGCACCCGAGCCGAACGTGCCGTCCTGCAGCGGGCCGGTCGCGCGACCGGACAGTTCCACGGTGTTGCCGTCCTCCGCGCCGTTCGCGGCATCGACGGCGCGCACGACGTAATGGCGGCCC
>NZ_DATIGT010000335.1:0-3958 GCF_035481375.1 Tahibacter sp.
TGTCCGCCGCCGGCAGCAGCGGCAGCGACTGTACCGATTGCGTCGGCGCGTCGACGATCGACGACAGCAGCGTCGCGAAGCTCTCGGCGAAGCGCGCGATCGTCGCTGCGTCGAACAGGCTGTCGGCATAGAGCCAGCGCACGTGCAGGCCGTCGTCGATCTCGCTGATGTGCAGCTCGATGTCGAAGCGCGCGATGTCGCCGCCGCTAGCCAGGTGCGTGATCGCGAGACCCGGCAGGCGCAGCTCGGTCTGTTCGAGGTTGTGGAAGCTGAAGCTGATCTGGAACAGCGGCGCGTGATTCAGGCTGCGCTCGGGCTTGAGCGCATCGACGAGCATGTCGAACGGCAGCAGCTGGTGCGCGCTCGCATCGAGAATGCGTTCGCGGCTGCGTGCGAGCAGCTCGCCGAAACAGGGATCGCCCGACAGGTCCGTGCGCAGCACGAGGTTGTTGATGAAGAAGCCGATCAGCGGCTCGACCTCGCGCGCGACGCGGCCCGCCACCGGCGAGCCCATGACGACGTCGGTCTCGCCGCTCCAGCGGCCGATCAGCAGCGCGAACGCGCTCTGCAGCAGCATGAACAGGCTGGCGTCGTGACGCTGCGCGAGTGCGCGCAGCGACTGCGTCAGCGGTGCGGGGATGTCGTGCACGATGCGTCCGCCGCTGAAGCGCTGCTGCGCCGGCCGCGCGCGGTCGAGCGGCAGCGCGTGCACGCGCGGCAGGTCGCGCAGCTGCTCGCGCCAGAAATCCAGATGCCGCTGCAGGCGTTCGCCCTGCAGCTGCGTGCGCTGCCAGTGCGCGAAATCGCTGTATTGCAGGGCGAGCGGCAGCAGCGGATTCGCGCGGTTCTCGCGCAGCGCCGCGTAGATCGCGCCGAACTCGCGCACGAGCAGCGCGGTCGACCAGCCGTCGGAGGCGATGTGATGCATCGTCAGCACGGCGACGTGGCGCGCGTCGCCGAGGCGAATCAGGCGGCAGCGCAGCAGCGTGTCGTGCGCGAGATCGAACGGCACGGCGGTTTCCTGCGCGATCAGCGCGCGCAGTTGCTCGTCCTGCGTAGCCGCGTCGGCGGCGCTCAGATCGCTGGTCGCGAACCCCGCCCGGCCGTCGGCCGCGAGCTGCAGCGTCGCCGCGCCGTCGACCGGGACGAAGCGCGTGCGCAGCACTTCGTGGCGCTGGACGATGGTGTCGAGCGCGCGACGCAGCGCGGTCGCGTCGAGATCGCCGTCGAGGCGCAGCGCCGCGGCGATGTGGTACTGGCGGCTGCCGCCTTCGAGCTGGTCGATGAACCACAGGCGCTGCTGCGCGAACGACAGCGCCGGCACACCGGCCGGCGCGCGCGCGATCGGCGCCGCGGCGGCCTCGGATTCCTCGGCGATCCGCGCCGACAGCGCGCGCACGGTCGGGTGTTCGAACAGCGCGCGCACGGGCACGCGGCGCTGCAGGCGCTCGGCAATCTCGCTGACCACGCGCGTGGCCAGCAGCGAATGGCCGCCGAGCCGGAAGAAATGATCGTCGATGCCGATGCGCGCGAGACCGAGCACGTCCTGCCAGATGTCGACGAGCGCGGTCTCCTGCGCATCGCGCGGCGCGACGTAGGTTTCCTTCTCGAAGTCGTTCTCGTCGGGCGCCGGCAGCGCGCCGCGGTCGAGCTTGTTGTTCGCGCTGAGCGGCATCGCGTCGAGCAGCACGTAGACCGACGGCTGCAGGTATTCCGGCAGCCGGCCGCGCGCGAACTCGCGCAGCGCGCCGATGCGCTCGAACTTCCAGCGCTGGATCTCGGACTCGTCGTCGGCGCTTTCGAGGATCGACGCGCGCGGCACGACATAGGCGACGAGCCGGCCGCGGCCTTCGCCGTCGGCGCGCACCGCGACGCAGCACTCCGCGACGTCGGCATGGGCGGCCAGCGCGCTCTCGATCTCGCCGAGCTCGATGCGGAAACCGTTGACCTTGACCTGGTCGTCGGTACGTCCGACGAATTCGAGACTGCCGTCGGCGAGCCAGCGCACGAGATCGCCGCTGCGATAGCAGCGCTCGCCGGCGACCTGCGGATCGGCCGGGAACTTCTGCGCCGTGAGTTCTCCGCGGCCGAGATAGCCGAGCGTCACGCCGGCGCCGGCGATATACAGCTCGCCCGCGACGCCGACCGGCACCGGCTGGCCGGCCGCGTCGAGCACGAGCAGCCGCGTATTCGCGATCGGCCGGCCGATCGGCACGGCGTCGCCGGCCACGGCGTCGCCCGGTTCGCAGCGCTGCACGCTGCAGCCGACGACGGTTTCGGTCGGACCGTATTCGTTGATGACGACGGACTGCGGCAGCACCTGCGCGCGGAAGCGCTGCAGCGTGCGGCGCGTGAGCTGCTCGCCGCCGACGACGAGGACATGCGGCGTCTGCGACGCGGTGCCTTTGTACAGATTGGCCATCGCATCGAGATGCGCCGGCGTCAACTTGAACAGCCAGCGCTGCGGCGACGCCGCGTAGTCGAGCAGCTGCGCGAGGCATTCCGCCGTGTCGTCGGCGAGCATGACGCTGGGCTTGCCGGCGAGCCACGGCGCCATCAGCGTGGTGACGGTCGCATCGAAGCCGAACGGGGTCGCGACGAGCGCACCGGCGATGTCGGCATCCAGGTAGTCGCGCGCGGCGAATTCCAGATAGTTGACGACGCCGCGGTGCGGCACGACGACGCCCTTGGGCTGGCCGGTCGAGCCCGAGGTATAGATGACATAGCACGCATCGCCGGCAGTGAGGCCGGTCGCGGCGTCGCCGGGATTCGTCGCCGGGTAGTCGGCGAGCAGGCGGTCGGACAGGTCGAGCGGCAGCGCCTCGCGGTCGTCGAGCGGCAGCGCGCCCCAGAATTCCGAATGCGTCAGCACGAGTTCGATGCCGGCGTCGTCGAGCAGATAGGCCTGGCGGTCCGACGGCGCGTCGGGCGAAAGCGGCACATAGGCCGCGCCGGCCTTCAGCACGCCGAGCAGCGCGACCGTCATCTCCGGCGAGCGGCGCAGGCAGATGCCGACGCGCGCACCGGGCTTCGCGCCGCGTTCGATCAGGTAGTGCGCGAGCCGGTTCGCACGCGCGTTGAGTTCGGCGTAGCCGACCGTTTCATCCGCGCCGACGACCGCAGCAGCATCCGGCGTGCGTACCGCCTGTTCCTCGAACAGCGCATGCACGCCGATGTCGTCGCGGAACGCGACGCGCTCGCCGCGGCCGGACTCGCGCAGCCGCTGCGCCTCGGCCGGCGCGATCAGCGGCAGTTCGCCGACCGGCGTGCGCGGCGCGTCGAGCGCAGCCTGCAGCAGCACGCCGAAGCTGTCGGACAGCCGCGCGATCGCGTCGGCGTCGAACAGCGTGCGGTTGTACGACCAGACCGTCTGCAGCGTGTCGCCTTCGTCGGCGACGTTGAACTCGATGTCGAACTGGTTGATCGTGTCGGCCTGCGGCGGCGCGGCGACGGTCAGGCCCGGCAGGCGCAGTTCGCCCTGCCCGGCGTTGTGGTACGAGAACAGGATCTGGAACAGCGGGCTGTAGCTCAGGCTGCGCTCGGGCCGCAGCGCGTCGACGAGCATCTCGAACGGCAGCGCCTGATGACTGAACGCGTCGAGCACCGACTGGCGGCTCGCCGCGAGCAGGTCCGCGAACGACTGGCGCGGATCGATGCGCGTGCGCAGCACGAGCGTGTTGACGAAGAAACCGACCAGCGGCTCGACGTCCGGATGCATGCGGCCCGACACCGGCGTGCCGACGACGACATCGTGCCCGTCGGCGCCGGACGCGTTGCCGTAGCGCGCGATCAGCAGCGCGAACACGAGCTGCAGGAACACATAGGGCGTCATGTCCGCCGCGGCGCAGTGCGCACGCAGCCGCGCAACGAGCGCCGCCGGCAGCCGCGCCTGATGCATGCCGCCGCGGAACTGCTGCTGCGGCGGACGCGCGCGGCTCAGCGGCAGGCCGTGCACCGG
>NZ_DATIGT010000336.1:0-10474 GCF_035481375.1 Tahibacter sp.
GCTGCCGGGCCGCCGGCGCGGACGAGGCCGAGGTCGCCGCGAGCATCGACGTGGGCCTCAACGTCAGCGTGCGTCTCGGCGAGACCGAGACCATCGAACACACGCGCGACCGCTCGGTCGGCGTCACCGTGTATTTCGGCAAGCGCAAGGGCTCGGCCAGCACGGCCGACCTGAATCCCGATTCCGTGGCCAAGACGGTCGAGCAGGCCTGCGCGATCGCGCGGTACACGGAGTCCGATCCGGCCGCCGGGCTCGGCGACGCGGCGCGCATGGCGACGCGTTTTCCGGATCTCGATGTCTGGCATCCCTGGGACGTCGACGTCGAGCGCGCGATCGCGCTGGGCCTGGAAATCGAGGATGCCGGCCGCGCCGTCGCCGGCATCACGAATTCCGAAGGCGCGTCGGTGCAGGCCGGCCAGGCACTCGCGGTCTATGCGAACTCGCACGGCTTCACCGGCCGCGAGCGCGGCACGCGGCACATGCTGTCCGTGTCGCTGCTGGCCGGGGACGAATCCGGCATGCAGAGCGACTACTGGTACGACTCGGTGCGCGCGGCGGCCGACTTCCAGCCGGCGGCCGAGATCGGCCGCAAGGCGGCCGAGCGCGTGCTGTCGCGTCTCGGCGCGCAGTCGCTGACGACGCGGCAGTGCCCGGTGCTGTTTTCGCCCGAGGTCGCGCGTTCGCTGATCGGTCATCTGCTCAACGCGGTGAGCGGCGGCGCGCTGTATCGCAAGGCGAGCTTCCTGCTCGATGCCTGCGGCACGCGCGTGCTGCCGGAATTCGTGGATCTGATCGAAGATCCGCATCTGCCGCGCGGTCACGCGTCCGCGGCATTCGATGCGGAAGGCGTCGCGACGACGCGCAGCGCGCTCGTCGACGGCGGCGTGCTGCAGCGCTATCTGCTGTCGAGCTACTCCGCGCGCAAGCTCGGCCTCGCATCGACGGGCAACGCGGGCGGCGTGCACAACCTCATCGTGCGCACCGGATCGGACGATTTTCCGGCGATGCTGCGCAGGCTCGGTACGGGACTCCTGGTCACGCAGCTCATGGGGCAGGGCGTCAACGGCGTGACCGGCGACTATTCGCGTGGTGCGGCGGGTTTCTGGGTCGAGAACGGCGTGATCGCGTATCCGGTCGAGGAAATCACGATTGCGGCGAACCTGCGCGACGTCTATGCGAACATCGTCGCGATCGGCAACGACGTCGATCCGCGCTCGCACGTGCTTTGCGGCTCGATTCTTGTCGAGCGCATGACCGTGGCCGGCGCCTGACCGGCCGCCGCTGCAGGAACCGGCCATGAACGCACCGCACCGTCACGACCACGACCATGATGCGGCCGGTCACAAGCATGGCCGGCACGAGCATCGTCACGACGCGGACACGTTCGTGCGCACGGTCGCCGATGCGTGCGAGGCGCGCGGCCTGCGCCTGACGCCGCTGCGTCTGCGCGTGCTGGAGATGATCGCGGCGAGCGACAAGCCGGTGAAAGCCTACGACCTGCTCGACCGCCTCAAGGACGAGCGCGCCGGCGCCGCGCCGCCGACGGTTTATCGCGCGCTCGACTTCCTGCTCGAAAATAGCTTTATCCACAAACTCGAATCGATCAACGCCTACGTGTCCTGCCATCATCCGGAGGAGGCGCATCAGGTGCCGTTCCTGATCTGCGACGCCTGCGCGAGCGCGGTGGAGATCTGCGACGACGGCGTCGCGGCGCTGCTGAGCCGCCAGGCGGCCGAGCACGGCTTCAGGCCGCGCGCGCAGACGCTGGAAGTGCACGGGGTTTGCGCCGCCTGTGCGGCGCAAGCGGCATCCGGGGACGGGAAGCGCGAATCGTAGGTACGCGGAACCGGCACGTGCAGTCGTCGCTGTTCGCCGATTCCGATCCGATTCCCGGCGGAAACGCCGCGCAGCGCGCGGCGTTTCCGCGGCGCCATTACGGCTCGAACGCGTTCTCGAAGATCACGTCGTCCGGATCGGCAGGATCCACCGGAAGCAGGCACCAGTGGTTCAAGACGCCAGTGTCGGCGTACGCCACGTCGGCGACCTGCAGCGACCATTGGCCCGACAGTTCGGTGCCGGCGAACGCCGACAGCGGACTGGCCGGCTTGTAGCGTTCGCCGTCGACGTAGGCCGGATTCGGATCGTTGTTGCAGTTGCCGGCGAGCGTCAGCGTCGCGGCGTCGTCGACGACGACGCGCATGTTGTCGCCGCTGCAGTCCGTCGAGCCCGTGCCGTTGGTGACGGCTACCGTGGTCGTGCCTTTGCGGAGCTTCAGCCGCACGTCGGCCAGCCAGGTATGCGAAATGTCCACCGACAGGCGCAGTCCGGTCAGGGCACCGGTGCTGGCCACCGTCAGGGTGTCGGTGATTCCGTTGTCGTCTTCGTCGGGAATCGACACGTTCGCAACGTGGCAGATCGCATTGGCGGTCTTGAACGTGAAGACCGTCGAGGGCTGTGCGTCGCCGCAGAGGTTGCGCGCGTAGACGCGCCAGTAGTAGCGCGTATTCGGAGCGAGCAGCGTCGCCGGCGTGAACGATGTCGTCGTCAGCGTTTCGTCGGCGAGCAGAGAGGAGAAGGCCGGGCTCGTCGAAAGCTGGAACCGGTAGCTCGTCGCCGTCGCCGTCGCCGGCCAGCTGAAGCGAGGCGACGTATTCAGGCCGGTCGCGTTGTTCGCGGGTGCCGTGAGCGTCGCCGCGGCCGGTGCCGCGGCCGTCACGTTCAGCGTGACTGACGCCGTGCGCGTGACCGTCGGTGTACCGGATCTTCCGGACACGACGAGATTGTAGGAACCCGTAGCGACCGCGTTCGTCGCGGCGACCGCGAGCTGGCTCTGCGCCGGCGGCCACGCAGGCGTCACGGCGGCCGGCGTGAATGTGCCGGACGCGTTGTTCGGAAGTCCTGCTACCGACAGCGCGACGCTTTGCGTGTAGCCGGCGACGCTTTGCACGCCGATCGCGAAATTCGCCGGTGTGCCGGCGCAGATTTCGCGCGAGGTCGGCGACGTCTGCAGCAGGAAGTCCGGCGTCACCGAGGCCTGGAAGCTGCCGGTCGCCGCGAGTGCGTACTTTTGCGGGCCCGAGGGGACGCTGACGCCGCGCACACGGACCTGATAGCTGCCTGCCGCCGGGTTCGCGAACCGGATCCGATGCACGTTGTTGCGGTTGTCGTAGTTGGCGGTCGTCGTGTCCTGGATTGGATTGGCATTGTCCACATTTGCGCCGGCCGGCAGCTTCTGCGTCCAGATGTCGCCGTTCGGCGCGACGACTTCCAGGCGCAGGCCGTTGACGAGTGCCGGATTGGCATTGACCGCGGCGGCTTCGTCGGTCCAGGCCAGCGTGACATCGAGCGGAGCGCCCGCGGACACGGTCAGCGTGTGCGTGTCCACGCCGCCGGTGGCCAGACCCTGAGGCGAGTCGTGTATGTAGAGACGACTCGCATCGCCGTTGAAATACAGCGAGTTGTCGAGCAGGACGCGGCCGAAGCCTTGCGCCGGGCCCGGCGATACCGAAGCGCCCGTTCCGTTCATCGTCGCCGCGCCGGAAATCAGGATCGCCTTGATCAGCGCACCCGACGGATTGAGGATCGTGTCGGCGGCGACCTTCTGCCCGGTGGGATAGAAGCCGCGCTGCAGGTATTCGCGCACGAGGGCGGCGAGGCCGGCTGCGGTCGGCGTCGCCATCGAGGTGCCGCTCATCGTCAGCGTGCCGCAGGCGTCGCGCTCGGCGGACACGATCGCATTGCCCTGCGCGGTGAGATCGGGCTTCGTACGAACGTCGAGGGTCGGGCCGCGCGAGGAGAAGCCCGCGATGTCGTTGCCGGACGTGCCGCGGCCGGTGGCGCCGATCGTCACGACGTTCTTCGCGTTGCCCGGCGAGCCGATGTTGTTGCCGTTGGGACACACCGCGCCGTCGTTCCCTGCGGCAAACAGGACGACGAGGTCGGTGTCGTCCTTCATCACGCGATCCGCATCGCGCGAACTCGCGCTGTAGGTCACCGTGCAGTTGGCGATGCACTGGCCGCTGAATGCGTTCACGCAGCCGGCGCCCCAGGAATTGCTGTGCAGACGCGCTCCTGTGTCGTAGGCCGTGTCGGCCGCGTGGTACGGATTGCCGCCGACGGCATTCAGGTACGCGAGATCGGCGCCGGCTTCCTGCATCACGAGCTTGGCGCCCGGCGCCGTGCCGTCGAGATCGGTGTTGCCGCCGGGTGTCGTGAAATTCGCGCAGTCGACGGGAGCCGCCGGGTTCTGGCCGAGTATGGAACCGGCGACATGCGTGCCGTGGCCATGGTTGTCTTCGGGGGTCGTGCCGGCAAGGCCGGACCATTTGTAATAGGCCACGACCTTGCGCGCGTTGTTGTTCGGCGAGGCGATCGTCGGACAGCCGGGGCCGGATGTGCAGGCGTCGACCGGCGTGCTCTGCGCGGGATCCTTGAATGAACAATGCGCCATGTGGACGCCGGTATCGAGTTCGCCGACGACCTGGCCGCAGCCATACAGGCCCTTGGCGAATACCGGCCGCAGTGGCGTCGGCGTATTCACGTTGCTCTGATGCAGCCAGTCGGCCTGCGAATTCGACAGGCGCATCGGCATGCGCAGGCCGATCGCGATGACGTCGTCATTGAGCGCGAGCTGTTCGACACTGGTGCGGAGCAGGCTGCGGTCAAACCGCGCGATCAGCCGCGTTTCGTCGCCGGCGGAAACCTGCTGCGTGATCGTGAGGCCGCGCATGCCCTGGATCAGTGCTTCGACGGCGCCGCGCCGCGCCGCGTCGACGAGACTGATTTCGAGTTCGTCCGTGCCGAGTTCGCGCGCAATGTTGCCGTGCTTGAGTTCGGTCGCGACGTTCGGATCGACCTTGAACGCGGGCAGGAATGCGCCGCTCCAGAGCACGCCCGGTATTGCGCGGGCGCGTGCGTCGAGCGCCGGCGGCATGCGCACGATGAAGGCGTTGAACGGCGCATAGCCGACGATATCGGCGCCGACCGCCTCGAGCGCGGCGCGCCGCGCGGTGTCGATGGGACCGTCGAACTTGACGAGCCGAAGCGTCGAATCCTTGGCCGCGTCGCGTGCGACCAGCGCTTCGAGTTGCGAATGGGCGGATGCGATCTTGCCGCTGCAGACATTCTGCTGCGCGGCGGCGAAGGAAACGACGCAGCGTTCGTCGTCTGCTGCCGCGTTCAGCGACAGCGCGAGGCCGATGCTCAGGAACAACGCATTACGCATAGATACTCTCCGGTAGTGCGGCGAAGCGGACGCGCCGGTGGCGAGTCCGGAGTGGGAGACGTCGAGCGACAGACCATCTCCGTTCGCGAGGCCGTCCGGACGCGCATCGATGCGGATGTCCTGCCGCCGCGCGGGCGGCGGATTCGCCTGCGCACCGGAGCTCGATGCTCGTGAGGCTGCTGTTCGCTGCGAACGGCGTGACCTCGGCTAAGACGGCGATTCGACCTGTCGGATCGCCTCGGCGAACCCGTGCGATAGTCGCGGCGGACGAGCGCCAATACCTGCGCGATAAGCTGGGGAAATAATTATTAGTGGATTTCGCGCGCGTGCGGCGAACGTCGTTTCGCGCGTACGGGCGCCAGTTTCCGCGCCTGCTGCCGCGGCACTTTCGCGGCCGTCGAGATCTGTGCGCCACGTCGCGGCAAGCGGCCGGCTCCGCGCGATACGGCTTCGTCGCCTCGCGGGAACGCACGTGCGTGCGGCGCGGTGTCCGATACGGCACAAATCGACGCAAACCGATTGCGCAAATGAAAACGCCGCGCTTTCGCGCGGCGTTTTTCGTTTTCCGTGCGGCGTCGTGTTATTCGAAGCCGTTCTCGAAGATCACATCGGTCGGGCTGGTCGGCAGCACCGGCAGCAGGCACCAGCGGTTCAGCGTGCCGATGTCCTGGCCGACCGAATCGACGGCCTTCAGGGTCCAGTCGCCGGACAGCTCGGTCGCCGCGAAAACGGACAGCGGATTGTTGGGTTTGTACGAAGCGCCTGCGGTATAGGCGGGATTCGGATCGGCCGCGCAGTTCGTTTCCAGCGTATTGGTCGCCGCATCGTCGACGACGACGTTCATGTTGTCGCCGCTGCAGCCGGAGCCGCCGGTGTTGGCTGCATTGCCCGGGCGCTGCAGGAACACGACCGAGGTGCTGCCCTTGGTCAGCGTGAGCGTCAGATCGCCGACGTAGGTGTGCGTCGCGTTGACCGACAGGCGCAGGCCGGTCAGCGCCCCCGTGGCGGCGACCGTCTGCGTGTCACTGACGCCCGTCGCGTTGGCGTCCGGAATCGACAGATTCGACACCTTGCAGATCGCGTTTTCGGTGGTGAACGAGAACGTCGCCGACGGCTCCGCATCGCCGCAGGTGTTGATCGCGATGACGCGCCAGTAATACGCAACGTTCGGATTCAGCGGCGCGACGGGCGTGAAGCTCGTCGCGGCGACGACTTCGTTCGCCACGAAGCTCGCGAACGTCGGCGACGTGGACAGCTGGAAGCGATAGCTCGATGCGTCGGCGACGGCGGCCCAGGTGAAGGCCGGCGTGACCGACACCGCAGTGGCGTTGTTCGCCGGCGTGGTCAGTGCCGCGGCGGCGGGAACGGCCGCGGTGACGCCGAGCGTAAACGACGCGGTGTGCTGCACGGCCGGTGTGGTCGACGCACCCTGGACCACGACGTTGTAGGCGCCGCCGGCGACCCCGGCCGTGTTGCTGATTGCGAGCGTACTGCTGGCGGCCGGATCGGCCGGGACGACCGAGGCCGGCGTGAACGTGCCGGTCGAACCGCCCGGCAGGCCCGTGATCGACAGCGCAACCGGAGCCGTGAAGCCGGCGATGCTCTGCACGCCGACGGCAAGGCTGGCCGGCTGTCCGGCGCAGATCGCGAGCGAGGTCGGCGTTGTCATCAGGGCGAAGTCCGGCGACGAGTTGATCTGGAAGCTGCCGGTCGCAGCAATCGCGTACTTCTGCGGACCCTGCGCGACCGCGATGCCGCGAACGCGGATCTGGTAATTGCCGGCCGACGGATTTGCGAACGTGATGCGATGCACGTTGTTGCGGTTGTCGTAATTCGCCGTCGTCGTGTCCTGGATCGGATTCGCATTGGACGGCGAAAAATTCGCCGGCAGCTTCTGCGTCCAGACGTCGCCGTTCGGCGCGACGACTTCAAGGCGCAGCGAATTGACGAGCGCCGGATTCGCGTTGACCGCGGCGGCCTTGTCGGTCCAGGTCAGCGCGATGCTCAGCGGCGCGCCGGCGGAGACCACGATGTTGTGGACGTCCTGGCCTCCGGTCGCGAGTCCCTGCGGTGCGTCGTGGATGTACAGCCGGCTCGCGTCGCCGTTGAAGTACAGCGAATTGTCGAGAAGGATGCGGCCGAAACCCTGTGACTGGCCCGGCGCAGCACCGGCGCCCGTACCGGTCATCGTCGCGGCGCCCGAAATCAGGATCGCCTTGATCAGCGCGCCGGACGGATTCGCGATGGCGTTGGCCTGCACCTTCTGTCCGGTCGGATAGAAGCCGCGCTGCAGGTATTCGCGGACGAGGGCGGCGAGACCGGCCGCGGTCGGCGTCGCCATCGAGGTTCCGCTCATCGACTGCGTGCCGCAGGTGTTGCGGCCGGCCGAGATGATGCCGGAGCCCTGCGCGGTGATGTCTGGCTTGGTACGGCTGTCTTCGGCCGGACCGCGCGAGGAGAAGCCCGCCATGGAATTGGCCGCGGTTCCGCGGCTCGTCGCGCCGATCGTGATCACGTTCTTCGCGTTGCCCGGGCTGCCGACGTTGTTGCCGGCAGGGCAGACCGATCCGGCGTTGCCCGCGGCGAACAGCATGACGAGATCGGCATTGTCGCCGGTGACGTTGTCCGCGTCGCGCGCCTGTGCGTCGTAGGTCACCGTGCAGCCCGCGATGCAGGCGCCGAACTGATCGGTACAGCCGCCGCCCCACGAGTTGCTGTGCAGGCGCGCACCGTTGGCGTACGCCGTCTGCGCGGCGTGGTACGGATTGCCGCCTGCGGTGTTGAGGTAGGCGAGATTGGCGCCCGATTCCTGCATGACGAGCTTCGCGCCCGGCGCGGTGCCGTCGAGATCGGTATTGCCGCCCGGCGTCGTGAACGTCGCGCAGTCGACCGCGTTGGCCGGATTCTGGCCCGCGATGGAACCGGCCACGTGCGTGCCGTGGCCGTGGTTGTCTTCAGGACCGGTGCCCGCGAGACCGGACCACTTGTAGTAGGCGATGACCTTGCGTGCGGCGTTGTTCGGTGCGGCGATCGTCGGGCAGCTTGCACCCGTGGTGCAGACGTTGATCGGCGTCGCCTGTGTCGCGTCGTTGAACGAGCAGTGCGCCATGTGGATGCCGGTGTCGAGCTCGCCGATGATCTGGCCGCAGCCGTAAAGGCCGCGATCGAATACGGGAAGCAGCGGCGTCGGCGTGCTGACGTTGCTCTGGTGCAGCCAGTCGGCCTGGGAGTTCTTCAGCCGCGACGGCATGCGCAGACCGACCGCGATGACGTCGGGATTGCGCGCGAGCTGATCGACGCTCGAACGAAGCTGCGCGCGGTCGAAGCTCGCGATGAGGCGTGTCTCGGGGCCAGCTTCGACCGTGCGCGAGAAGGTGAGTCCTGGAATCTGCCGCACTGCGGTCTCGACGGCATTGCGCCGGGCGCTGTCGGCGAGACTGATCTCGAGTTCGCTGGTACCGAGACGGCTCGCGATATTGCCTTGCTCGAGTTCCGCGGCGATGTTCGGGTCGACCTTGAACGCCGGCAGGAACGGGCCGCTCCAGAGCACCCCCGGAATCGTGCGGGCGGACGCATCGAGCGTCGGCGCCATGCGCACGATGTACGCATTGAACGGCGCGTAGCTAACGATCTGTGCGCCGAGCGACTCGACCGCGGCACGGCGCTGCTCGGTAATCGGTCCGTCGAACTTGATCAGTCGCAACGTCGAGTCCTTCGCCGTGTCCGGCCTGGCCAACGCGTCGAGTTGCATATTGAGATGGGCGATCTTGCCGTTGCAGACGTTCTGTTGCGCAGCGGCGAAGGAAACGATACAGCGCTCGTCCTCGGCGGCCGCATTCAGCGACAGCACGAGACCGATGCTCAGGAACAGCGCATTACGCATGGATGAACTCCCCAGTGGTGCACTACGACTGCAGACGGACCGACACCCCGTGATCGCCGGTACGCCTGCGCAAGGCGGGCGATCGTAATCGAGTCGGACGCAAATCTGGCGGAGATCGACGACACGCTGCCGAATGTCGCGCCAGGCGCAGACGATGCTGCCCGCCGGCACCGGATTCCGCCTGCGGGAAAAGCTCGGAAATAAATCTTTTTTGAAGATGGGCCGGTTGAAAAATACAAAAATACGCATCCGTATGCGTATTCGCGCCGTCGGCGGCAAAAAAAAACGGGGCGCACGAGGCGCCCCGTGATCCGGTAGTCCATTCGGAGGGGAATGGGAGCCCGGATGTCTGCGATAGAGCAATCGCGCGTCGAAACGCGACCGCTGCCCGGCTGTCGTCAGAAGAACGCGCGCACGCCGAAGGCGATCGCGCGACCCGGCAGCGGTGCCTTGTCCTTGATGTAGGACGTCGCAAGGCGCGCGGTCTGGTTCGTCAGATTCGTGGCGTCGGCGAAGAACTCCCAGCTCGTCGTGTCGCTGCTGTCCAGCGTATAGCTCAGGTGCGCGTTGACGAGCGTGAAGCCGTCGGTCGGCGTTTCGAAAGGCGCGGTGCGGTCCTGCTCGAAATAGCGCGCCGCGCCGACGCTCGCGCGCCACGCATCGGCCGACCATTTCAGATCGGCGCCGACGCGCGCCGGCGCGATGCGCGGCAGATTGCCGCCGCCATCGCTCAACGTCGCGCGCACCGTGTCGCCCCAGAGGCGCAGGTCGTAGTGGCCGCTCGGACCTTCCGACAGTTTGAACAGCGCTTCGCCTTCGACGCCGTGGAAGCGTGCGTCGGCCTGCGACCATTGCCGCAGCGGCAGGTCGTCTTCGATCTCGCCGGTGTCGGCGAGATAGATGTAGTCGTTGAAGCGATTCACGTAGCCCGACACTTTCGCGTCGACGAAATCGCTGTGGTAGTGCAGGCCGAGTTCGAACTGGTTCGAGGTTTCCTTGGCCGCGTCGGGCAGGCCGACCTCGAACGATTCGGTCGCGACGTGCGGTCCGTTCGCAAACAGTTCCTCTTCGGCCGGCGCGCGCTGCGCGCGGTCGAGGTTGAGATTCAGGTGCCAGCCTTCGGCAAGCTTGAACGCCATGCCGGCGGACAGGCTCAGCGGCGAGAAGCTGCGCTTTGCGCCGTCGAGCGGGTCGGTCGTGTGACGGTCGATGCGCGCGCCGAGATCGAGCTTCACGCGATCCCATTCGCGCTGCTCGATACCGAACAGGCCGTAGCTGCGCGTCAGCGTCTGCGGCACGAAGGCTTCCTCGCCGATGGCCTCGAAATCGCGGCGCAGGAACTGCAGCCCGAACGCGCCGCGCCAGCC
>NZ_DATIGT010000337.1:0-4765 GCF_035481375.1 Tahibacter sp.
GAACATCTCCGAGACCGGCACAGACAGTCCCGCGATGACCTGCGGCAGCAGCGCGTCGTCGCGCAGCACGCGTCCGGTCAGCTCGCCGATCGTCGTGCAGCCGATGGCCTGCACCAGCGAATTCACGCGGCGGCGGAACGAGGCGCGCGCGTATTCGCCGAAGTCGTAGCCGTGGCGCAGCTTCAGCGCCCGCATGAACAGGTCGAGCTCGACTTCCTCGACGTCGGGGCGCGCCATCAGCGCTGCAGCCAGACGCGCATCATCGACAGCAGCTTGTCGATGTCGAGCGGTTTCGAGAGATAGTCGCTGGCGCCGGCTTCGAGACAACGGTCGCGGTCGCCGCGCATGGCCTTGGCGGTGATCGCGATGATCGGCAGGCGTGCGAATGGCGGACGCTTGCGGATCTCGCGGATCGTCTCGTAGCCGTCCATGCCGGGCATCATGATGTCCATGAGCACGAGCTGGATCTGCGCATTCTCCTCGAGCTGGCGCAGCGCCTTCATGCCGTCCTGCGCCATCAGTACGTTGAGGCCCTTCGCGCGCAGCGTCTTGGACAACGCAAATATGTTGCGCATGTCGTCGTCGACGACGAGCACGCTGCGTCCGCTGAGGCTGCTGTCGAGCTCGCGCCGCGGCGGATGCGCGCCGGGCTTGCGGATGCTGTGCAGGAACAGGCGCACCTCGTCGAGCAGCCGCTGCGGCGAGCGCGAGCCCTTGATCACGATGCTGTCGGTGTACTGGCGCAGCTTCAGACTCTCGTCGCTGGACAGGTCGCGCGCGGAATGGATGACGACCGGCGGCGTGCCGTCGAGCCGCGCGTATTCGTCGAGAAAGTCGAAGCCCGACATGTCGGGCAGCTGCAGATCGAGGACGAGGCAGTCGAAGTGCCGCTCGCGCAGCGCGTCGAGTCCTTCGCGGCCGCTCGCGGCGTTGTCGACCTGCACCGACGAGGATGCGAGCATGTTCTGCACGATCAGGAACGAGTCCATGTCGTCGTCGACGACGAGCACGTGGCGCAGCCGGCCCTGGTCGTTCGCGAGCAGGCGGTCGAACGCGTCGGCCAGCGCTTCGCGCGGCGCGGGCTTGGTCAGGAAGCCCACGGCGCCGAGCTCGCGCCCGCGGGCGGACTCGTCCACGCCCGAGACGAAATGCACCGGAATCTGCTGCGTCGCCGGATTCGCGCGCAGCCGGCGCATCACGGCCCAGCCGTCCATGCCGGGCAGCAGCACGTCGAGCAGGATGCCGTTGGGCCGGAACTCGGTCGCGAGCGCGAGGCCGCTTTCTCCGTCGCCGGCGGCCAGCGCGCGAAAGCCCTTGGCGCGGATCTGCTCGACGAGCACGCGCGCGAACAGCGGGTCGTCCTCGATCGTCAGGATCACGGTGTCGCCGGTGCGCAGCGCGTCGCGGTCGTCGTCGATCCAGCGCGGCGGGCGCGCCGTCGGAATCGGCACGTCGGCCTGCTTCTCGGCGGCAGGCAGCGACAGCGGCGCGGGCGGCGCCGCGAGCGGCGCGGCGACGGCGGCATCGCCGCTGCGCGGCTGCGTCTCGCGCGGCAGCACGACCGCGAAGCGGCTGCCGCGGCCTTCGGTGCTCTGCGCGACGATCTCGCCGCCGAGCAGCTGCGCGAGGCGGCGCGAGATCGACAGGCCCAGCCCGCTGCCGCCGAACTGGCGCGCCGTGCTCGCATCGACCTGCTCGAACACGCCGAAGATTGCCGCGAGCTTGTGCGCCGGAATGCCGATGCCGCTGTCGGCGACCGCGACGCAGAACAGCTCGCCGGCCGGGCGCTGCAGCGTGCGTGCAAGTTCCTGCGGACATGGCGCGAAGGTCACGTCGACCTGGCCCTCGCGCGTGAACTTGATCGCGTTGCCGACGAGATTGCCGACGATCTGTTCGAGCTTGGCGGCGTCGCTGAGCACCTCGGCCGGCAGCGCCGGATCGACCGACACGGCGAAGTTCAGCTCCTTCTCGCGCGCGAGCGGGCGATAGGTCCGCGCGACGTTGTGCGCGAGCGCGCCGAGCGCGACGGCCTCGACGAGCACGTCCATCTTGCCGGCTTCGATCTTGGACAGGTCGAGGATGTCGTTGATCAGGCGCAGCAGGTTGCTGCCCGCGTCGAAGATCACGCGCGCGGATTCGACCTGGTCCGGCGCGAGGCGGCCGTCGTCGTTGTCGGCAAGGCTGCGCGAGAGGATCAGCATGCTGTTGAGCGGCGTGCGCAGCTCGTGCGACATGTTCGCGAGGAAGTCGGACTTGTACTGGCTCGCGCGCGCGAGTTCCTGCGCCTTCTGCTCGGTATCGCGCTGCAGCGCCTGCAGCACGTCCTTCTGCTCGTTCAGCGTCTCGGTCTTCTGGCGCAGCTCTTCGTTGGACGCCTGCAGTTCCTCGGCCTGGACGCGCAGTTCCTCTTCGGACGCCTGCAGGCGCAGCTGCTGTTCCTCGAGCTGCGCGGTCTTGGCCGACAGGTCGTCGTTGGTACTGCGCAGTTCCTCGCGCTGCACGCGCAGCGCTTCCTCGGACGCCTGCAGCTCCTGCGCCTGGGCCTGGGTGCGCACGAGCAGCTCGCGCGTGGCGGTCGCGCGCACGAGATTGTCGAAGCTCAGCGCCGCGACCGGCAGCAGTTCGTCGAGCAGTTGCTGCTGCTGCGCGGTGAACGGCGCGAACGCGGCGAATTCGACGACGCCGAGCAGCCGGCCCTGCAGCAGCAGCGGCAGCGCCGTGACGCTGACCGGCGCGGCCTCGCCGGTCGCCGAATGGATGCGCACGTAGTCCTCGGGCACCGGCGACAGCACGATGGCGCGGCGCTCGCGCGCGCACTGGCCGGTCAGACCTTCGCCCGGCGCGTAGCGCGTTTCGAGATGACGCCGCTCGCGCAGGCCGTAGCCGCCGATGCGTTCGAGCCGCGCGTGGTCGTCGTCGCAGCGGAAGAACAGGGCGACGCCGGCGCCGAGCCGCGGCGCGAGTTCGGCGCAGAAGCGATCGGCGAATTCGTCCGCGTCCGTGCAGCGCTGCAGTACCGCGGCGATGTCGCCGATCGCGGTCTTGTTGCTGTTCTGCCAGTACGTGTCGATGGCCGCGCGCTTGAACACATCGAGCGCGCGCGCCATTGCGCCGACCTCGTCGCGACGGCGGCGCTGCGGCACGTCGACGTCGTGATCGTGCTCGGACAGTCGCGTCATGAGCCCGGTCAGCGTGCGGATCGGCTCGACGATCAGGCGCCGCGACAGCCACAGCGCGGCGAGTCCGACCGCGATCGCGACCGCGAGCATGCCGAGCACGGTGGTGCGCGTCGTCGTCGCGGCGCGGTCGAGTTCGGTGACGCGCGCGCCGAGTTCGGCGTGCGCGTTCGCGTCGACGTCGCCGAGCGCGCGATCGAGCGGCGCGCCTTCGCGCCCGTCGAGCTCGGCGAAGCGCTGGGCGAGATCATGCAGCGCGGCGAAGCGGCCGTCGCCGCGCGGCACGGCGGCGGCACCGGTCACGATCGGTCCGACGGCGCGCGCGTCCCAGTCGCGGGAACGCTGTTCGGCTTCGAGCGCGTGCGGCGCCAGCGCCGCGTCGCCGCGCGCGCTTGCGGTCAGCGCCGCGAAGGCCTCGTCGCTGCGCTTGCGCGCTAGGGCGAGGCGGGCCGGACCATCGCCGGCGTCGGCCAGCAGTTCATAGACCGCGGTCTCGAGCCGGTGCATCGCGCCGCGCGCGGCCTGCACCGCATCGAGCGTCGCGACTGCGCGCTGCTGCGCGGCATGCGCGCGCGCCTGCGCGCTCAGCACGGCGACGATCACCACGCAGGCGGCGATGAAGGTCAGCAGTACGCCGGCGAACGCGAGGGCGAGCTTGCGCTGGATCGGCAGATCCGCGAGCCACGACGTCGGGTTGGACGATTCTGTCATGACGCCCCCGCAATCCGTTGCCGGCCGGGCCGTCGCGACGGCCGGCGTGTCGGTTGGCTGCATGGTAGCGGAGCGGCGGCGCGGGGGAAGCGGGAAAAGCGTGCTCAGGAGTGAGAAATCAGTGAGGCGAAGCGGGCGGGGAAATAGAGGGGAGTAGGCAGGAACTGGCGTCGCAGCGGCGTGCCCGATGCGTTCCGGATCCGCTTTCTCCAGTCTTGCCTACTACCCTCTGGTTTCTGCGCCTGCCGGGCCGAACAACGAGGGCATAGAAGGCAGGAACCGGCGAAAGCCCAGCCACTCGTTTCTCACTCCTCCACACGCGTTCCCCGCTCGCTTCACCGCGCCAGCACCCGCAGCGCATCGAGCCCGTCCGCTTCCGCCGGCGGCTTGTCGTGCCGCCAGCGCAGGATGCGCGGGAAGCGCACGGCGAAGCCGGACTTGTGCCGCGTCGAGCGGTTCACCGCTTCGAAGCCGAGTTCGAATACCTGCAGCGGCTGCACCGCGCGCACCGGGCCGAAGCGCTCGGTCGTGTGTGCACGTATCCACTTGTCCAGTTCAAGAATCTCCGCGTCGTCGAGTCCGGAATAGGCCTTGGCGACCGGAACCAGCGCGCCGTCGTGCCAGACGCCGAAGGTGTAGTCGGTATACAGCGTGCTGCGCCGGCCGTGGCCGGACTGGGCATAGAGCAGCACCGCGTCGATCGTCAGCGGCGCGATCTTCCATTTCCACCAGTCGCCGCGGCGCCGGCCGACCTGATAGGCCGAATCGAGCCGCTTGAGCATGAGCCCTTCGACGCCGCGCGCGCGCGCGGCGTCGCGTGCCGCCGCGGCCTGTGTCCAGTCCGCGGCGTCGAGCCGCGGCGAAATGCGCAGGCGCGG
>NZ_DATIGT010000338.1:0-6020 GCF_035481375.1 Tahibacter sp.
GTCTTGGCGACGTTCCGGCGCGAGGCCGCCGATGCCGCCGATCTGGATCGCGATCGACGAGAAGTTCGCGAAGCCGCAGAGCGCGTAGGCGGCGATCACGCGACTGTGCTCCTGCAGCAGATGCATGTTCTTGGACAGATCCACATAGGCGACGAATTCGTTGAGCACGACTTTTTCGCCGATGAAACCGCCGACGAGCACGGCGTCCTGCCACGGCGTGCCGATGAGCCAGGCGATCGGCGCGAGCACGTAGCCGAGGATGGTCTGCAGGCTCAGCGTGGTCGGCACGGGCTTGCCGGCCGACAGCCACGCGTTGATCGTGCTGCCGTCGGCGGCGTAGGCCGCACCCGTGATCATCAGCGCGAGAATGCCGAGCAGGGCGCAGGTGATGACGCCGCCGGTGATGCCGGCCGGGCGCGTCGCGCCGATCGGCGTGCCGTCGGTGTCGACGATCGCGCCGGCCGCCGGACCGGTCTTGCGGCGGTTGTAGAGCTGCATCGCCGCGACGAGCAGCAGCACGCCGAGGATGCCGCAGCCGGCGACCATCCAGCCCGACCAGACGATGGTGCCCAGGTACTGCAGCGGCGCGTTGAGCAGCGCGATCAGCGCGATGAATGCGAGCAGCATCGCACCGACGTTGAGCGCGAGCTTCAGGCCGTCGCCGGCGCCGCTCGCGGCGGCGTCGATGACGTTCGCGCTGTGACGCTCGACTTCGATGCGCACGGTGCCGCGCGTCAGCGGTTCCTGCGTTTCGGGGATCAGGATCTTCGCGAGCACCAGCGTCGCGGGCGCGGCCATGATGCTGGCGGCGAGGAGATGCTTGGCGTATTTCGCCATCTCGACCGGATCGGTGCCGCCGAGCAGGCCGACGTAGGCCGCAAGCACGCCGCCGGCGATATGCGCCATGCCGCCGATCATGACGGTCATGAGTTCCGACTCGGTCATCTTTTCCAGATACGGGCGCACCGTCAGCGGCGCCTCGGTCTGGCCGATGAACACGCTCGCGCAGACCGATGTCGTTTCCGCACCGGAGACGTTCATGACTTTCGTGATCGCCCAGGACATGCCCTTGACGATCTGCTGCATGACGCCGAGGTGATAGAGCACGCCCATCAGCGCGGCGAAGAAGATGATGGTCGGCAGCACCTGGAACGCGAAGATGAAGCCGAACGTGTTCGCGTCGAGCAGCTTGCCGAAGATGAATTCGGAGCCGACCTTGTTGAATTCGAGCAGATGCACGAAGCCCTTGCCGAGTGCGTCGAACAGGCTCGCGCCGATCGGCACCTTGAGTACGAACGCGGCGAACAGGATCTGCAGCGAGATGCCGGTCGCGACGAGTTTCCAATCCACCGAGCGGCGATTGTTGGAAAACGCATACGCAATGAGGACGAGGACGAACAGGCCGAAAAAGCCAAACAGGATGTGCCCAAGGGCAGCCAGCATAGATTTCCCCAAAACCCCGAGTCGGCGCGGGCATAACCGCGCGGCATAAGTTGGTCGAGCGTAGTTCATGGCCGAACGGCGAGGCAAGGCGGCGGCCCGCGGCGCCGGGCGGGACCGCCTCGGCCGTCGGCGGCGGGCTTGCGCGGCGGCCGGCACCGAAAAATTCCGGCTTTTTCGACGGCTTGCCTATACTGCGGCTCTGCGGACGGCGCCGGGAGGCGCCGGTGACGGGGGGAAGCGTGCTGACGATCAAGCGACGACTGTTGCTGAGCCACCTGGCGGTCATCCTGCTCGGCGCGGGCGCGCTCGGCGCCTACATGTACTGGGCGGTCTCCAACCAGATGCTCGACGCGGTCGCGCAGCGTCTGCTCGACAACGTCCGCCTCGTCGAATCCGCGCTCAGTCTCGACGACATCCGCGCGCTCGGCGACCGCGCCGATTCGAGCGCGGGGGATCGCATCGCCGGCCGCCTGCGCGCCGCGGTGCGACTCAATGCCGATCTCGCGAGCGCCTACGTCGTCGAGCCGCTCGGCGATTCACAGCGCGTGCTCGCAACCAGCGTCGCCGACGGCCGCGGCGGCCCGGATTTCCTGAGTTTCGAAGAGGTCGGCATGCTGCGCGGCGGTATCGACCGCGCGGTCGTCAGCGACATCCGCAGCGCCGCGAGCGAGCGCGCCGAACTGACGGCGTTCGCGCCCATCGGCGCGGCGCCGCATGCCTACGTCGTCGGCGTGCGCCTCAACGCCGACAGTCTGCAGCGCAGTCTGAATCTGCTGCGGCTCTCGACGCTCGGCGCGATCCTGTTCGGCGTGCTGCTCGCTCTCGTGCTGTCGCGCCTGCTGGCCGAACAGCTGCAGCGGCGCATCCGCGCGCTCGGTGAGCGCTGCCGCGCGCTGGCCGCCGGCGAGCCGTCGCCGACCGGACAGCCGCCGATCGGCGACGAGTTCGACCGCGTCATCGCCGATTTCGACGCGACCGCGCAGCGCCTGCGCGAAGCCTCCGCGCAGCGCGAGGCCGCGTTGACGGCGCTGACGCAGGCCAACGCGCAGCTCGAAAGCCGCGTCGAGGAACGCACGCGTGCGATCGAAGACGCGACGCATCAGCTCAAGAGCGAGATCGAGAATCGCCTTCAAGTCGAGGCTCTGCTGGCGGAGGCCGCGCTGACCGACGGCCTGACCGGTCTGCTGAACCGCCGCGCGATGCTCGAGATGCTCGTGCAGGCCGTCATGGCGTCGCGCGGCAACGGCGGCTTCAGCATGATCCTGGCCGACGTCGACCATTTCAAACACATCAACGACCAGCACGGTCACGGCATCGGCGATCAAGTGCTCGCCGCGGTCGCGCGCGAACTCGAACTGCTGCAGGGCGACAACCGGCATGCGGCGCGCTGGGGCGGCGAAGAATTCTTCATCCTGCTTCCGAATACGACGCTGATGGAAGCGTGTCGCCGGGCCGAGGAACTGCGCGTGCGCATCGAGCGCATGGTGACGCCGGTACGCGGCCTGCGCGTGACTGTGAGTCTCGGCGTCGCCGAGATCCAGCCCGGCGAGGTGCTCGACGACTGCCTCAAGCGCTGCGACCAGGCGCTGTATCGCGCGAAGGATGCCGGGCGCAACGCCGTCGTCGCCGCACGCGGCAACGTGTTCGCGACGATCTGACGGAACCGATCTCCGGGAAACGTTTTCATCTGCGGCTGCAGCCCGGGCGCGCGGTCGTGCGCGGTCCGTCGCGCGTCGGCGCGGCGCCGCCGCAGTGCGGATTCTGCGTAGGATTCGAAGAGGCAACTTCCGCGTCAATGCAGAGCACGCCACGTTTGGCGCAATTCGAAATTGTGAACTAAAGCGCTGGCGCTGCATCGTCGAATGGTGAATCATCGGCGGCCGCACTCGAGCCCGGCCGCCTCGCAGCCGCGCGGGCAGCCTTGAAAGAGGCGGATTGCGCGAGCAACGCTATTGCAACGTGCGCGCATTAGTTTCGCGACCCGGCCGGCTGCGGGCGGGCCGCGGGGGAATTCGAACCACAATAGGGAGTCAGAAATGCGCATCATCGCAACGATGATCGCGGGCGCGCTTGCGCTCGCAATCGGCGGTCAGGCTCATGCCTGGTCGCAGGAAACGCACCGTCGCATCGTGCTCGACGCCGTGCAGTACATGAAGAACAACCCGGCGACGACGCGCTACGCGCAGCTCGCCGCCTGGGCGCAGAGCGCCGGCATCAGCGTCGACCAGCTCGCCCAGGTGCTGGGCCAGTCGGCCTACGACGTCGACGATTTCGCCGACACCTACATCTGCGGCGCGATCACCGGCGACTGCGTGCGCGCCCCGCTCTGGTCGACGACCTCGTCGTTCGTGAACTACAGCTCGTACTGGCATTTCCAGAACCACACGCGCGGCAGCGACGTGCACGGCAACGATTTCGGCGGCTACAACTACAGCCAGCTGACGCAGGCCGGCGACGTCGACGAACTCGCCGCGGGCTGGCTCTGGAACGACCATCTCGACGACGGCAGCGGCGGCATGAAGGGCTGGTTCTCCGACGGCTCGAAGTACAACACCTACGGCATCACCGAAGCGCGCTACCGCATCGGCACGTATTCGACCTCGTCGATGTACCAGGACTACCAGAACTTCCCGTTCCAGCCGATCGACAACCTCGGTCAGTACTGGTGGTCGCAGTTCCTCGCCAGCCCGACGCCGCAGACCGTCGGCTACGTGCTGCACGCGACCGACCTGCTGCAGCCGCACCACACCTGGACCGCGAGCGGCAAGAATCACTCCGGCTGGGAAACCTGGGTCAACGACTACTACTACAGCGAAGGCCTCAACAATACGGCGCTCGTGACGACCGCGCTCGGCGACGGCACGTTCACGAAGTGCGCGGGCACGACCGCCGCATCGGACATCCGCGGCGTGCTCACGCAGGGCGGCGCGTATTCGTACCGCAACGGCGGCATCGTGCTGTCGTCCGAAGCGCACGCCGACCGCGTCCGCGTCGCCCGGCAGACCGTGCCGCACGCGATCGCGATGGCCGTCGTCGTGCTCGACTGCGCCGCGCTGCGCGTGGCGTCGCGTTGAGCGCGTTGATTCCGACGGCACTGTTCACGCCGCGCGTTCGCGCGCGGCGTGTCGGCGCCTGGCTGCTGATGCTCGCGGCGACTGCCGTCGCCGCGCACGAACCGGCCCGGGTCGCGGCACCGCCGGCCGTCGCCGCGCTGCCGCCGCTCGCGCTCGGCGCCGATGCGCCGGTCGCCGATATCGACGGCGCGCGCATCGGCCGCAACGCGCTGGCTGTCCTGCAGCGCTATCGCGCGCTCGAAGGCCGGCAGGTCTCGACCGACGACGTGCTGGCGGAAATTGTCGAGCAGCGTGCGCTCGCGCGCCACGCCGCCGCCAAGCTCACGCGCGATGCCTTGTTTCCGGATCTGCGCGTCGCGTTCGCTCCCGAAGTCGCGGCCGACGACAAGCTGACCGGCGTGCTGCGCGCGGTACTGCGCGAACCGCTGGAGCGCGCGCTGGCGCGGAAGACCGGCGACGCGCTGGAGCGCGTGATCGTGGCCTCGCCCGCGCCGACCGCGGCGCAGCTGCGCGAGGTGCTCGGCGATCCGGCGAAGATCCGGCTCGAATACGCGCTCGACGGCGATGTGGCATCCAGGGCGGAGGCGCTGGTCGTACTGCGCTACCGCGGACTCGACGAACGCGTGCGCCAGCTCACGCTGGCCGACGTCTACGCGCGCCAGAACGTGCAGGGACGCATGAGCCTGCACGCGCTCGATACCGAATTTCTCGTCGTGCAGGCGCGCACGCGTGTCGTCGCGCTGCTCGTGCAGGAATGGGCGCAGGGCGCGATCGGCGCCGACGCGGTGAACGAACTGCGCCGCAACCTGCTCGATCGCGAATATGCGCGCGGCCTGCGCGAGCACTACGGCCTCGGCGCCGACATGCACGACAGCAACGCCTATCTCGACGGTCTGCGCCGCGGCGTGACCGCGGCCGAAATCGCCGCGTGGTACGCGGCGAATCGCGAGCGCTTCCGGCGCATCGAACGTGTGCGCGCGCGGCATATCCGTCTTGCCGACGAAGCCACGGCGGCGCGCGTCGCCGCCTTGCTCGCCAAGGACGGCAGCAACTTCGCCGAACTCGCGCGACGCCATTCCATGGCTCCTGACCGCGCCGGCGGCGGCGAGCTCGGCTGGCTCGCGCGGCGCGACGACGCCGACTGGTTCACCGAACTCGTGTTCGCCCAGCCGCCCGCGCGCAACGGCGCGCCGGTGCGCGAGCCGGTGGCCGCCGACATCGCGGCGCACTGGGAGATCGTGCGCGTGGACGAACAGCAGAGCGGCTATTTCCCGGCCGATTCGGAAACCGTGCGCTACATCGCCGCGCGCGCGATCGCCGAGAACAAGGCACGCGACGCGTTCGCGGCGCTGCTCGACGCGCAACGCCGCGCAACGCGGGTTCGCCGGATCGATGCGGGCGCCGGACGGAAGGCATCGCCATGAGGCCGGCCGCACGTCTGGCCCTTGTCGTGGCGATAGGCGCGCTCGCCGCCGGCCTTGCGCTGCGCTGGTCTTCGGCGGG
>NZ_DATIGT010000339.1:0-6306 GCF_035481375.1 Tahibacter sp.
GGCGAGGGCACGAGCCGCAGCGGCCCGCTGCGCAACTACGTCGACGACGCGGAACGCAAACTGCGCTACGACCCGGCGCTCGAAGTGCACGATCTCGGCTCGGTGCTGGTCTACGCGGTCTACGAGGCCTTCCTGCGCATCGTCGCGCGGCGCACCGATTCGCTGATCCGCATCGCGACCGCCGGCAGCGGCGTGCTGCCGCGCGGCAACCTGCATCCGGATCTCGTGAAGCGCCTGACCGCGGAAACCTGCAAGGTCGCCCGCCAGATCCTGCACATGTGCATTCGTGCACTCGACTACTGTCCGCCGGTCGACATCACGTTCGGCGAATACCTGCGCGCGGTGATCACATCGGACATGGACGCGATCGCCGACGACGACCGCGCCTACCGCATCGCGTTCATGGAAGCGTTCCGCCGGCGCGGCATCGTGCCGCGCGACGTGCGCACGATCTCGCAGGAGTCGCTGGCCTGGAACACGCCGCGCGATCGCAGCCCGGCCTGGCTCACGACCGCGCTCGACCAGATCGATCTGAAGACCAACCACGACCTCGACCGGAAAGCGCTCTACGCGCTCAACAAGCAGAACTGCCGCAAGCTCTGGGAAGTGCTCAACCAGACCTTCCTCGACGATCCGGAATGCTGCGCGCAGCTCGGCCTGCTCGACGACGTCGGCAAATTCGATCAACAGGGCAACGAGATCGCTGCCGCCGGCCCGGTCCGGCGCACCAATTTCGACGTGCACAGCGTGCGCGCCGCCCGCCGCGTCGGCGCCGACGGCACGTTCCTCAACGAGGTCGTCATCGTGATCACGCAGCGCAGACCCGTGCCGATCGACGGCAAGGACAAGCGCAACGGCTGGTTCTGGTTCCGCGGCGGCGCGACGCTGATCGTCGATCCGCGCAAGGGCCGCGAGGCGATCCGCTACTGCATCGTCAAGCACTGCGGCAGCGCAGGCCGGCTCGAACGCCAGCGACGCCACGCCGGCGGCGCATCGGGCTCGGCGCTGCGTGCGATGTATTTCGGCCATGACGTGCGCGAGCCGTTCGCGCTGCTGCACGGCGGCTACCGGGGGCAGGACAATGAATGAGCGGACGCGAAGCGGTGGGCGGCGCCGCAGCATCGGTGCGAAGGCGGCCGTGAAGAACGTCGCGACGAAAAAGGCCGCGGCGAAGAAGCGCGCGGCGGCGAAGGCCGCAACGAAGAAGTCCGTCGCGAAGAAGGCTCCGGCCAAGGCCGCGACCGGAACCGCGGCCCGGAGGACTCCGGCAAAGAAGAAGACCAAGCGCAGCGCCGCAGGCGCTACCGCGCCGGTCTGGATCCGCCACTACTGCCAGGGACTCGGCGACTGCCATCTGCTGCGCTTCGCGAAGGACGACGGCAGGTTCTGGCATCTCTTGATCGACTGCGGCATCCACGGTTCGGTCAAGGGCGGCTCGGACATCATGGACCGCGTCGTCGCTGACATCGCGACGGTCGCGCCGGTCATCGACGTGCTCGCGATCACGCACGAACACATCGACCACGTCTCGGCCTTCCTGTCGGCGGCCGAGCATTTCGCGAACATCGAGGTGCGCGAAGTCTGGATGGCCTGGACCGAGAATCCGCGCGACGCGCAGGCGCGCGAGTTCGACACGTTCAAGGTCGACGCGCTGACCGCGCTGCAGCGTGCGAGCCTGCGGCTGCACGGCCTCGGCGCCGTCGATCCGACCATGAGCCGCGTGCGCGACGGCGTGCAGGCCGTGCTCGGCTTCCAGTTCGGCGCCAAGGGCGAGCGCGTGCGCGCCGCGCGCGACGCCGGCGCGGCGCTCGCGAAAGGCAACGTGCGCTATCTCGAACCGAAGCAGCCGCCGATCGCGCCCGACGGCGTGCCGAACGTGCGCATCTACACGCTCGGCCCGTCGCGCGACACGGCGTTCTTCGGCATCCGCGAACGCGCCAGCGAGATGTATTCGGCCGCGGCCGAACGCGACGCGGCCGCCGTGAACCGGCTCGACCGCGCGCTCGGCAAGGACGCCGCATGCCAGATGCAGGACGAACATGCGCCGTTCGATCCGAATCTCGGGCTCGCGCTCGACGATGCGCTCGGCAGCAACGAGATTGCCGAGGACGACCAGGCCAACGTGCGGCGCATCGTGCGCGACGTGTATGCCGCCGGCGACGGACAATGGCGGCGCATCGACGGCGACTGGCTCGGCCTCAGCGCCGATCTCGCGATGCAGCTCGACGACCGCACCAACAATTCGAGCCTCGTGCTCGCGTTCGAGTTCGTCGACACCGGCCGCGTCCTGCTGTTCGCCGCCGACGCGCAGGTCGGCAACTGGCTGAGCTGGCAGGACACGCGCTGGAACATCGACGGCGCGGACGTGACCGGCCCCGACCTGCTCTCGCGCGTGGTCTATTACAAGGTCGGCCATCACGGCAGCCAGAACGCGACGCTCAAGAGCAAGGGCCTGCAGCTCATGAACGATCCGGACCTGTCGGCGTTCATCCCGACCAACGAGATGGACGCGAAGAAGGTGAAATGGGAGGCCATGCCGTTCCGCGGCATCATGGAAGACCTGACGCTGCGCGCGCAGGACCGCGTGATCCGCGCCGACGACGCGTGGCTCGCGAGCGGCGAAGCCGATCCGCGCTTTCGCAAGCGCAGCGGCTCGCTCGTCAGCGTGAAGCCAGGCGGCGACGGACTCTGGGTCGACGTGGAGGTGCTGTGAACACGCCGCCTGCAACGGCGGCGGCGCGCTGAGCATGCCGGTCGCGTCGGTGGTTCCGGAACGGCTCGATGCACCGGGCACGCATGCGCTGGTAATCGGCGTCAGCGTCTACCGCCACGTGCTCGATGCCGCGCGGCAGAGCGTGCGCGGCCGCGATTTCGCGATCGAACCGCTCGACAGCGCCGCGCGCACGGCGCACCGCGTCGCAAGCTGGCTGCTCGCACGCGACTACGACGCGCCGCTGCCGCCGCTCGCGAGCCTGCGCGTATTGCTGTCGCCGCAGCCCGGCGAGATCGACACGGCAGCGCAGGACCCACGACTCGCGAACGCCCCGGCGGCGACGCGCGCGAACGTGCGCGAAGCGCTCAGGGATTTCCGCAAGGCCTGCGAAAGTCATCGCGACAATCACGCGATCGTCTACGTGATCGGACACGGAGCGCAGATCACGAAACATGGCGCATTGCTGCTGCTCGAGGATTTTGCGTCGGACGATCACGACAACCTGCTCGACGGCGCGCTCGACGTCGTCGATGTGCATCAGGCGCTGCAGAACGCCGCCGCCGCGCGGCAGCAGTGCTGGTTCGTCGACGTCTGCCGCCAGCACGTCGACGTCGATCGCGCATTGGAGCGGCTGATCGGCGGCATCCGGCTCGACAAGAAACCCGGCAACGTCGAGGCGAGCCCGCTGTTCCTCGCCGCGATGAGCGACACGCAGGCCTTCGCGCTGCGCGACGGACACAGTCTCCTCTGCGATGCGCTGATCTGGGCACTCGACGACGCGGCCGCGGCGCGCGGTCCGCGCACCGGGCTCGGCCAGTGGCACGTGCCGTTCGGCAGCCTTTACGAAGTGCTGCCGCAGCGCGTGCGCGAACTCGCGCTGTCGCACGGCGTCGAGCAGTTCGTCGAGGTCGGCGGCGTCGCGAATCCCGGCGTGTTCCATGTCTACCGCGATCATCCGCAGGTGGCCGTTAGCATCGTCGTCGAACCCGCGGCCGCGCAGCCGCTCGCGCGGCTCGATCTGTCCGACAGCCGGCGCCGGCCGGTGTTTTCCTCGACGCAGTGGCCGGCCACGACGCGCGTACGGGCGGGTCTCTACACGATTGAAGTCACCGCGACGACGCGGTATCAGCCCTACTGGCTGCTCGTCGATTTCGCGCCGCCGCGCTGCGAACACCACGTGGTGCTGGAGCCATGAAGGCGACGCTGACGCTCCATTTCGAGAGCAGCTCGCAGTTGCTGAAATCGCTGCTGAGCGCCGAGATTCGCGACAGCGGGTTGCGTCTCGTCGCGACCGCGCATCACGGCAGTCCGCTGGAACTCGACGCCGGGCTCTATCGCGTCACGGCGGTGCTCGAGAACGGCGCCGAGCAGCGCCACGTCGTGGCGCTGGAACCGGGCCAGCGTGCAACGCTGCGGCTCGGCATCGCGGCGCCGCTGCCGGCAGCGCCCGCGCACGTCGACGACGCGGGATTCGAGTCGCTGAGCGCGGCAATCCGCCTGCCGCTGCCCGTGAAGCGCGTCGTCGCAGGACGCCTCGTCGCGGTCCGCGGAGCGATCGAGACGACGGCCTCCGGGGATGCCCACGGCTTCCGCACGGCCGGCGACGGCTTCGCCTTCGCCGAATTCGAGCACGCCACGCGGCGCTGGTTCGTTTCGCTGCCGGTATTGACCGGGGGGTCCGTGCCGGGCGACGGCCGCGACGAATGCACGGTGCGTTTCGACGGCGACGGCCGCGCGGCGAAACCCGCAGCGCGCATGTCTTCCTGGCGCACGGTCGCGAGTTCGGTGCAGCAGATGCTGCTGCAGTCGCGCATCGAACAGGTGCTGGCCGTCGCCGACGAGGCGACGACCGCACTCGCGGAGAAATACAGCGATCCCGCGGGCGCTGCGCTCGGCGCGCTGCTGCTGCATCGCGTCGACCGGCTCGCGCCGCTGCGCGGCTGGGTCGACAATCTCGCGCGCTCGTTTGCGTGGCTCGTCGATGCGCGCGTGCTGCAGGCGGCGCTCGCGGCACAGAGCGAATCGGCCGCCGTGCGCGAACGCGGACTCTCGATCTTGCTCGACTGCGTTCGCGAACGTGCGCTGTTCACCGAAACGCATTCGCTGATGCTGAACCTGTTGCGGCGCTGGCCCGACGACGACGGCCTGCGCGAACGGACGTCCGCGCTGGGGACGATCGTTGCGGAACTCGGCGACATCGACTGGTCGGCGCTGACCCTGACCACTTCGCAGCCGCTCGCATGAGTCTGCGCCTCACGATGCTGCCGGCGCGCCAGGGTGACGCGCTCTGGATCGAATGGGGCGAGCGTCCCTGGCGGATGCTCGTCGACATGGGCACGCAGGCGGTCGGCACGGCGCTGCGCCGGCGCATCGCGGCGTTGCCGCGCGAGCAGCGGCGCTTCGAACTGCTCGTCGTCACGCATGTCGACGAAGACCACGTCGGCGGGACGCTACCGGCGCTCGTCGACGAAGGGCCGATCGACGGCCTCGAGTTCGGCGACACCTGGTTCAACGGCTGGCCGCATCTGCAGGACCTGCCGGTGCGCAGCACGCTCGCGGCGCTCGGGCCGGTGCAGGGCGAGCGGCTCGGCCGCTGGCTCCGTGCGTATCCGTGGAACGCCGCGTTCGACAAGGCGCCGGTGGCCTGGCAGCCCGGCCTGCCGCTGCGACGGCACGAACTGGCCGACGGCCTGCGTCTGTCGGTGCTCGGTCCGCCGCCCACGCGTCTGCCGGCCTATCGCGAAACCTGGCGGCGCGACGTGGCCGAAGCGACGGCGACGGGACGGCTCGAGCCCGAACCGGCGACGTCGCCATCGCCGCAGATCCAGCCGCTCGGCGTGCGCCGGCGGCCGAAACGTCCGGCGCTGGCGACGCCGGACGATCTCGCCGCGCTCGCCGATACGGTCAGCGATGCCGATCCGTCGCTCGCGAACGGCACGAGCATCGTGCTGCTGCTGGACTATCGCGGCCACCGCGTGCTGCTGGCCGGGGACGCGTGGAGCGACGATCTCGTCGCCGCGATCCGGGCGATCGGCGACGGGCAGCGCCTGTCGCTGTCGGCATTCAAGCTGCCGCATCATGCGTCCGAATCGAACGTGAGCCGCACGCTCGTCGAGGCGGTCGACTGCCGCGACTGGCTGATCTCGACCGACGGCACGCGCCACTATCACCCGGGCGCCGCCGCGGTCGCGCGCGTGCTGCGCTACGGCACGCCGGCACCGCGACTGCATTTCAACGTGCGCAGCGAATTCAACGGCTGGTGGGACGACGCCGACTGGCGCGCGCGTTTCGGCTACGAAACGCGGTACGGCGACGCGACCGACGGACTCGCGCTGGCCTGGCCCTGACCGCCCGTCACGCGCGCGCAACCGAACCCGGTGCATCGTGGCGGCCGACTGATCGGCACGGCATCGGCGCAGCATGGCGACGGCAAACGGCAACGGCAGCGGCCTGATCGTCCGCAAGGGCAGCATCGTCGTGCAGCGCCTGTTCGACATCGCGTTCGCGATCGACCTCGTCGCGGTGGAAGCGATCTGCCCGGCGCAGGCCGGTGCGGCCGGCAGCCGCGCGCGGCTCGCGGCGACGCCGGCCAA
>NZ_DATIGT010000340.1:0-40294 GCF_035481375.1 Tahibacter sp.
GGGCCGCCAGCGTAGCGCGTGGCGCGCATCGGTCGAAACCGGCTTCAGTCGACGCCGTCGTCAGTCGAAGCCGTCGCGCAGGATCGCATCGCTGATCTCGACGGTGACGCAGGCGCCGCCGTCGACGAGCGCGCGCGCCTCACCGAGCATCTGCAGATAGACCGGCCGCGCAGTTGCGTTGATGTTCGCGCCGCCGCGGATCATGAAGACGCCGTAGAGTCCGCGCGGACGATCGATCCACGGAAAGAAGCCGAACGCGCCTAGGCTCGAATGCGTCGCGAGGCCGTTCGCGTCGGGCAGGGATTCGATCCAGTTGCCGAGCGCGTAGCGCAACTGGCCCGGCGGCGGCGCGCTCGGCGGCGCATAGGCAATCGGCAGGCCGCCGACGTTGTCGGCGAACAGCGGCGGCAGCGCGGCGATATCGAGCACGCGGCGGCCGTTGCCGACGCCGTCGTTGACGAGCATCTGCAGCAGCCGGCCGTAGTCGCGCAGGTTCGAGCGCGCGCCGCCGCTGATGCGGTAGTTGCTGGTCGCGCCGAGCCCCTGCCAGTCGATCGTGGTGATGCCCAGCGGCACGCCGATCGCCGCGTTCCAGCCCTGCTGCCAGTCCTGGCCCGTCGCGACTTCGGCCATGCGTCCGCCGACGTGCATGGATATTCCGCCATAGGCGAACTGGGCGCCGGGCGTCCAGCCGTTCGGCATCGCGACGCAGCAGGCGACCGTGTCGACCGCTGCAGCCAGCGACGGCTGGTTCGTGCGCAGCACCGGACTGTCCTCGTCGTCGCCATAGCCCGCCGTGTGCGAAAACATCTGGCGCAGCGTCATCTGGCCTTTCGTGCCGGTGAACTGCGGCAGCACCGAGGAAACCGGCGCATCGAGCGCGAGCGTGCCGCGCGCGGACAGCTGTGCGATGCGCGTCGCCGACAGCAGCTTCGTCGCCGAGGCGATCGCGACGACGGTATCTGCCGTGTAGTCGCCGAAATACTGCTCGTGCAGCACGCCGTCGCGGCGACCGACGAGAACCGCGCCGCCCGAAAGACCGGTCGTCTGCAGCAGTTCCTGCATCGCGGTGTCGAGCGGCGAGAAATCGCAATCGGCGCGGACGGTCGTGGTACCCAACAGCGTCAGCACGGCGGCGCCGGCACGGCGGCGCAGTGCGGCGGGAATGCGGGAGCGAAAGTTCATGTCGGCGTCTCGTCGGTCAGGGCGGCGATCGCGCGGTGCGAGGGCGATCATGCTGCTGCAACGCGTATCCCGCGCGTGCGTTGACGCTGCGGTATGGTCGGCGCCGGTTTCCTGGTCGGACCGCCCGGCAACAGGGGAATGGACGATGACCGGGGACGTGTACGCGCCGCCTGCGGCGCGCGTGGAGGATGTCGAGGAAATGCCGGCGCACAAGCGCGCGTTCTATGTCGCGGCGCTGCGCAAGTTTATACGTCTGTACGTGTTGACATTTCAGTAGTGGCGGGTCAATCGGGCCGAAGGCGACGAAGGCGGCAGCACCAATGCGTCACTGACGGCCGCGAACGTCGCGTGGATGATTGCCGGCGGCCTGTTCTGGGCGCTGTTCCTGTTCAGCCTGGCCGCGACGATCGTGGATCCGCACGCGTTCGAATGACTCAATCCTCGATCCTGCTCCGCGCGACGCGGAGCATGCCGAGTCCGATCAGCCGCGACACGACGACGGCGATGTAGCCGATGCCGGCGAACTGTTCGAGCATGACCAGCGCGCGCGCCGGCATGCCGAGCGGAATCACGTCGCCGATGCCCACACCCGACAGCGTCGTGAAGCTCAGGAACAGCAGTTCCATCCAGCGCCGCGGTTCGGCCGGCGCTCGCAGGCCGGTGAAGCTGTCGGGATACCAGGACTGGCAGACGAAGAAGGCGTAGGCGAAGCCCCAGGCCAGCAGCGTGAACGTCGCGCCGGCGGCGAAGTATTCGTCGGTCGTCACGCGGTGGTCGTGCATCATGTAGGCGATGAGGCTTCCGGCGGCGTAGAAATACAGCATCGATTCGAGCACGGCCGAGGCGACGAGCAGCTTCGCGCTGCCGGTGAAGATCGCCGAAACGGTCAGCACCACCGCGGGTACGGCGAGCAGCAGCGCGATCCAGGTGCGCGCCGGGCTGCGGTCGACGACCCAGACCGACAGCGATACCGCGACGACGCCGATCGCGCCGAACAGCATGCGGCCGCTCTCGTTGTCGTCGATCAGCGGATACAGCACGAGGCTCAGCAGCTGCATCGCGAGCAGCAGGGCCGACGGATGGCGGCGCAGCAGGGCGGAAGGCGTCATCGGGAAGCCGGTAAAAAGGAAAATGGCGGCGTCACGCGTCGGCCTGGTCGTCGAAGATCGGCAGCGTGCCGACCGAGACGACTTCGGCCGGCGTCGCACCGGTGTTCGCGAGGAAATGCTGGTGGCGGCCGTCGAAGTGCAGCGAGTCGCCGCTCTCCAGCGGATAGTCGACGCCGGCGACGCAGTAGCGCACGGCACCGCTCAGCACATAGACGAATTCGTCGCCGCCGTGGGTCACCGATTCCGACACGTAGCCGACCGGCAGGCACATTCGCACGGCGTTGATCTGGCTGCCCGGGAACGAACTCGAAAGACGTTCGTAGGTCTGCCCGCGGTCGATCGTCGAATAGCGGCGGCGATGGCCTTCGCGCGAATCGGGCGAGCGCTGTTCGGGCTGGTCGATGAGCAGGCGCAGCGGCACGTTCAGGGCCCGGGCGATGTTCGCGAGCGACGACAGCGACACGCCGGAGAGATTGCGCTCGGCCTGCGACAGAAAACCGACCGACAGCCCGGCCTCGCTCGCGACGTCGAGCAGCGTCTTGTGCGCCTCGCGCCGGTAGCGGCGCAGGCGTTCGCCGAGTTGCTCCATGCTGCCTCCACCTCCGGTCTTCCCCCGACGCCTAAGGTAGCGTGCGTGCGAGTCCGCTCGCCAGCGACCGATGGCGCGGGCGCGCTTCATTCCGGCGATATGCCGAATCGATTTAAGCTTGACTAAAATTTTAGTCCGACGTAATTATTTCGCGCCGCCGCGTCGGCGGCGTCCCCGGGGAATATCCATGAGTCTCGGTATCGGCGGAACCTCGCGCGAGGCCGCGCTGGCAAGCCTCGCGCCCATGCTCGACGGCGTCGCGCCGATCGCGTTGCCGGAATACCGCGAGCGCATCGCGCGCGCGCAGGCGCTGATGCGCGAGCAGGGCATCGCTGCGCTGTATCTGCATGCGGGCACGAGCCTGCGCTATTTCACGGGTCTGGTCTGGCGCGGCAGCGAACGGCTCGTCGGCGCGTTGCTGCCGGCGCAGGGCGAGATCGAATACCTCGCGCCGGCGTTCGAGGAAGGCACGATCCGGGGCTATCAGGTGCTGCCCGGCGCGATCCGCACCTGGCACGAGCACGAAAATCCGTACACGCTGCTGCGGCAGCGTCTCGAAGCGCTCGATCCGGCGCTCGGCCGCCGCGCGGGTCTCTGCGAGAGCACGCCGTTCTTCGTCGTCGACGGCCTGCGCGAAGCCGGCGGCGACTGGACGTACGTCAACGCGAAGCCGGTCACCGCCGCCTGCCGCATGCGCAAATCCGACAACGAGATCGCGCTGATGCAGCGCGCGCACGACATGACGCTGGCCGTGCATCGCGCGACCGCGAGCATGCTGCACGAAGGCATCACTGCGGCCGAGGTCGACGCGTTCGTCGATGCCGCGCATCGCAAGGTCGGTGCGGCCGGTTCGTATTTCTGCATCGTGCTGTTCGGCGCCGACAGCGCGTTTCCGCATGGCGTGAAGCAGCCCAAGCCGCTCGCCCGCGACGAAGTCGTGCTCATCGACACGGGCTGTCTCGTGCATGGCTATATGTCGGACATCACGCGCAGCTATGTGTTCGGCACGCCGAGCGCGCGGCAGCGCGCGGTCTGGGAAGCGGAAAAGACCGCGCAGGCCGCGGCGTTCGCGGCGGCACGCATCGGCGCGTCGTGCGAGAGCGTCGATCAGGCCGCGCGCGCGAGTCTCGAAGCGAACGGATTCGGTCCGGGGTATGCATTGCCGGGCCTGCCGCACCGCACCGGCCACGGCATCGGCCTCGACATCCACGAGTGGCCGTATCTCGTCGGCGGCGACCGCACGCCGCTCGCGCCGGGCATGTGCTTCAGCAACGAGCCGATGATCTGCGTGCCGGGAGAATTCGGCATCCGTCACGAAGATCATTTCTACATGACGGTGCAGGGGCCGCGCTGGTTCACGCAGCCGGCACACTCGATCGACGATCCGTTCGGGATTGGCGCGCGGTGACGCTGGGCGTTGTCGCTTTCGTGGACGGGGCTGGCGCTATGCGCTGCGCTTATTGCGCCGCGGCGTCTCTTGCCGTGTCAGTTCCTTTTGCAGCTTTCGCGGACTTCGCTTATTGCGCGCTGCGGATCTCTGCCGCGGCGACAAGGCGCAGCGCGCGCACGCGTTCGAGCACGCCGGCGTAGTCGCCGACGGAGCCGTCGCCGATCGCGAGCACGATGTGCGTGGAATCGAAATCGCCGACGCCAGCGTCGAAGCTGACCCAGCGCGAGCCGTTCCAGACCTGCACCCAGGCATGCGGGCTGAACACGTCGCGTTTTCCGGTGAAGCGGCTGGAATAGAGCAGGCCGCCGACGACGCGCGCGGGCAGTTGCTGCGCGCGCGCCAAGGCGGCGAGCAGCACGGCGAATTCGGTGCAGTCGCCGCTGCGCGTCTCGGCGGCCTGCAGGGCGCTCGCATAGCCGAGCGTCTGGCGGCCGCCGGTCATGTAGCCCTGCACGAAGCGCACGAGCCTGTTCATGCGCGCCTCGGTCGTGCCGAACGCGGCGGCGTTGCGCGCGAGCGAGCGCAGGTTCGGATGATCGCTCTGCACCCAGGCGTTCGCGGCACGATAGCGCGCGAGTGTCGCCGCGTCGGGCGCCGGCTCGTCGCCGCAGTCGGCGCAGATCGTCACGACGCTGCGGTTGCCACGGCGAACGACGGCCTGCTCCCCGGTGCCCGGCAGTTCGGGTGCGGCGCCGTCGGCGGATTCGAAGACATAGCGCAGCGTGCGGCGACGGACGCCCGCCGGCACGTGATAGGGCGACGCGACGGTCAGGCCGGCCAGCAGGTCGAAGTGCTGTATCTCGGCGTCCGCGCAGTCCGTGTCGCAGGCGCGGCTGTCGAAACGCGCGCCGGCGAGATTCCAGGCCGGCAGCAGCCGCTGCTGCGACAGCGACCAGTACAGCGTGCGGCGCGAGCGACCGTCGCCGGCGTCGGATTCGCGCAGCAATTCGAGACGATCGCCGATCGCCACGCCGCTGCTGCTCAGGCGCACCGCGGTAATGCGCGCTGCGGACAGATCGACTTCGCTGTAGGAAAAAGCCCACGGCTGGCCCGCGGGTTGGGCCGCGATGCGCCGTTGCAGGCCCGCGTCCACGAGCAGATCGGGCGGTGTCGCCAGCGTCGTTCGCTGCACGCGCAGACCTTCGCGGCGACGCAGTTCGATGCGCTCGCCGTCGATGCGCGCTTCGGCCGTCCACGCGGACGGACCCGCTGCCGCGCGCTGCCACAGCGACAGCGGCGTGCCGTCGCTGCGCTCGCTGCTGCGTTGTTCGTAGGACCGCCATTCGCGCGCATTCATGGTGCGCACGCCGATGCGCGCGGTTTCCTGCGTGCGCACGATGCCGTCGGATTCCTCGCGCGCGAAGACCGCTTCGCCGTAGCGCACACCGTCGTGTTCGATCGCGGCGACGCGGCGTTGCGCCGACGCCGACGGCGCGAACGCCGTCAGCACAAGGACGACGGCGACGGCAGACGTCGCCGGGTGCATCAGCGCGGCTGCTGCGCGGCCGCGTCGTCGAGGAACGCGTTGCCGTCGCGTGCCGGCAGCTCCGGCGCGCCCGAGCGTTCGTCGCGCGCTTCGCGGGCGCGCTCCTTCGCGTCGCGCACGGTGCCGAGCATGACTTCGACTTCCTCGAGCCGCACGTCGTCGGCGGACTTTTCGCCGCGGACGATGTGGCTGCCCGTGGTCTTCTTCGGCGTGCCCTGCTGCGCGAAGGCCGGTGCGAACGCGAGCGCCGCGGCAATGCCGAACAGCGCGGTGGCGAGGGAACGGGCGGAACGTCGCTGCGTTTTCATGAGAACTCCCTGATCGAAGGCGTGACCGGGCCCGACGCGCAGGCGCGCGGCCGAAATGCCGGCGAACCGGCGACGAGGAACGTGGAACGGATGCGGACTTCCGAGGCGAGTCCGGCCGCCTTTGCGCTTGGGCTACTATGCGCGTCGGGACCGGTACTCCGTCGACCGCAGTCCGCCGCAGTCGCTTGAAGCAACGGACGGTCACCACGTCGGTTTCGTCGCATGACTGTGCTCGCCGCCGATCTGCAAGGTCAGTCGCGTCAGCTCGGACTGCTCTGGCGTCTGGTCGAAGACATTTCATCGGAACTCGCGCTCGAGCCGCTGCTGACGCGCATCGTCGCCGGCGCCTGCCAGTTGATCGGTGCCGACGACGGCACGATCGGCCTGTACGAAGCCGAGCACGACTGGATACGCACGGTCGCCGTCTATCGCATGCCCGAGCGCGAACTCGGCGCGACGATGCCGCGCGGCGTCGGCCTCGCCGGACACGTGCTCGCTACCGGCCGGACCGCGCTGCTGCGCTACGGCGATCTCGATTCGCTGACCTTGCCCGAACTCGCCGACAACCAGGTCGTCGGCATTCCGATCCTCTGGTCGGGACGACTGATCGGTTTCTTCGGCATCGGCGCCGCACCGCCGCGGCGCTTCAAGCGCGAGGACGTCGCCGCGCTGGAGCTGTTCGCGCGCCACGCGGCGATCGCGATCACGAACGCGCAGCGCTACCAGAAGGAGCGCCGCCGCACCGACCGCTTCCGCCTGATCGCGCACGTCGCCGGCATCATCCAGGCCGAGGACGACATCGACGCGATGCTCCAGCGCAGCGCCGACGCGGTGCACGAACTGCTCGGCTTTGAAAATGTGGATATTCCGCTGGTCGACGAGAAGCAGCGCGACGTGCTCGTCATCCGTATCCGCGGCGGCGACTACAAGCGGCGCATCCGCGGCGAGGATCGCGTGCCGATCTCGCGCGGCATCATGGGCGCGGCCGTGCGCGAACGCTGCAGCCAGCTCGTCAACGACGTCGCCGCCGATCCGCGCTACATCACGCCGCCGGGCATGACGCCGCCGCTCGCCGAACTCGCCGTCCCGCTGTCGGTCGGCGATGAAGTGCTCGGCGTGCTCAACGTCGAAGGCAATCAGCGCTTCGACGAACTCGATCTCGGCAGTCTCGAAGTCATCGCCGACATTCTCGCGGTCGCGGTGCACAACCGGCGCCTTGCGGCCGTCGCGCGCGACGCCGCGGTGTTGCGCGAGCGGCAGAACCTCGGCCGCGAGCTGCACGACAACGTGACCCAGATCCTCTCGGCGATCGGCCTCCTGACGCAGACGCTGTCGGCGGTCTGGGAACGCGATCCGGCCGAAGGACGCCGCCGCGTCGAGCGCCTGCATCAACTCGCGCGCACGGCGCACGCGGAAATGCGCAACCTGCTGCGCGAACTGCAGCCGCCCGAACCGGTCGTCACGCGCTCGCGGCGCAGCCGCGCGGTGATCTGCGTGGAGCAGCTGCGCGAACACGCGCTGCCTGGCGCGCTGAATCAGCTGCTGACCGCGATGGTTCCCGAAACCTTGGAGCTGCGCATGGATTTCGCCCAGTACGAACCGCAGCAGATCGAGACCGAGGCCGCGCTGCTGCGCTGCTGCCAGGAAGCCGTGTCGAACGCGGTGCGGCATTCGCGCGGCAAGCGGCTCTGGATCGCCGCGGCCGTGCGCGACGACTATTGCGAGCTGACCGTCGCCGACGACGGCGCCGGTGTTGCCGCCGATCATGTGCCCGGCATGGGTTTCCGCAGCATGCGCGAGCGCGCCGCGGCGCTGTCGGGCGAAGCGCTGATCCGCGCGCGCGCGCCGCGCGGCACGGAGGTGCGCGTGCGGCTGCCGCGGCGCGACCGCGCGCCGGTGCAGCCGTGAGCGCGCGCATTCCGGTCATCCTCGTCGACGATCATTCGGTCGTGCGCGAAGGACTGCGCGCAGTGCTCGAGGAAGAAGGCGATCTCGACGTCGTCGCCGATTTCGCGAACGCGCGCGATGCGATCGCGGCGGTCGCCGCGCTGCGCCCGCGCGTCGCGGTGCTCGACCTGAAAATGCCCGACAGCGACCCGGTACAGAACATCCGCGGCTTGCGCGCGGCCTGGCCGGCGCTCGAAATCCTCGTGTTCACGAGCTTTGCCGAAGACAGTCTCGTGCGCGACGTGCTCGCGGCCGGCGCGACCGGCTATCTGCTGAAGGATGCGTTGAGCAGCGACCTCGTCGCCGCGGTGCGCCAGGTCGCCGCCGGCGTGCCGTGGCTCCATTCGACCGTGCAGCGGCAGCTCGTCGCGCGCCTGCGCGCGCCGGGCGACGACGGCGTCGCGCTGACCGCGCGCGAACTGTCGGTGCTGCGGCTCATCGCGCAGGGGCTCAGCAACAAGGCGATCGCGCGCGAACTGTCGCTGACCGAAGGCACGGTCAAGGGCTACGTGAGCCAGATCCTGCAGAAGATGGGCATCAACGATCGCACCCAGGCCGCGATGATCGCGGTGCGCAAGGGGCTCGTGCGGCCGTGACGTGACTCGGAGGCGGTCGCCGCGCGGCGGCGGTTCGAATCAGGGAAGAGTGCACGGGCGTGAGAAAAGAATGGTGCGAGGCCCGCTTCCCACTCGTTTCTCGCTCCTCGTCACGCGCTCTTCCACGTTTCCCGGCGCGTGCGCCGCCGCCTCACTCTGCGACGTAGCGCCACGGCGAGGACGTATCCGGGCGGCGCCAGATCGTGAAGAACGGAATCGGCTTGCGGCTGCCGTCCGGGCCTGCGGCGTTCGGCTGCAGGAAGCCGATCGTGATGCCGAGATCGCCGCTGCCGGCGACGATGACTTCGTCGGGTGCCCAGGTGACCGGACTTGAATCGGGCGGGCTGCCGGCGGCGACGACGTCCGCGATGTTGTCGGCGCCCAGCACGACCTCGGCATTGTCCGGGCCGCCGAGATTGATCGCATCGCTGCTGCCGTATTTCGCGAATGCGGGGCCGAGGCCGATCTTCTGCGCCTCGTCGGAAAACGCGCGCTCGGCCTGGTCGAGGCTGCGTGCGTATTCCTGCGTGCGCGTCGCGTCGGCTGCCGCGCGCGCGAACCGCGCCGGAAGCGCCGGCGGCATCGGCGCCGTCGAAGCCGGCGCGGTCTTCGCGCCGCTGCGCTTGTAGACGACGACGCGCCACTGGCCGTCGCGGCGTACCCAGTAGGCGAGGTATTTCAGCGGCTGCACGCTGTTGTCGGGCTTGTGGAGCCGCATGTAGCCGAAAGTGAATCCGTGCTGGCCGTCGCCGGACACGCCGCCGCGCTGCGGCGTCCAGTCGATGCGCGATTTCTGATAGTCCGGCGTGCTGCGCAGGTAGTCGCGGGCTTCGGCGACGCCGCGCGCGAAGCGATGTCCGGGTACGGGCATGACGACGTCGTCGGCGAACATCGCGCCGAGGCCGCTGACGGGGTCGGTCTTGGCGCTGGCCGCGGCGAACGCGCGGTCGGCATCGAGCAGGGCGTCGACGGCGGCCTGAGCGTCGGCCGGTTCCGCGGGTGTCGCGGCCTGCGCGGCCGAGCAGAGCAGGACCGTGGCGGCCATCGTGGAGAACAGTTTCAGCAGCATGCGGATTTCCAGGAAGTCAGAAGAGCGGTACAGCGCGGCGCGGCGGCTGCGGTCGTGCGGCTGTATACCAACTGCGCGCGGCAAGGTGCGCCGGCGGCGGCGTCAATTCGCCGGATACGGCAAATCCGTGACGAGCGTCATTGCCGCCGCGCGCGGCGCTGCAACGTCGCTCCGACGCCCGTCCCGGCGACGGGAGTGCGCAGCCGTGCGCGTGCGGTCGCACTCCGGGCCGATACGGCCGGCTAGACTCGGCGTGTTGCCTGCCCCCGGAGTCGTTCCATGCTGCTGCCCGCACTCGGTCTGATGCTCGCGCTGCCGGTCGCGGTGCCGCAGGAACGCGCCGCCGTCGTCGACATCCGTGCGGCCACGGCCGCCGATGTCGCCGCGCTGAAGCAGGACAGTGGCGTGCAGTGGTGGCTCGAAATGGGCACGCGGCTCGTGATCGGCGGCGAGCGCGACGCGATCGGAAAACTGGCCGGCAGGCATCCGTCGCTCGGTGAATTCGATGCGCTCGACCGCGGCGATCTGGCCCTGCGCGCGGTCGGCTGCGATCCCGGCGAAGCGGCGCCGGGCCGCCTGCTCGTGCAGAGCGGCCGCTGGCAGCTGCGTCAGCTCGATCGCGGTTCCGCGCTGCCGGCGTCCGACGGCCACGAGATCTGGCGTCGCGTCGGAACCAGTGCCGTCCTTGCGCGCCAGTTCCGGCTCGACCTGCCGGAAGGCGTCGCGCCCGATCCACTGATCCAGCCGATCGTCGAGCGCATCGACGCGACACGCTGGTTCGCCGATCTCACGCAGCTCGCCGGCTGGGACCGGTCGAGCTATGGCACGACCGGCCTCAACGCCGCCCGCGACTGGATCAAAGGGCGTTTCCAGGGACTCGGACTTGTCGCGACGACGCCGGACTTTGCGATGCCGTCGGCGAGCGGCGGAAGCATCACGCGACAGAACGTCGTCGGCGTGTGGACGGGCACGGCGCTGCCGGACGAATGGATCATCGTCGGCGCCCACTACGACTCGCGCAACAGCAACGGCAGCGCCGTCACGAACACGCCGGGCGCGGAAGACAACGCGAGCGGCTGCGCCGGCGTCATCGAAGTCGCACGTGCGCTGCTGCCGTTCAAGCCACGGCGTTCGATGCTGTTCATCTGCTATGCCGGCGAAGAACAGGGACTCTACGGCAGCACGCGTCACGTACAGGCGCTGCAGTCCAGCGGCGACATCGCGAAAGTCGGCTCGGTCGTGATCATGGACATGATCGGCTACAGCGCCGACGACGCGCTCGACGCCCTGTACGAAAGCCGTGCGGCCTATCAGCCGTTTCTCGACCGTTTCGGCGCCGCCGCGGCGGCCTATGTGCCGGGTCTGAACATCACGCTGAGCACGAATCCGTTCGGATCGGACCACATGCCGTACCTCAATGCGAACAAGGAAACCGTGCTCGCGATCGACTCGGACTATGCCGACTATCCGCACTACCACCGCAGCACGGACACGCCGGCAAACATGGGCGTCAATGCGCAGGCCATGGGCGCGGCGATCCTCAAGACGAACGTGGCCGTGCTGGCGGAACTCGCCGGCGCCTCCGACCGCCTGTTTGCCGACGGCCTGCAGTGATCCGCCGCCTCCGCGCTACGGCAGCGCGTTGAAACGACAGCTTTTTCGGTCTGTGCAAAAAGCGACATGTGCGCAGACACCGGTTTCCCTTATCCGTACGCCGAATTATTACGGTTGTGTTTCAATCGAATCGGTCGAATTGGTGAAATTCCATCGGTCAAGCGAAGGAATCGGCCAAGTTAAGGCCGGGTATGCGTAGCGCGTCACGGATTTCCAGGCGTATCGACGGTCTTCGAGATGCGGAAAGTTTTACAGGGTTCACGGCTTTTTACTTGTTTCTCCCGACTCGAGTGCTGATAGTTCGATGCAGCATTTTTGACGTACTGCAATGTACGGATGCGCGAATCGCACCGAAAGCGATCCACGCGACGCGTCCGTAGTGTGTAGCGGTTGGGGGAAACGATGTCAGAAGCGATCGGCGATTGCTGGCCCGAAAATGCGCAGCGTCTGCGTTTGGGAGATGTGGAATTCGATCTGCGCTATCGCAGCGTGCATCGTGAAGGCGTCACCAACGAACTGAACCAGCGTTGCTTCGATCTGCTGCTGCTGTTTCTGCGCGAACCGCGCGTGCTGCATACGCGCGATGAAATCTTCCGCCGCGTATGGGCCGGCGTCGTCGTCGAAGACGCCAACATCACGACCTCGATCTGGCTGCTGCGCAAGGCACTCGGCGACGACGCCAAGGGCTGGATCCGCACCGTTTCCAAGCAGGGGTACGTATTCGATCCGCCGGGCGAACTCGAGCCGGTGCCCGCCAATGATCCGGTCTGGCTCGAACCGGCGGCGCCGGTCGCGCCGGCCGAGTCCGTGCGCGAAGCGGCGGTTGCGCCGGTCGCGGCGGCCGGCGGCGCGGCACGGAAATTCCGGGCGATCGCCATCGCCGCCGTGTTGCTGATTGCGCTGGGCGGCTTGCTGGTTGCTTTGCGCCAGCTCTATCCGTCGACGTCGCGCGTGACCCTCGTCGCCGTTCCCGACGTGTCGCTCAACGACGAGATGCGCTGGCCGACCGAGCTGCTGCAGAACTGGATCGAGTGGCAGCTCGAAACGCGTACCGACCGGATCACGCTGACCGCGCCGAGTGCGCAGCGCGAGAGCGCCGACACCATCGTCCTGCTGAGCGCGGCGATGCCGGTCGGACGCGACGGCGAATGGCATGTCCGGGCACACCTGCACCAGGCCGGACGCAACGCGAATTTCGACGTCGGCAGCGCGCCCGACCAACTGCTGGCGACGATCGACGAGGTCAGCCGCCGCGTCGTGAGGCGCTTCATGCCCGAGGTTCCCGTGTCGGAACTGCCGTCGCTCGCCGTGCTCGACGCGGCGACCGCGCCGGTGCTCGTGAAGGCGCTCGTCGCCGAGCAGCGCGGCCGCTGGCACGAGGCGGCGCAACGCTATCGGCAGGTGCTGGAAGCGGCGCCCGATTTCGGCTTCGCGCGCCTGCATCTGGCAATGGCGCTGGCCGAGCTGGGCCAGTCCAACGCGGCGCAGGCCGAGCTCGATCTCGCCGAGCGCTGGGTGCAGCGCCTGCCGCAGTCGATGCGGCCGCTGCAGGAGGCGCGCATGCTCGCGATCCGGCAGGATTATCTCGCCGCGGCGGCGCGCTTCGGCGAGCTGTGGCAGCGCAGTCCGGCGAAGCGTCTCGGGCTGCGCCTGGATGAAGTCACCAATCTGCGCCGCGGCGGTCGCAGCCGCGATGCACTCGAGCGCATTTCCAGCGCGTCTCCGACCACGCCGGGTCTGTCGCTGTGCTGGCTGCTCGAACGTGCCGAGGTCGAATTCGCGACGCTCGATCTGGCCAGGTCGCGCGCGAGCGCGGCCGAGGCGATCAAGCTGGCGACGGCGCTCGGATGGGATCTCGACCGCGCGCGCGCGACGCTGCTGCTCATCGACGTCATGGCGTGGAGCGGCCTCACGGCCGAGGACGCGCTGTACGACGATGCGATCGCCGGCTTCACGGTTGCCGGCGACCGTATCGGCATGCTGCGCGCGAAACTCATGCGCGGGATCCGCGACGCGAAGGACGATGCGGCGAAGCTCGATGTGCTCGACGAATTGCTGGCCGAGGCCCGCGCGGCCGGCAACGCTTCGGCCGAGATCGATGCGCTGCGCCGCGTCGGCCAGTGGCACCTGCGAAACGGCGATACGCGCCGCGCGGGCGAGCGTCTCCATCAGGCCGAGGCCGTCGCGCTGTCGGTCGGCGATCGTTATCAGCAGCGGGAGATCAGTGCGAACCTGCTCGGCCTGGATTCCTGGCGCGGCGACCTCGATGCGGTCGACCGTCGCATTCGCGGCCTGAAGAACGCGACGCTGCAGGGCGGCCTGGCGTTCAATGTCGGCATGGCCGAGTCGCAGCTCCAGTATCGCCGCGGCGAGTACGAAGCCGCGCTGACGACGCTGGGCGCGACGCAGGAAATGCTGCGCCTCGGCGACGCGGGCGGGCTGCCGCCCGTTGCTGCCGGACTCGACTGCGTGCGCGCTTCCGTATTGGTGAGGCTCGGCCGCATTGCCGACGCGCGGACGGCGACCAACGCCTGCGGTTCGCCGCAGCTGCCGATGTATGCGCTGACCGCAAAGGCGCATCTGGCGGAACTGGCCATTCTTGCCGGCGACACGACGGCCGCGACGTCGACGCTGCGAGCCCTCGCGGACGCGACGGCGCGACAGGCGTCGGCAGTCGAGCGCTGGCAGCTCGTCGCGGAAATCGCGCCGCTTCTTTCGCGCATCGGCGAGGCACAGCGCGCACGTGAACTCGTCGATTCGGTGCTTCCGGCCGTCGCCGCTTCGGGTTTTGCGGCGACGGAAATCGACGTGCGCATGGGCGCTGCCGAAATCGCCCTCGCGCAGTCGCGCCTGACCGATGCGCGCCGCGAACTCGCGCTCGTCGAGGCGCGCGTCGAGTCCGGCGACTGGTTCGCGCAGCAGCGCCTGCGCAGTCTCGACGTCGCGCTGCTGCGCAGCGAAGGCCGGCACGACGAGGCCGATCGACTGCTGGCCGAACTCCACGAACAGATGCGCAGTCACGGCGACGTGCCTGGCGAGCTGTTCGTGCACGGCATTGCCGGACTGCACCTCCCCGAACTTTGTCCGCCGGATCGTCATGCCTGGCTGCTCGCGCAGTCGGGCATGCGCGGCGCCACCCAGTCGCGGGCTCCCGCGGCGGTCGGTCAGGTCCGCGTCCCGCTGACCCGGCGGCTCGGCAAAGTCCTGACGGAGGCGCAATGACCGCCGCCGACCGCGCGATGGCGGCGAGCGGAACTTCAGTGCGGTCATCGAATTGCGTATTCTGAGCGGTCCTTAGGCCCGGCCGGATCCCGCCCATGCTTCGCTCGCTTCCCGCGCCGCTGCGCGCCGGCGTCGCATTTCTGTTCGTCGGCACCAGCACCGCGCTGCATGCCGCGCCGCTGCTCGCGCTGGCGTTGCTCAAGGCCGCGCTGCCGTTCGCGTCGTGGCGCCGGCGCATCGGCATCTGGCTCGTGGCGATCGCGCAGCAGTGGGTCGGATTCAACAGCCGGCTGATCCGCCTGGCCGGGACGCAGGTGCACGTGCACGGCGACGTTGCCGACCTGCAGCGTGTCGGCTGGTATCTCGTCGTCTGCAATCACCAGAGCTGGGTCGATATTCCGCTGCTGCAGCTCGTGTTCGCCGAGCGCATTCCGATGCTCAAGTTCTTCCTGAAGCGCGAACTGATCTTCGTGCCGGTGCTGGGCCTCGCCTGGTGGGCGCTGGATTTCCCGTTCATGCGCCGCTACTCGCGTGCGGAGCTCGAACGCCGGCCCGAACTGCGCGGCAAGGATCTCGAGGCGACCCAACGCGCCTGCGCGAAATTCCGCGAGCTGCCGGTGTCGGTCATGAACTTCGTCGAGGGAACGCGCTTCACGCCGGCCAAGCACGCGCAGCAGAAGTCTCCGTATGCCAACCTGCTGCTGCCGCGTGCCGGCGGCGTCGCGTTCGTCATCCAGGCGATGCGGCCGCTGCTGCGCACGCTCGTGGACGTGACTCTCGTCTATCCGCAGGGACGGCCGACGCTGTACGACTTTCTCGCCGGACGTGTGCGCGACGTGCGCGTGCACGTGCGCCGGCTCGACATTCCCGAGGAATTCGGCCTCGGCGACTACGAGAACGACGCGGCGTTTCGCGCGCGCGTCCAGGAATGGATGAACGCGTTGTGGCGCGACAAGGACGCGCGGATCGCGGCGCTGATGTCCTAGTGGTGGCGTGCGCGTGGCCTATACTTCGCGCAGTTCAGGACGAATATCGCCATGTACAGGATGCTTGCGACGGTGTTGCTCTGCCTGTCGGCCTCGGCCGTCGCGGCAGCCACGCCGCAGATCGTGGCCGGCAGCCAGGTGCTCTGGCTGCAGCCCGACGGTTCGGTCTGGGCCAGCGGCGACGCCGAGCCCGTGCGCGGCGATACCGACACGCGGCCGCGCAAGGCGTTCCGACGCATCGAGGGGCTGTCGCGCATCGTCAGCATCGCAATCAATCACGACGCGTCCGATTCGGCCGCGGCGATCGACGCCGATGGCACGCTCTGGCTCTGGGGCGAACTCGCCGAACTTGCATGCACGACCGAAGAGTGCGCGATGCCGTCGCACCGGCCGCGGCGTTTCGAAGCGCTGGGCGCCGTGCGCGCGGTCGCGCTCGGGCGCTCTCATCTGCTCGCGATCGGCCGTGACGGCAAGCTGCGCAGCGTCGGCAGCAACGACGTCGGTCAGCTCGGCAGCGGTCCGCTGCGCAACGAATCGCGCATGCAGGCGCGGCTGCCGCGTGTCGTCGACGCGATTCCCGATGCCGTCGCGATCGCCGCGCAGGGCGACACCAGCATCGTGCTGCGCGGCGACGGCACGGTCTGGGGAATGGGCAGCGCGCGATGGGGACTGCTCGGCGCGGAAGGCCGCTGGCGCCCGCTCGATTTCGCCGATCCGCCGCATGCGCAGCCGCTGCGCATCGCGGGTCTCGACACCATCACTGCGATCAGCCTCGGACGTTTTCACGGTCTCGCGCTCGACGCCGCCGGCGCGGTCTGGGGCTGGGGCGTCAACGAGTCCGCCCAGCTCGCTTCGCCCGCCGTCGATCTGACGGCGGTCGCGCCGCGGCGTCTGGCCGGTCTGGCCGATGCAGCAGCGCTTGCCGCCGGAGACGACTACACGCTCGTGCTCAAGCGCGACGGCAGCGTCTGGGCGCGCGGCGGCAACGTCTACGGCACGCTCGGCGACGGCGGCGACGAACTCGAAGGCGATCTGCGGCGCGTCGCCGCGCTCGACGGCAGGAATGTCGACGCGCTGTTCGCCGGCGACTACAACGCGTTCGCGCGCACGCGCGACGGGCAGATGTTCGGCTGGGGCACGAACGGCGCCAGCGTCGGCGGCTTCGACGCGAGCAACGGCGACGACGGCACGTTGCTCCCGGTCGTCCTCGATCGCAGCCGCCAGCCGCCGGCACCGAGCGCCGCGGTGCAGGCCGGCGCGGCCGCGTTCGCGTTCGCGGCCGAACTCGACAGCGACGAGACCGGCGAGCGCAGCGAACTCTGGATCGCCGGCGCGCGCGTCGCGACGCTCGATCTCGATCGCAGCACGCCGCGCAGCAATCGCGGCCAGGTCGCGCTGGAGCTGCCGCCCGGTATTCACGCATACGAGCTGCGCGGCGAAGCGCGCATGACGACCGGCGAAACGCGCGTATTGCACGGGCGCGGCGCGATCGTCGTGACGCGCGACGGCATCGAGGCGCAGTTTCGTGCTGCCTCCGCAACGCGCGGACTGCTTGCCGCGTATCGACAGGCGATCGCTGCGGCGCGCGCCGCCATGCCGCTGGATGCGAGCGCCGATCTGCGCGTCGCGCCGCCGCCGCCGGCGGAGACGCTCGATGCCTACGAAAAGACCCTCGGCCGCCGCTTGCCGCGCGCCTATCTCGACGCATTGCGGACCTTGGGGCCGTTCGTGGTCGGTGCCGCCGGCGAGCGCTATCCGGCGGTCGCGCTCTACGCGCCGGCGCAGTTCACGAGCGTCGACGACTGGGTGGCGGGCGCGCTGCGTGCGATCGAGCAGCCCGGAACGCACGACGACCTCGGCACGCGCGATCGCGACATGATCGACCGCTTCCGCCTGTTCGCCGACGAGCTGCGACCGGCGCGCGCGCGTCTTGCGGCGCAGTGGAAGCGCGAGCTGATCGGCGCCGTGCTGCCCGAGGCGGTCTACCAGATCGTGCCCGATCATGCGCCGGCGTGTTCCGGGCGCCGCGCGCATCAGCGGCTCGTCGACTTCTTCGACGTGCAGCAGGACGAGGACTCGGGAGAGGAACGCTATTTCGCCTGGGCCGACGGCGCCGACTGCGAGCTCGACCTCGCCGCGACGCTGGAGCAGAGCGTGTTCGAGCACTACACCGCCGTGCTGCGCGCGAACGGCGCAGTATTCGTACGCGCTGCCGCGGATACGGACGAGCGTCTCGTGGTCTCGCCGGAACGCCTCGAACCGGCGAAGGGCGGCGAGCTGCCGATGCGGCTGTCGGGCGGCGAACCCGTAGCCGAATACTGAGCGCTATTGGCGTCGCGCCAGTCCGACGTCGATCGTGCCGTGGTCGCCGAGGATCTGCACGACGCCGTCCTGGATCAGGCATTGCAGGTCGAGCTTGCGCGCGGCGATCGCGACAAGTGCACTGCAGGTCGCCGCGTCGACCTCGTATACCTGCAACTGGCAGATGCGCTGCAGCGCGGCAGCCTGCTTGTCCCACCAGATCGGTGCCGCGCGGCCGTAACCGTACACGCGCACGTCGGGCGAGCGGCCGGCAGCCTGGCGCAGACGCTGCTCGTCGGGTTGTCCGAGCTCGATCCACTGCTCGATCGCGCCGGTCAGGTCCTTGCGCCACAGATCCGGCTCGTCGGTGTCGCTGAGTCCCTTGCCGAAGGCCAGCGCCTCGTGCGCGTTCAATGCGAACGCGAGCACGCGCAGCATCAGGCGTTCCTCGGTTTCCGACGGATGGCGCGCGAGCGTCAGCGCGTGCGTCGCGTAGTAGTGCCGGTCGATGTCGCTGACCTGCAGGTCGATCTTGTGGATCGTCGCACTGAGCGCCATCAGGCGAGATCCAGCAGTTCGCCGTCGAGCTCGCCGAGCCGCCGCGCGACCTCGGTTGCCTGATCGAGCAGCGCGAAGCCGCGGTATTCGTAGCCGGGGGCGACCGTGCAGCCGACCAGCGTGTAGGCGCCGCGCGGCCGCGCCGCCTGCCACATGCCCGCGGGCACGACGAACACCGGCGCCGAATCGCGCGAAGCCGGACCGAGCGTGTGCACCGTCAGCACGTCTTCGGCGGGGTCGTAGCGCAGCAGTTCCAGCGGCTGGCCTTCGTAGAAGTGCCAGACCTCGTCGGCGTCGACGCGGTGCCAGCGGCTGAGTTCGCCGGCGGCGAGCAGAAAATAGATCGATGTCGCGACGGCGCGCTGCGCGCTGTCGCCGTAGGCGACACGTGTCGACGATTCGTAGATGCGCCGGTAGTGGCCGCCTTCGATGTGCGGCTCGAGCTTGAGCGCGCGGATGAGCTCTTCGGCTCGCGTATGCATGCAGTTGACTCCTCGATGCGGCGCCGCCGCCGCGGCGGTGCTCAGGCCGCCTTGCGTTGACCGAGCGCGGTGATCAGATCGTTGGCCGAGCGCAGGCGCTCGGTCGCGCCGGGCATCTCCAGACGGACCTTGAGCTTGTCCTGCCCGTCGAGCGCATAGACGCGCGGCTGGGACTGGATCAGCTTGATGACCGCGAGCGGGTCGATGTTGGGTTGCGGCGCGAACACGACGCGGCCGCCCTGCGCGCCGAAATCGATCTTGCGGATGCCGAGTTCGGTCGCGCGCAGCTTGATCTCGGTTACCGCGAACAGATGCTTGACCGCGTCGGGCAGCAGGCCGAAGCGATCGATCATCTCGACCTGCAGCTCGCGCAGGCGCTCGCCGTCGCGCGCGCTCGCGATGCGCTTGTACAGCGTCAGTCGCGCATGCACGTCGGGCAGGTAGTCGTCCGGGATCAGCGCCGGAAGGTGCAGCTCGACCTCGGTCTCGTGCGCGGCGACCAGCTCGAAATCGGGCACCTTGCCGCTCTTGAGCGCACGCACGGCGCGTTCGAGCAGGTCGGTGTACAGCGAGAAACCGATTTCCTGCATCTGGCCGCTCTGCTCGTCGCCGAGCAGTTCGCCCGCGCCGCGGATTTCCAGATCGTGCGTCGCGAGCGTGAAGCCCGCGCCGAGTTCTTCCATCGACGCGAGCGCTTCGAGGCGTTTCTCGGCATCGGCCGTCATCTGCCGGCGGTCCGGCACGACGAGATAGGCGTAGGCACGGTGGTGCGAGCGGCCGACGCGGCCGCGCAGCTGATGCAGCTGCGCAAGGCCGAAGCGGTCGGCGCGGTTGACGATGATCGTGTTCGCGCTCGGGATGTCGATGCCCGATTCGATGATGGTCGTGCACAGCAGCACGTTGAAGCGCTGGCGGTGGAAATCGAGCATGACCTGCTCGAGTTCCTTTTCCGGCATCTGGCCGTGCGCGATGCGGATGCGCGCCTCGGGCACGAGCGTCTGCAGATCGCGTTCCATTTTCTCGATCGTGTCGACTTCGTTGTGCAGGAAATACACCTGACCGCCGCGCTGCAGCTCGCGCTGGAACGCCTCGCGCAGCTGCGCCGGATCCCAGGGCGCGATGAAGGTCTTGACCGCGAGCCGGTGCGCCGGCGGCGTGGCGATGATCGAGAGATCGCGCATGCCCGACATCGCCATGTTCAGCGTGCGCGGAATCGGCGTCGCGGTCAGCGTGAGCAGGTCTACCTCGGCGCGCAGTTTTTTCAATTGTTCCTTCTGCCGCACGCCGAAGCGCTGCTCCTCGTCGACGATGACGAGGCCGAGCTGTTTGAACTTCACGTCCTGCTGCAGCAGGCGGTGCGTACCGATCATGACGTCGATCTGGCCTTCGGCCAGCTTCGCCATCACCTCGTCGACTTCCTTCTTCGTCTTGAAGCGGCTCAGCACGTCGACGCGGATCGGCCAGTCGGCGTAGCGGTCGCGGAAATTCTGGTAGTGCTGCTGCGCGAGCAGCGTGGTCGGTACGAGCACGCCGACCTGCTTGCCGGCCATCGCCGTGACGAATGCGGCACGCAGCGCGACTTCGGTCTTGCCGAAGCCGACGTCGCCGCAGACGACGCGATCCATCGGCTTGGGCGAGGCGAGGTCGTCGATGACCGCATCGATCGCCGAGATCTGGTCGGGCGTTTCCTCGAACGGGAACGCCGCGGCGAACTGCTCGTACGACGGGCGGTCGACGGTGAGCGCCGTGCCTTGCCGCGCCTCGCGCTGTGCGTAGATCGCCAGCAGTTCGGCCGCGACGTCGCGCACTTTTTCCGCGGCCTTGCGCTTGGCGCGGTCCCAGGCATCGCCGCCGAGCGAATGCAGCGGCGCGAGTTCCGGCGACGTACCCGAATAGCGCGAGACCAGATTGAGCTGCGCGACCGGCACGTAGAGCTTGTCGCCCTTGGCGTATTCGATCGCGAGGAATTCGTTCGCGCTGCCGCCGACGTCGAGCTTGATGAGGCCCTGATAGCGGCCGACGCCGTGGTCGACGTGCACGATCGGCGAACCGAGACCGAGTTCGGTCAGGTCGCGGATGATGGTTTCCGGATCGCGCGCGGCGCGCTTGCGGCGGCGCTGCTGCTGAACACGCTCGCCGAGCAGCTCGCGCTCGGTCAGCACGGCGAAGGCAGGCTCGGTCAGCGCGAAGCCGGCCTGCAGCGGCGCGACCGCGATCGCGAAGCGCACGTCGCTGCGCGCGAACTCCGCCCACGAGGCCAGCGTCAGCGGGCGCAGGCCGGCGGCCTGCAGCTGTTCGATCAGCGCTTCGCGCCGACCCGCGGTTTCCGCGGCGATCAGCACGCGTCCGGGATAGGCCCCGAGGAAACGGGTCAGCTCTTCCGCCGGCTGCTCGCCCTTGCGGTTGATCGGCAGGTTGGGCGCCGGCTGCAGGCCAAGCGACTGGACGTGCTCGTTGCTGCCGCGCGCGACGAGATCGACGCGCAATTCGCGATTGAGCCGCTCGCGCAGCTGTTCGGGCGACAGATAGAGTTCGTCCGGCGGCAGCACCGGCCGTTCGATGTCGTGCGCGCGCTGGTCATAGCGTTCGGCGGTCTGGCGCCAGAACTGCTCGGCCGCGTCGAGCGCGCCGTCGCCGAGGACGAACAGCGCATTCGCCGACAGGTAGTCGAACAGCGTCTGTGTCTGCGCGAAAAACAGCGGCAGGTAGTAGTCGATGCCGGCCGGCGTGGCGCCTTCCTTGATGTCCTGATAGAGCGGGCAGCGTCGGATGTCGATCGGAAAGCGCTCGCGCAGCCGCGTGCGAAAGCTCTTGGTCGATTCCTCCGTCAGCGGGAACTCGCGCCCCGGCAGCAGGCGCACCTTGTCGACCTTGTGCAGCGAACGCTGCGTCTCGGCGTCGAAGTTGCGGATCGACTCGATTTCCTCGTCGAACAGCTCGATGCGATACGGCTCTGCCGCGCCCATCGGAAAGATGTCGATGAGTGCGCCGCGCACGGCGAAGTCGCCGGGTTCGAGCACCTGCGGCACGTGCCGGTAGCCGGCCGCCTCGAGGCGGCGCTGCTCGGCGCCGAGATCGAGTTTCTGCCCGACCTCGAGCGCGAGACCCGTGCCGCCGATGTAGCTGCGCGGCGCGAGCCGCTGCATCAGCGTCGCGACGGGCACGACGAGCACGCCCTGCGCGACGGCCGGCAGACGATAGAGCGTGGCGATGCGTTGCGAGACGATTTCCGGATGCGGCGCGAACAGGTCGTAGGGCAGGGTTTCCCAGTCGGGGAAATGAAGCACTTCGACGCCGTCGCCGGCAAAGGTTGCGAGTTCGGTTTCGAGCGCGTGCGCTGCTTGTGTGTCGCGCGTCACCGCGACGACGAGCCCGGCGTGGCTGCGGCCGGTCTGTTCGAGTACGAGCGCCAGACCTGAACCGGGCGGATTTTCCCAGTAACGGCGGACTTTGGCGGATTTGGGCAGCGGCGGCTGGATCAGGCTGGAGGTCATCGACGTGCGGGCAGGCGCCGCCGGCCAACAGGGCCGGCGGCAAGACCGCCTAGTCTAGCCGGTTGCCGCTGCGCGCAGGGCGTGCTGCGGCGAAGCGGTTCAGACCGCGAGGCGTACCCGCGTCAGCGAGGCGTCGTGGAACACGCTTTCACGGCGGAAGCCGAACTCGTCGCAGAGATCGAGCATCGCGTGATTCTCGGTCAGCACGTCGCCCCAGACTTCATGCACGCCGCGTGCGCGGCAGCTGTCGATCACGCGATGGAGCAGTTCGCTGCCGAAGCCCTGGCCGGTGAAGCGGCGCTGCACGATCAGCGCGAATTCGGCACTGTCCGTGGTCGGGTCGATATAGGCGCGGGCGACGCCGTAGATTTCGGCTTCGTCGGCGGTACCCGGCGGGTCGACGAGCACGAAGGCGAATTCCTGCTCGGGGTCGAGACGGCACAGGCGCTGGGCGAGTTGGTCGGGCAGTTCGGTCAGCGTGTGCAGGAAGCGCATCCGCACTTCGTCCGGATGAAGCCGGGAGAAACCGCGCTGCAGCGCAGCAACGTCATCGGCATGGATGGGCCGGATGCTCAGCGGCGTTCCGTCGCGGCTCGTGAGGATATCCCCGGTAGGTACGTTAGCGTCATTTGCCGCGTCGAAACGCAGACGCTCGGGCGGTCGGCGAGAGGTCATGGTTGCGGTACGTCGGGCGGAGGTTTTCATGCGGTGCAACATGCATGAGGCGGATCGAGCAGGCTATCTAAAACGCCGGCCGAGTCCGCTTCGCGTTGCGTGCTTCGTTCAGTTGCCGAGTGCCGAAAGCTCGCGATTGAGCAGGGCCGGATCGCCGAGATTCAGTTCGATCAGGCGCTTGAGCTGCGCGAAGCTGTCGAGGTCGATCTTCTCCCAGCGACAGCCGAGCCGGTGCGGCATGATGTGGGCGATCGAGACGCCCATGCTGATGATGACGCTGTTGTTGATGCGCAGATCCATGCGATAGCCGCCGCCGATCTTGCCGCTCCAGTCGACCGGGCGCTCGATGAGCACGCCCTTCAGCGATACGTCGACGAGCTTGGTTTCCCACATCGCCGAGCCGGAATACAGGCGTACCGTGCCTTCGAAACTGAAGCGCTGGAAACGGCGGCGCTCGTCGGCGGGGTCGTGCTTCATGGCTTGGGAAACGTCCTCAAGTCAATCGTATAAGTGCCGGCTGGCGGGGCGATTCTGCGCTCGGCGTCGAGCCGGCGGCAAGCCTTGCGTCGCGGTTGTTCAAGGCGTGCGCGCCAGCAGCACTTCGAGCACGAACTTGCTGCCGAAGAAGGCGAGCAGCAGTACGGCCATGCCGCTGAGCAGCAGGCGCACCGCGCGGCGGCCGCGCCAGCCGTAGCGCCAGCGTCCGACGAGCAGCGTTCCGAACACGACCCACGCGACGATGGAAAGCGTCGTCTTGTGGACGAGATGCTGGGCGAACAGGTTCTCGACGAACAGCACGCCGGTCAGCAGCGTTGCGGTCAACAGCACGAAGCCCGCGCCGACGAGGCGGAACATCAGGCTTTCCGTCAGGGTCAGCGGCGGCAGCACGCGCAGCCAGTGGCTCCCGATGTCGCGGTTGCGCAGTGCGCGCTCCTGCACGAGCAGCAGCAGGGCGAGCACTGCCGAGACGCTGAGCAGCGCGTAGCCGAACAGCGCGACGACGACATGAAGCTTGATCTGCCAGTCCATGGCGCTCGGCCGCGTCGGCGGCGCGAGCCAGGCGTCGACCGCGAGCAGCACGGCCGCAAGCGGGAACACGATGACGCCGAGCGCGCCGACGGGGCGCGCCGCGTTGACCGCGAGCGTGGTTCCGGCGATCAGCATCGCGACGAAGCTCAGTGCGGCGAAAAAATGCAGATCGACGCCGCCGCGGTGCGTCGCGAGCAGGTAGGTCAGGTGTGCCAGCACGCCGACCGCTGCGACGGCGAGCCCGGCTGCGCGCGACGGCGCCGTGCCGCGCAGGGCCGGCAGCGCGGAAAGCAGCGTGGCAGCGAGATAGGCGGCGACCGATACGGCGGCCAGGATGGAGATCAGCATGCCGCGAGTGTGGCACAGCGCCGCGCGCGGGCGCATGCCGCAAACGGCCGCGGAGTGCGCGATTTGGCGCCGTCGGCTCCGTCCGCGGACGCGCGGCTATTGACGCGCTGCTATAATCCGCGCCCTTTTGTCGTGTATCGATGCCGCACATGTTCGAGTCCCTGACCCAGCGCCTGTCCTCCACCATCGAGCGCCTGCGCGGTCGCGCCCGCCTGACCGAGGAAAACATCCGCGAGTCGCTGCGCGAGGTCCGCATCGCGCTGCTCGAGGCCGACGTGGCGCTGCCGGTGGTTCAGGCGCTGATCGAGCGCATCAAGGTGCGCGCCGTCGGCCAGGACGTCCTGAAGAGCCTCACGCCGGGCCAGGCGCTGGTTCGCGTGGTCCGCGACGAGCTGACCGCGGTCATGGGCACGGTCAACACCGACCTGAACCTCGCGACGCAGCCGCCGGCCGTCGTGCTGATGGCGGGTCTGCAGGGCGCGGGCAAGACGACCACGACGGCCAAGCTCGCCCGTTTCCTCAAGGAACGCCGCAAGAAGAAGGTCATGGTCGTCAGCTGCGACGTCTACCGTCCGGCCGCGATCGAACAACTGCGCGTGCTGGCCGAACAGGTCGGTGTGCTGTTCCACCCGTCGACCGGCGAGCAGGACCCTGTCGCCATCGCGCGCGGCGCGCTGGATGCCGCGAAGAAGAATTTCGCTGAAGTCTTGCTCGTCGACACTGCCGGCCGGCTGCACGTCGACACGGAGATGATGGCCGAGATCAAGGCGCTGCATGCCGAGCTGAAGCCGGTCGAGACGCTGTTCGTCGTCGACGCCATGACCGGCCAGGATGCGGCGAACACGGCCAAGGCGTTCGCCGAGGCGCTGCCGCTGTCGGGTGTCGTGCTGACCAAGACCGACGGCGACGCGCGCGGCGGCGCTGCGCTGTCGGTGCGCTACATCACCGGCCGGCCGATCAAGTTCATCGGTGCCGGCGAAAAGACCGAGGCGCTCGATCCGTTCCACCCGGACCGACTCGCACAGCGCATCCTCGGCATGGGCGACGTGCTGTCGCTGGTCGAACAGGTCGAACAGAAGGTCGACCAGGAAAAAGCCCAGAAGCTGGCCGAGAAGGTCATGAAGGGCAAGCGCTTCGACCTCAACGACATGCGCGAGCAGCTGCAGCAGATGCTGAACATGGGCGGCCTCGGCTCGCTGATGGACAAGCTGCCGGGTGTCTCGAATCTGCCCGAACATCTCAAGGCCAAGGCCAACGACCGCGAAGTGCATCGCATGATCGCGATCATCAATTCGATGACGAAGAAGGAGCGCCGCCATCCGGATCTGCTCAACGGCTCGCGCAAGGCGCGCGTCGCGCGCGGTTCGGGCATGCAGCCTGCCGACGTCAACAAGCTGCTCAAGCAGTATCAGCAGATGGAAAAGATGATGTCCAAGCTCGCCGGCGGCGGCCTCAAGGGCCTGATGCGGCAGATGTCCGGCGCGCTCAAGGGCATGGGCGGCGGCGGTTTTCCGGGCGGCGGCATGATGCGCTGAAGCGCCGGCGCCGGCCGCTGTTGGGCCGGCAGGACTGGCGCGGTAACGATTCTTGCGGCAGACTTGCCGGCCCCGCTTTGAAATTGCGTGGGCCTTGGCATAGAATGCCGCGTTTCCCGGGGCTCGTTGCGTCCGCGACCGGCCCATTCTCATAGAGAAGATCAAGCAATGGTCAAGATTCGCCTGTCCCGCGGCGGCGCCAAAGGGCGCCCGTTCTATCACATCGTGGTTGCCGACGAGCGCTATGCCCGCGACGGCCGCAGCATCGAACGCCTGGGCTACTTCAACCCGATCGCCGCCGGCAAGGAAGTTCCGCTGGAACTGAACGTCGCCCGCGCGAACGAATGGATCGCCAAGGGCGCGCAGCCGACCGAAAAGGTCCGCGCGCTGCTGAAGAAGGCTGCCAAGCAGGTCGCTGCCGCTGCTGCCTAAGCGTCGAACGACATGAACGCGGAAGAGGAACGCCGCGTTCTCGTCGGCAGAATAGTCGGGGTTTCGGGGACGGCCGGGGCAGTCAAGCTCGAGTCGTGGACCGATCCCCGGATGCAGATCTTCCGGTATCAGCCCTGGATTCTGAAATCCGTCGGCGGCGAACGGGAACTCCGTGGCTGCCGCGGGCGCGAACAGGGCAAGGGCATGATCGCGACGCTGCCGGGCGTCGATGATCGCGATCAGGCTGCTGCTCTGATCGGAACGGAAATCTGGGTGTTGCGCTCGGCGCTGCCCAGATCAAAGCCCGGCGAATATTACTGGACCGACCTCGAAGGCATGGATGTCGCGACGGTCGAAGGCATTTCGTTCGGCCGCGTCTCGCATCTGTTCGCGACCGGCGCGAATGATGTCCTCGTCGTCCGGGACGGCGAACGCGAACGGTTGATTCCATTCGTGCTCGAGCAATACGTCAAGCAAGTGGACCTGGACGCGCGGCGCATCGTCGTCGACTGGGATCCGGATTTCTGAACGAGGGCAGCGCGGTGCGCATCGACGTCATCACGCTGTTTCCCGATTTTGTGCGGCAATGCGCGGCGGTCGGCGTCATCGGTCGCGCGCAGGAGCGCGGGCTGCTCGGTGTCGAGGCGTGGAATCCGCGCGATTTCGCGACCGACAACTACCGCACCGTCGACGGCCGCACCTGCGGCGGCGGTCCCGGCATGGTGATGCTGATGGCGCCCTTGCGAGCGGCGCTGGCGGCAGCGAGGCAGGCAGCGGCCGGAACGGCGCGAACGATTTACCTGAGTCCGCAGGGTACGCGGCTGACTCAGGCGAAAGTGGCGGAACTCGCGCGACAGGAGCGACTGATCCTGCTGTGCGGGCGCTACGAAGGGGTGGACGAGCGCCTGCTGGCGCATGAGGTCGACGAGGAGATTTCCATCGGCGACTACGTGCTGTCCGGCGGCGAGTTGGGTGCGGCGGTGCTGATCGATGCGGTCGGCCGGCTGCAGGAAGGCGCGCTGAACGATGCGGCGTCGGCCGAACAGGACTCGTTTGCGAACGGCCTGCTCGACTGCCCGCACTACACGCGGCCGGTGCAGGACGAGCTGGGCGACGTGCCCGAAGTGCTGCAATCGGGGAACCATGCGATGATCCGGCGCTGGCGCCTGAAGCAATCGCTGGGGAGAACCTGGTTGCGCCGCCCCGACCTGCTCGCGCGCGTGACGCTCGACAGGCAGGCGCGTGAGTTGTTGGACGAATTCCGCCGCGAGTGGCTCGCGGCCGGTGCAGCGGAGCCGCTTGCGGCTGCGCGGCGCCAAGAGCCTAGGGCCGGCACGGCGCCGGAAAGATAATTCAGACCAGATTGGTGAGTGTCATGAGCAACCTCCTTCAGCAGTTCGAAGCCGCCCAGATCAAGCGTTCCCTGCCGGATTTCGGCCCGGGCGACACGGTCGTGGTCAACGTCAAGGTCAAGGAAGGCAACCGCGAGCGCGTGCAGGCTTACGAAGGCGTTTGCATCGCCAAGAAGAACGCCGGCCTGAACTCGGCCTTCACGGTCCGCAAGATTTCGCACGGCACCGGCGTCGAGCGCGTGTTCCAGACCCACAGCGCGGTCATCGACTCGGTGTCGGTCAAGCGTCGCGGCAAGGTGCGCGGCGCGAAGCTGTACTACCTGCGCGGCCTCGAAGGCAAGGCGGCGCGCATCCAGGAAGATCTGGGCAAGCACGCCGGCAAGTCCGAGTAATCCGCTGCCGCCGCACCGCAAAGAGCCGCCCTTGGGCGGCTTTTTGCGTTGTGGACTTCGCAGCGCAGCGCCCGGCAGTTTCGCGCGCACGCGCTGCCGCCGGCATCGGTTGAATCTGCCGCCGCCGGCCCTATAGAACGCGGCATCTTGTCCTCACCCACACTGACGATCATGACCGAGACCACTGCCCAGACCCGCAAATTCGAGGCCGAAGTCGCACAGGTCCTGCACCTCGTGACGCATTCGCTGTATTCGCACAAGGAAATCTTCCTGCGCGAACTCATCTCCAACGCGTCGGACGCGTGCGACAAGCTGCGCTTCGAGGCGCTCGCGAATCCGGCGCTGACCGAAGGCGATGCCGACCTCCACATCGACATCCATTTCGACGCCGATGCGCGAACGCTGACGCTGCGCGACAACGGCATCGGCATGAACCGCGACGAAGTCATCGAGAACATCGGCACGATCGCGCGTTCGGGCACGCGGCGGTTTCTCGAATCCCTGTCGGGCGACGCGCGCAGGGACACGCAGCTGATCGGTCAGTTCGGCGTCGGTTTCTATTCGGCCTTCATCGTCGCCGACAAAGTCACGCTGATCACGCGCCGCGCCGGCAGTGCCGCGAACGAAGGCGTGCGCTGGGAGTCCGACGGGACCGGCGAGTACACGATCGATGCGATCGAAGCGCCGCGCGGCACGAGCGTGATCCTGCACCTGAAGGAAGACGAGACCGAATTCCTCAGCGCGTGGAAGCTGCGCGACCTGATCTCGAAGTATTCCGACCACATCGCGTTCCCGATCCGCCTGCCCGAGCAGAAGGACGGCAAGCCGACCGACGAGTTCGAAACCGTCAACCACGCGGCGGCACTCTGGACGCGTCCGAAGTCCGAGCTCAAGGACGAGGATTACCAGGGCTTCTACAAGTCGCTGTCGCACGACTTCAACGACGCGGCCGCGTGGACGCACAACCGTGTCGAAGGCTCGCAGAGCTACACCCTGCTGCTCTATCTGCCGGCCAAGCCGCCGTTCGATGCGATGTTCAGCGGCCGCGACGAGCGCAAGGGTCTCAAGCTCTACATCCGCCGCGTCTTCATCATGGACGCGAGCGAGCAGTTGCTGCCGGCCTATCTGCGTTTCATGCGCGGCGTCGTCGACTCGGACGACCTGCCGCTCAACGTCAGCCGCGAGATCCTGCAGGACAACCGCCTCGTCGCGCAGATCCGCGCGGCCTGCGTAAAGCGCACGCTCGACCTGCTCGAAAAGCTCGCCGCCGACGACAAGGAAAAATTCCAGACCTTCATCGACAACTTCGGCAATGTGCTGAAGGAAGGCATCGCCGAAGACGGCGCGAACCGCGAACGCATTGCCAAGCTGCTGCGTTTCGCGTCGACCGCGTCGGAAGGCCAGGCACGCACGGTGTCGCTCGACGACTACGTCGCGCGCATGCCGGTCGGCCAGGAGGTCATCTACTACATCAGCGCCGACGGCTACGCGGCGGCCAAGAGCAGCCCGCAGATCGAGGCGCTGCGCGCGCGCAACGTCGAAGTGTTGCTGATGTTCGATCGCATCGACGAGTGGATGCTCGGCTACCTCAGCGAATACGGCGGCAAGAAGCTGCGCAATGCGGCCAAGGGCGATCTCGAACTCGACGATCTCGCCGGCGGCGACGACAAGCAGGCGCGCGAGGAGGCGGCCAAGGCGGCCGAACCGATCGTTGCGAAGCTCAAGGACTTGCTCGGCAAACGCGTACGCGACGTGCGCGTGAGCCAGCGCCTGACCGACTCGCCGTCGTGTCTCGTGCTCGACGAATATGCGATGGCCTCGCACATGCAGCGCCTGATGCGCGAAGCCGGGCATGAGATTCCCGACAGCAAGCCCGTGCTCGAAATCAATCCGCAGCATGCGCTCGTGCGGCGTATCGAGGCCGAAGCCGACGCGACGCGCGCCGGCGAGTACAGCCTGCTGCTGTTCGAGCAGGCGCAGCTCATGGACGGCGCGCAGCTCGAGGATCCGGCGGGTTTCGTCCGCCGCATCAACGCGTTGCTGGCGGCGGCCTGATGCACGATTCGCCGGTCGGATGAGCGGTACGCGCGCGGCATTCGACACGGCCCTGCGCTCGGCGCAGCAGGCGCTCGCGCGCGGCGACGCGGCGGGCGCGCTGGCGCCGTTGCGGCAATGCCTGACTTTTCAGCCGCAGCAGACCGAACTTTGGCTGCAGACGGCGGTGACGGCGTTCCAGGCCGGGCAGCCGGCGCTCGCGCGCGAACTGCTGCAGCAGGCCGCGCAGCGCTGGCCCGCCGACACGACCGTGCTGTTTCACCTGGCGTATCTGCAGGAACTCGGCGGCGATGGCGTCGCAGCGACGGCGAGCTATCGCGCCGTGCTTGCGCTCGATCCGCAACACGCGGATACGTTGCGCAACCTTGCCGGCGTGCTGTCGCGCGGCGGCGAAGGTGCTGCTGCCTTCGCACTGCTGGAGCGCCTGATCGCGCTGCGGCCCGGCGATGTCGAACTGCTCGTCGTTACCGCCGAACTCGCGCTGCGCAACGGCGATGCCGCGGCGGCGCAGTCGCTCGCGCAGTCGGCTGTCGATCTCGCTCCGCAGCATGCCGCTGCGCTGCGCGCGCTCGCGCGCGCAGCGCGACAGCGCCGCGATCTGGATGTCGCGTTGCCGGTGCTGGAACGCGCGGTCGCGCTGCTGCCCGGGCAGGCCGGACTCGTGGCCGATCTCGGTCAGGCGCAGATCGAGGCAGGACTGTTCGAGGCGGGCGTCGCGACGCTGCGGCGCGCTGCGAGCCTGCCCGACCCGCAGCAGCGCACGATCGCCTGGCTCGGCGGACTCGCGCTGCCGGCGCTCATGGACAGTGAGGATGCCGTCCTCGCTGCGCGAGAGCGGTTTGCGGTGCAGCTCGAACGCATTCACGACGGCCTGCGCCTCGACACGCCCGCACAGATTGACAGCGCCTACGCCGCGATCTGCCGCGTGCTGCCGTTTCCGCTGCACTACCAGCCGCACGACAACCGCGCGCTCGGCCGCCGCTTCGGCGAACTCGTGCAGCGCATCATGCTCGCCGCGGGCGGCGAGCTCGCCGAGCGCCCGGCCGTCCGGCACGACCGCGCGCGGCCGCGTGTCGCGTTCGTCAGCGCCGAGCTGCGCGAGCACACGATCACGCGCTACTTCGCGCGCTGGTTGAACGAACTCGACGGCGCGCGCTTCGAGCGCTGGGCTTTCCATTGCGGCAGCCTCAGCGACGCGACGACGACGCGGATCGCCGCCGGTGTCGACGCATTCCGCCACGTGCCGCTCGCGCCGCTCGAGGTTGCCGCGGCAATACGCCAGTCCGCACCCGACGTCGTGATATTCCTCGACGTCGGCATGGATCCGGCGATGCAGGCGCTGGCGGCACTGCCGCTCGCACCGCGTCAGTACCTGGCCTACGGTCATCCGGTCACGAGCGGCATGGCCGGCTTCGACGGATTTCTGAGCGGCGCGGCGCTCGAATCCGGCGATGCCGATGCGCACTACTGCGAGCCGTTGATCCGCCTGCCGGCGCTCGGCGCATTGCCGCAGCAGCCTGTCGTGCAGGTGCCGTTGCGTTCACCGCGCACCGGCGGGCCACTGCAACTGCTGTGCCTGCAGAGCCTCGGCAAGCTGGTTCCGTGCTTCGATGCGACGCTCGCGCGTATCGCGAAGGAAACCGGCGCCTGCATCGGTTTCTTCACCGGACCGGCCGGGCTGCAGCCGATCGAGCGCCGCTTTCTCGCGCGTGTCGCCGCGGCCTTCCGGGCGCAGGGCGTCGATGCGCAAACGCATCTGCAGCTGCGCCCGCGGACGGCCTATGCCGACTATCTCGCACAGATCGCCGCCGCCGACCTCGTGCTGGACACGCCGTGGTTTTCCGGCGGCGCGACGAGCCTCGACACCTGTCACGTCGGCACGCCGGTCGTGACCTGGGAAGGCGAGTTCCTGCGCGCGCGGCAGACCGCCGGCATGCTGCGCCTGCTCGATCTGCCGCAAGGCGTCGCGGCGTGCGAGGACGACTATGTCGCCGCCGTCGTGCGTCTGCTCGACGATCGCGCGGCGAATGACGCGCTGCGCGTGCAATTGCGCGCGCGCGCGCCGAAACTGTTCGAGGCCGGCACCGGCCTCGACGCTCTCGCGGCCGTGCTCGACGGCACCCGCGTCGACAGTCGGAAGTGATGTGATGGAAGCAATCAGCGAATCGGTGCGTCTGGACGTCTGGCTCTGGGCCGCGCGCTTTTTCAAGACGCGCAGTCTCGCCAAGTCGGTGATCGAAGCCGGCCGCGTCGAGGTCAACGGCGCATCGGCCAAACCGAGCCGTGCGGTTCGCGTCGGCGACGTGCTGCACATCGCGCGCGGCGAAGACCGCTATGAAATTGCCGTACTCGCGCTCAGCGACCAGCGTGGTCCGGCCAGTGTCGCGCAGACGCTCTACCGCGAATCCGACGAAAGCCGCCAGGCGCGTGCCGCCGCGGCCGAACGGCGGCGCCTCGAAGCGACCGGCTATGCCAAGCCGGCGACCAAGCCGGACAAGCGCGCACGCCGCCTGATCCGCGCACTCGGCGATATCGATTCGCTGTAACGGCGCGCAATCGCACGGCCGGCCTCGTCTACACTCGGGATACTTATGCGTATGGAGTATTCCGTTGCAGCCCACGGACCGACAGGCCCGCGACCTGTTCGCGAAGGCGCAGGCCCACCATCGCGCCGGCCAGTTCGGCCTGGCCGAGAGCCACTATCTGCGGCTGACCAAGCTCGATCCGCGCAACGCCGATGCCTGGCATCTGCTCGGCGTCGTCGCGTATCAGATGGGAAAGGTGGACAAGGCGATCGCGCATTATCGGCGCGCCGTCGAGCTGCGCCCGCGCGCCGCCGAGATGCTGAACAACCTCGCGCTCGCGCTGCGTGCGAAAGGCGATCTGGCCGGCGCCGCGGCTCTGTTCGCGCAGGCGCTGGGCGTACGCCCGGAGTACGCAGCCGCGGCCTACAACCTCGGCCTGCTGCATGAGCAGGCGCGTGATTTCGCTGCCGCCGAACGCGCCTATCGCCAGGCGCTAGCGGGCGATCCGGACGCGGTGCACGCGCTGACCAATCTTGGCAATCTGCTGCGCGCGTCGGGGCGGCTCGATGAAGCCGAACGCCATCTCTCACGCGCGCAGATGCTTGCGCGCACCGACGCGGCCGCCAACGGCAATCTCGCGCTGCTGCGCATCGACCAGGCCCGTCATGCGCAGGCGCGCGAACTCGCGGAGACCGCAACGCGACTCGACCCCGGCGACGCGAAATGGTGGGAAGCGCTCGGCACCGCGCTGCGTCTCGCGCAGGACGCCGACGGTGCGCTCGCTCCGCTGCAGACCGCCGCGCGGCTCGCGCCCGGCGATGCGGCGATCCATCTGCAGCTGGCGCTCGCGCTGACCGACAGCGGCGACTTCGAGGCTGCCCGGGAGGCCTACGCGCGCACGCGCGCGCTTGCGCCGCACTGGCCTCGGGCGCGCTGGCAACAGGCGCTCGCGGTGCCGAGCGTGCCGGCCGATGAAACGGCGGTCGCTGCGGCACTGCGGTCGTTCGACGACGGCATCGCTGCGCTGGCGGACGAACCCGCGGCCGACGAAGCGGCGTTCGAATGCGCGCAGTCCGTCGGCGTGTTCGCGATGCACTATCTGCCGGGCGACCACACCACGCGGCAACGGCGATTCGGCGATCTCGTCGGCGCGATTGCGTCCGCTGTGCGACCGTCCTGGATGGCGCCGCCGCCGTGGCGGGCGCTCGCTCACGGTGGGCGACTGCGCGTCGGCTTCGTCAGTGCGTATCTGCACGAGCACGTTGTCGAGCGCTATTTCGGCGGCTGGATCGCGGGGCTCGATGCGTCGCGGTTCGAGCGCTACGTCTGGTACACGGGTGCGACGCCGGACGCGCGCACGGCCGCGCTGCGCGCGGTCGTCGACCACTACGTCGAGCCGGCGGGCTCGTTCGACGCACTCGCCGCTTCGGTCCGCGCGAGCGAACTCGACGTGCTGATCTATCTCGACGTCGGTCTCGATCCGCGCCAGCAGGCACTCGCCGCGTTGAGACTCGCGCCCGTGCAGTGTGCAGGCTACGGGCATCCGATCACCACGGGCCTCGCGACGATCGACTGCTACCTGTCGGGCGATGTACTCGAACCTGACGATGCCGAAGCACACTATCGCGAGCGGTTGGTCCGGCTGCCCGGTCTCGGTTGCGTACCGCGCGCGCCCGCCGTTCCGGCCGGCGTCGATGCGCCCGAAGCACGCGAACGGCCGCGCGTGCTCTGCCTGCAGAATCTGCTGAAACTGCCGCCCGCGTTCGACACTGTGCTCGCGCAAATTCTTGCCGCGAGCGGCGCCGAACTGGTGCTGTTCGATCGCAGCGCGGGCATCAGCCGACGCTACCTCGCGCGGCTGTCGCAGTCGCTCGCGCGCCAGGGCCTCGATCCCGCGAATTGCGTGCGCATCGACCGCGTGCGTCCCTACGCGGAGTTTCTCGCGAACGTGCGGCAAGCCGATCTCGTGCTCGATTCGCCGGGCTTCAGCGGCGGCGGCACGAGCCTGGATGCGCTCGGCGTCGGCACGCCGGTGCTGGCCTTCGACGGCCGTTTCGCGCGCGGACGCCAGACTGCAGCCATGCTGCGTCTGCTCGATGTACCGCAGCTCATTGCCGCGGACGACGCGGACTATGTGGCGAAAGCGGTCGCGCTGCTTGCCGACGAGCAGGAACGCGCGATGCTGCGCCGCGCGATCGAGAGTCGCCGCGATGCGCTGTTCCACGACGCGGCCGTGCTGCCGGCGTTCGAGGCCTTCCTGCTGCGCGCGGCGCAGGCGGCAGCGGAGCAGGGCGCCGACTGAGGCCGGCGCCGCCGCTCAGAGCAGCGCGCGCAGCCGGTACAGCGCTTCGAGCGCGGCCTTCGGCGTGAGGTCGTCCGGGTCGATTTCACGCAGCGCGCGTTCGGCCGCCGACGACGCGGCGAACAGTCCCATCTGCTGCGGCGCATCGAGCGCCGCGCGCGTCGTCGCGACCGGTGACGCGGCCGGCTGCTGTTCCAGCGCGGCGAGATAGCGGCGCGCGTTCGCGATCACGCCCTTGGGCAGGCCGGCCAGCGCCGCGACCTGCAAACCGAAGCTGCGATTGGCCGGTCCTTCCTTGACCGCATGCATGAACACGAGGTTGTCGCCGTATTCGACGGCGTCGAGATGCACGTTCGCGATGCCGGCGTACTGCGCGCTGAGTTCGGTCAGCTCGAAATAATGCGTCGCGAACAGCGTGTACGCGCGATTGCGTTCCGCGAGCTGCACCGCACAGGCCTTGGCCAGTGCGAGACCGTCGTAGGTCGACGTGCCGCGCCCGACTTCGTCCATCAGTACCAGACTGTGTTCGGTCGCGTTGTGGAGAATGTTCGCCGTCTCGGCCATCTCGACCATGAAGGTCGACTGGCCGCGCGAGAGATCGTCGCCGGCGCCGATGCGCGTGAAGATGCGGTCGATCGGACCGATGGTCGCCGCGTCCGCCGGCACGAAGCTGCCGATGTGCGCGAGCAGCACGATCAGCGCGGCCTGGCGCATGTAAGTCGACTTGCCGCCCATGTTCGGACCGGTGATCACGAGCATGCGGCGGTCGTCGTCGAGCACGAGATCGTTCGGCTCGAACGGATCGTCGCGCACCTGCTCGACGACCGGATGGCGCCCCCGGCGGATCGTGATGCCCGCGTCGGCGGTGAGTTCCGGCGCGACCCAGTTCAGCGTATCGGCGCGGTCGGCCAGGGTCGCGAGCACGTCGAGTTCGGCGATCGCCGCGGCGGCCTGCCTCAGCGCGTGCAGCGCCGCATTCAGCGCGTCGAGCACGCCCTCGTAGAGCGCGCGCTCGCGCATCAGCGAGCGTTCGCGCGCCGACAGCACCTTGTCCTCGAAGGATTTCAGTTCCTCGGTGATGTAGCGCTCGGCGCCCTTGATGGTCTGGCGTCGCGTGTAGTGCGTCGGCACGCGCTCGGAGTGCGCGTTGGTGATCTCGATGTAGTAGCCGTGCACGCGGTTGTAGCCGACCTTCAGCGTCGCGATGCCGCTGGCTGCGCGCTCGCGCTGTTCGAGGTCGAGCAGGAACTGGTCGGCGTTCGTCGACAGCGTGCGCAGCTCGTCGAGTTCCGCATCGAAGCCGGCGCGCAGCACGCCGCCGTCGCGCAGCAGCGCCGGCGGCTGGTCGACGATCGCACCTGCCAGATAGTGCGCGGTGTCGGCGTGTTCGCCGATCTGGGCGAGCAGCCGGTCGAGCAGCGGATTGTCGCTGCCCGCAAGCGCCGCGCGGAGGTTCGGTGTCTGCAGCAGGCCGTCGCGCAGGGTCGACAGATCGCGCGGCCGCGCCGAGCGCAGGGCCACGCGCGCGAGGATGCGTTCGAGATCGCCGATGCCGCGCAGGATCTCGCGCAGCGCCTCGCCGCGGCGCCGTTCGATCAGCGCAGCGATGGCCTGGTAGCGATGGCGCAGCAGATCCTGCGCGCGCAGCGGCCGGTGCAGCCAGCGCTTGAGCAGGCGCGCGCCCATCGGCGTGACGCTGTGATCGAGCACGCCGAGCAGGGTGTGTTCGGTGCGGCCGCTCGCATGCGTGTCGAGTTCGAGATTGCGCCGCGTCGCCGCGTCGAGCGAAATGGTCTCGCTCGCGTTCTCGACCGCGAGCCCGGACAGATGCGGCAGTGCGCTCTTCTGGGTTTCCTCGACATAGCCGAGCAGCGCGCCGGCGGCTGCGATCGCGATCGACAGTCCCTCGCAGCCGAAGCCGGCCAGATCGCGCGTGCCGAAGAACCGGCACAGCTGCCGCGTGGCCGTGTCGGTGTCGAAATGCCAGGGTGCGCGCTTGCGCAGTCCGGGCAGCTCGGTCACGAAGCGCGGCCAGGCCACGTCTTCGCCGACGAGCGTCTCGGCCGGCTGCAGCCGCGCGAGTTCCGACGCCAGCGCCTCGGGCGTTGCCGTTTCGCTGAGCAGGAAGCGTCCGCTGGTGAGATCGACCCAGGCCAGTCCGTAACCGGTCCTGCCGGCCGCGATGCTCAGCAGGAAATTGTCGCGGCGCTCTTCGAGCAGCGCCTCGTCGGTCACCGTGCCCGGCGTGATCACGCGCACGACCTTGCGTTCCACGAGTCCCTTGGCGAGCGCGGGATCGCCGATCTGTTCGCAGATCGCGGCCGATTCGCCAAGCTTCACGAGTCGCGCGAGATAGCCTTCGGCCGCGTGATACGGCACGCCCGCCATCGGAATGGGCTGTCCGCCGGAATGGCCGCGCTGCGTCAGCGTGATGTCGAGCAGCCGCGCTGCCTTGCGTGCGTCGTCGTAGAACAGTTCGTAGAAATCGCCCATGCGAAAGAACACGAGCGTGTCGGGATAGTCGGCTTTCGCGGCGAAATACTGCCGCATCAACGGCGTGTGTTCGGCGGGCTTGTCGCCGTTGTCTTTCTGCGGACTCGTGGCTTTCACGCGGAGATTTACCTGTCGCCGGATTCGGCGGCAGCACCGCGTCGGCGACGCGCGCGGCGCGTCGGCGTGGCTGCGGGTGTCTGCCGGGCCGGCTAGTTTACGGGAACGTCGAGAAACGTCGACGTTTCCGCCTGCCGCGCTATTGATGAGAGACGGTCAGATCGTCCGGATGCTGCCGACGGCGATCGGCTGGCTGCTCGGCGCCGCGTGCGGAATGCCGGCGCGCTCCTCGAGCGTGACGGCCAGCGTCGCGCCGGCGGCGAACGACGCGCGCAGCGCGTCCGGCACGGCGATCGTCTGCGCCTTTTCATGCGACAGCAGGCCGAGCGACTGCGGCTTTCCGCCGACCGGGATGATCCAGAGTTCGTTGACGAGGCCCGATGGATCGACGGCGGCCGGAATCGGCATCATCAGCACTTCGCCGCGGGTGGCGTCGATGCGCGCGATCCAGCCCGGCGTGCCGTCGCCGCGCGCGAGCACAGTGACCGGGCGTTCGGCCTGCTCGGACGCGGTCGTTGCCGGCGGCGTGCGCGCGCGGTCGAACGCAACCACTGCGATGCCGGCGACGAGGGCCAGGCCGGCGGCGGCGCGCCAGAATGCGACATTGTTCCAAAGGCCGTCTCGGGCCGTGTCGCGACCGCGCCAGCCGAGGCGGTCGCGGATTTCCTGCCAGACGCGCGGCGACGGTGCCGCGGGCGCCGCGCGCAGCAGCCACGGCGCGAAGCGGCGCTCCCAGTCGCCGACGAGGCGCGCGAAGCCGGCATCGCTGCGGATCCGGTTCTGCGCACGGCGGCGTGCGAGTTCGTCGAGCACGCCGAGCACATACTCGCCGGCATGCGTGTCGTCGTCGGGCGGCGGCGCGGCGGTTTCGTTGCTGGTATCGACGGACATGGGTCAGCCCTCGAGGCAAGCGCGCAGTTGCTGCAGGCCGCGGCGGATCCAGCTCTTGACCGACCCCAGCGGCGAACCGGACCGCGTCGCGAGTTCTTCGTAGGTCGCGCCGTCGAAGAAGGCCGTGCGGATGAGCGTGCGGCGGCGCGGTTCGAGCCGGCCGATGCAGTCGTCGAGCCGGGCGCGCTCGCTGTCGGCCTCGGCCTGATGGGCGGGCGCCGGTGCGGGGTCGGGCTGCGTTTCGGCGAGCGCGATCGGCGCCTGATCGATCTGCGCGGAACTCGCGCGGAGCCGGTCGATCGCGCGGTGGCGCGCGATCGATCCGAGCCAGACCGTCGCCGACGAACGCAGCGGGTCGAACTGCGGCGCCTTGCGCCAGGCGGCGACATAGACGTCCTGCAGGATGTCCTCGGCCTCGCCGCGATCGGGCACGAGCCTCAGGCAGATTCCGAGCAGGCGCGACGCGGTCGCCTGATAGAGCCGCTCGAACGCATCGCGGTCGCCGCCCGCGACGCGGCTCAGCAGCTCGTTCTCGGGTTCCGTGACGTCCTGCTGTCGAAGTTCCATCGTGCCGTTTCCGGTAGTCGCATCGAAGCGTCGATGCACGCAGAGTCGAGACGCGGTCGGCGCGATCCTAGCGCCGATTTCCGCGGTTCGCCGCCCCGCCGCAGGCCGAATTCGGCGGCGTCACCCGGTCTCTACGCAGCCGGGCGAGCGGCGGATGCAGGCGTCGCCGCGCTGGCCGGCATGCCGGCGCTTGGCGCCGGTCCCCGATTCGGCTAGAAGTGGCGGCCCGGAAACGCCGCGCGCAACGGCAGCGCCGTGCCGTGGAAGTCACGCAGGAATCCTCATGTCCGAAAACCAAGGGCCCGACGATGCCGAGCTGCTGCGGCTCGGCCGGATCGTCGCCGATACCCTGCAACTGCGCGGTCAGATGCTCGTGACCGCCGAATCATGCACCGGCGGCTGGATCGCCAAGACGCTGACCGACCTCGCCGGCAGTTCCGCCTGGTTCGAGGCCGGGCTCGTCGCGTACAGCTACGAAGCCAAGCAGGCCCTGCTCGGCGTGCGGCCGGAAACGCTGGCGCAGCACGGCGCGGTCAGCCAGGAAACCGTCGTGGAGATGGTCTCGGGCGCGCTGGCGCGCTATGGCGCGTCGGTCGCGGTCGCCGTGACCGGTATCGCCGGTCCGGGCGGCGCAACGCCCGGAAAGCCGGTCGGCACGATCTGGATCGGCTGGAAGCGCCGCGGCGGCTACGCCCAGGCGCAGCGCTTCCATTTCGACGGCGACCGCGAGGCGGTGCGTCGCCGCACCGTCGCTGCCGCGCTCGCCGGCGTTCAGAAAATTCTGACGTCCTGACGCGCGATGTACCGCATGCGGGCCGCGGCCGGTCCGGTATGAAATAATCGCCGCGTTCCCGCCGTCGCCGCAGTGTCGCGTTCCGTGAGAATGCCGGAACGCAGACTGCGCCGTGCCAAACACATCTGACGAGGATTCAGCAAATGGATGACAACAAGCGCAAGGCGCTGGCTTCGGCCTTGAGCCAGATCGAGAAGCAGTTCGGCAAGGGCACCGTGATGCGCATGGGCGACAAGGCCGCCGAGCCCATCGACGCGGTGTCCACCGGCTCGTTCGCGCTCGATATGGCGCTCGGCATCGGCGGCCTGCCGCGCGGTCGCGTCGTCGAGATCTACGGTCCTGAATCCTCGGGCAAGACCACGCTGACCCTGCAGGCCATCGCGAGCTGCCAG
>NZ_DATIGT010000341.1:0-7510 GCF_035481375.1 Tahibacter sp.
GAGCCTCGTCGAACGCGGCCTGCCCGCGGTGCTGTCGCAGACCTTTCGCACGCTGCTGCAGTCGCGCATGCAGGCGAGCCTGTCGAAATACCGCAGCCACTACGCCAACGCCGATGTCGTGCTGTTCGAGCCGAACGCCGACGACGCACGCATGTTCTTCACCAACGTCTTCAGCTACGACAACCGGCTGCAGGTCGCCGAACACGCCTATCGCTCGACGCTGTCCGACCTGCGTGCGCGCCGGTCGGAACTCGAACCGGTGTTCGCGCGCCACGGTCTGTCGTTCGATTCGGCCGTGCTCGACGACACGCAGCGCGGCCTGCGCGCGGGAATCGGTCCGGCGCCCGCGCCGCAGACCCCGGCGACGGCGCAGCTGCGCCGTGCGCTGGACGAACTGCAGGCGCTGGTTGCGCCGGAGCCGCGGCGCCGCCCGCACAAAGTGCAACGAGTCCACTCATAGCAATAGAAATAATTTCACATTGCAGCAGCGCCGCCACTCGCGATCGCGATGGCGCGCGCCATGCATAGTGTGATTATTCTAGCCCCCGCCCCGAGACTGCCGCGCAATCTTGGGCGCATTTGCGTACCGGGAGTCCCCACGAGGAGCGTCGTATGAGCAAACCGAAACTGAAAGCCAAGGCCAAGGGCAAGTCGGCGCCGAAGTCGGCGGACAACAACCTCGGCAAGTCGATCATGGATTCCGCACAGCAGATCTGGCTGGCCGGCCTCGGCGCGTTCGCCAAGGCGCAGGAAGAAGGCACCCGCCTGTTCGACTCGCTGGTGCGCGAAGGCGTCAGCCTCGAGCAGAAGACCCGCAAGCTCGCGATGGGCAAGGCCGACGAAGTCCGCGGCGCCGTCGAAAGCAGCGTCAGCCAGGTCAAGGAACGCACGCAGGAAACCTGGGACAAACTGGAAAAGGTTTTCGAGGAACGCGTGTCGCGTTCGCTCGGCAAGCTCGGCGTTCCGGGCCGCAAGGAACTCAACGAGATCGCCGAACGCGTCGAGGAACTCTCGCGCGAGATCCGCAAGCTGAACCCGAAGCCGGCCCGCGCAGCCAAGCCCGCCGCCGCTCCGGTCAAGGCCAAGCGTCAGCCGAAGGCCAAGCCGGCGGCCGCTGCCGAATAACTACCGCAACCGATTCATCACAACGCCGGCCGCACCCGCGGCCGTCGGTTTTTCAGCCCGTCAATCACCAACGACTCCGGGATCCCTCCCCCCGGTTTCTGGTTGACGGGCTTTTTTGTATAAATCGGGAATCGTTCGAAGCAGAGCGGCGCCGTCGCACCGATGCCCGCTCCGCTTTCACGATTCCCCGTTGCCGATTCCGTCAACTCACGACGTCATGCGTTCCCAGAACTGCTTGACGCCGTCGAACCAGGAGTTCGCACGCGGCGTGTGTGCGCCGGACTCGGCGCCTTCGAAGGTGCTCTCGAGATCCTCGAGCAATTCGCGCTGGCGGCGCGTGAGCTTCACCGGTGTCTCCACGACGACGCGGCAATGCAGGTCGCCGAGGCGGCCCGAACGCACGTTCTTGACACCCTTGCCGCGCAGGCGGAACAGCTTGCCGGTCTGGGTTTCGGCCGGCAGCGTGATGACGGCTTCGCCGTCGAGCGTCGGCACTTTGAGGTCGGCGCCGAGTGCGGCCTGGGTGAAACGGATCGGCACTTCGCAGTAGAGATCGTCGCCTTCGCGCTGGAAGATCGCGTGCTCGCGCACGCGGACTTCGACGTAGAGATCGCCGGCTTCGCTGCCCGAAGGCCCGGCTTCGCCCTGCCCCGCGAGGCGGATGCGGTCGCCGGAGTCCACGCCGGCCGGAATCTTGACCTGCAGCGTGCGCTCGTCCTCGACGCGGCCTTCGCCGCGGCAGTCCTTGCACGGATTCGACACGGTCTTGCCGGTGCCGGCGCAGTGCGGACAGACCTGCTGCACCGAGAAGATGCCCTGCTGCATGCGCACGCGGCCATGGCCGCGGCAGGTCGCGCAGGTGGACGTCTTGCCGTCCTTGCTGCCGGAACCCTCGCAGGTCTTGCAGGCCACGAGCGTCGGCACTTCGATCGTGCGCTCGATGCCGAAGACGGCTTCCTCGAGGTCGAGCTCGAGGATGTAGCGCAGATCGGCGCCGCGACGCGGGCGACCGGAACGGCCGCCGCCGAAGATGTCGCCGAAGATGTCGCCGAAGATGTCGCCGACGTCGGCGCCATGGAAGCCGCCGCGGCCGCCGCCCATGCCGCCGCCCTGTTCGAAGGCCGCGTGGCCGTACTGGTCGTAGAGCGCGCGCTTGGGCGTGTCGCAGAGGATCTCGTAGGCCTCCTTGGCTTCCTTGAACTTCTCCTGCGCGTCGGCGTCCGGATTGCGGTCCGGGTGGTACTTCATCGCGAGACGGCGGAAGGCTTTCTTGAGATCGTCCTCATTGGCAGTCTTCTCGACGCCGAGGATTTCGTAGTAGTCGCGCTTGCTCATGATCGTGATTGCCGCGGCCGGCTGTTCCCCTGTTTCGATTGGCCCGGCCGATAAACAAAACGGACAGTCGTTCGGACTGTCCGTTCTGATTTTCTAGCCGGATGGCGCCTTACTTCTTGTCGTTGACTTCGGTGAACTCGGCATCGACGACGTCGTCGGCCGCGGCACCGCCGGCACCGGCCTGCGCCTGCGGACCGGCGTCGCCGCCCTGGCCCTGCGCCGCCGCGAACAGCGGCTGCGCGACTTCTTCGAGCTTGGTCGTGCGCGTGTCGATTGCCGCCTTGTCGTCGCCCTTCATGACTTTTTCGAGATCGCTCAGCGCTTCCTCGATGCGGCCGATCTGGTCGGCGACCTTGCCGCCGTGGTTCTTGATCGCGTCGCGGACCGCGTGCACGAGCTGATCGGCCTTGTTGCGCGAGCCGACGAGCTCGTGGAACTTCTTGTCTTCTTCCTTGTTCGCCTCGGCGTCGCGGACCATGCGCTGGATCTCGTCGTCGGACAGGCCCGAGCTGCCCTTGATCTCGATGCGCTGTTCCTTTCCGGTCTTCTTGTCCTTGGCCTGGACGTGCAGGATGCCGTTCGCGTCGATGTCGAAGCCGACTTCGATCTGCGGCATGCCGCGCGGCGCCGGCTCGATGCCCGACAGATCGAACTTGCCGAGCGACTTGTTCGCGCTCGCGCGTTCGCGCTCGCCCTGCAGCACGTGCACGGTGACGGCGGTCTGGTTGTCGTCGGCGGTCGAGAAGATCTGCGAGGCCTTGGTCGGGATCGTCGTGTTCTTCTCGATGAGCTTCGTGAACACGCCGCCGGCGGTTTCGATGCCGAGCGACAGCGGGGTCACGTCGAGCAGCAGCACGTCCTTGACCGTGCCGCCGAGCACGCCGCCCTGGATCGCCGCGCCGACGGCAACGGCTTCGTCCGGGTTGACGTCCTTGCGCGGTTCCTTGCCGAAGAAGTCCTTGACGGCCTCTTGTACCTTCGGCATGCGGGTCATGCCGCCGACGAGGATGACTTCGGTGATGTCGGAAACGCGCAGGCCCGCGTCGTTGAGCGCGATGCGGCACGGCTCGATCGTCTTCTTGACGAGGTCGTCGACCAGCGCTTCGAGCTTGGCGCGCGTGAGCTTGATGTTGAGGTGCTTCGGACCCGACGCGTCGGCCGTCACGTACGGCAGGTTGACTTCGGTCTGGTGCGACGAGGACAGCTCGATCTTCGCGCGCTCGGCGGCGTCCTTCAGGCGCTGCAGCGCGAGCGGATCGTTGCGCAGGTCGATGCCCTGGTCCTTCTTGAATTCTTCGACGAGATAGTCGATGACGCGCTTGTCGAAGTCTTCGCCGCCGAGGAACGTATCACCGTTCGTCGCGAGCACTTCGAACTGCTTCTCGCCGTCGATGTCGGCAATCTCGATGATCGACACGTCGAACGTGCCGCCGCCGAGGTCGTACACGGCGATCTTCTTGTCCTTTCCGCCGGCCTTGTCGAGGCCATAGGCCAGGGCCGCCGCGGTCGGCTCGTTGATGATGCGCTTGACTTCGAGACCGGCGATCCGGCCGGCGTCCTTGGTCGCCTGGCGCTGCGAGTCGTTGAAATAGGCCGGCACCGTGATGACCGCTTCGGTGACCGGTTCGCCGAGGAAGTCTTCGGCGGTTTTCTTCATCTTCATGAGGACCTTCGCCGAGACTTCCGGCGGGGCCATCTTCTTGCCGTCGCTCGTCGCGACCCAGGCGTCGCCGTTTTCATGCGCGACGATCGCATAGGGCACGAGATCGAGGTCTTTCTTGACTTCGGCATCGGTGAACTTGCGGCCGATCAGGCGCTTCACCGCATAGAACGTGTTCTTGGGATTCGTGACACCCTGGCGCTTGGCCGGCGCGCCTACGAGTGTCTCGCCGTCTTTCGTGAACGCGACGATGGACGGGGTCGTGCGGTCGCCTTCGGAGTTCTCGATGACGCGCGCCGTGTTGCCTTCCATGATCGCCACGCACGAGTTGGTCGTGCCCAGGTCGATACCGATGATCTTGCCCATTGCTTAGCTCCTCGAATTGGTTCTTCGACCCTGCCGGATCGCTGCTGCCGCGGTATCTGTAGTCGCGCAGCGGTTATTCAAGATCGGCGCCGGGCATCTTGCCCGACGTGCCGCGCCGTCTCAGTTCGCGACGACGACCATGGCCGGCCGCAGCAGCCGGTCGTTGAGTACGTAGCCGGTCTGCAGCGTGTTGACGACCGTGCCCGAGGCGTGCGCCGGGCTGTCGATCATGCTGACGGCCTGGTGCAGCTCCGGATTGAACGGCTGGTTGGTCGGTTTTACGGCCTTGAGCCCGTTGGACTCGGCGACCTTGAGCAATGCTTTGTAGGTGAGATCGAGACCCTGGCGCATCGCGGCCACATCGGCCGTCTCGACGGCCAGGCCGCTTTCGAGGCCGTCGCAGACCGGCAGCAGGTCGGACAGCAGGCGTTCGTTGGCAAATTTTCGGGCGTTTTCCAGGTCGCGCTGGAGACGGCGGCGCTGGTTTTCGAGGTCGGCGCGTTCGCGCAGCAGCACATCGCGCATCTCGGCGACGGCGGCCTCGGCCACGGCCAGTTGCTGACTCAGCGCTTCCATGTCGGCATTCACGGCCGCTTCGGCAGCGGACATGCCTTCGCCGCCCGGTGCGTCGGGCGCGGTCGATTCGGTGTTTTGCATTCAAGCTCCGGCGAGTTGCTTCCCGTCCCCACGGGCGCGGGATGGTCGGAAAACTCCGTACATCCCGCAGGGCGCGGCATGATACGGATTGACAGGCCGGCTTGCTATTGGGGCGTCTGGTTGCGGTTCAAGGCGCCGGACAGGATCTGCGCCGTGGCCTGGACGACCGGGATGACCCGGTCGTAGGCCATGCGCGTCGGGCCGATCACGCCGAGCACCCCGAGCACGCGCCCCTCGACGCCGTAGGGCGCGGTCACGAGGCTGTAGTTGTCGAGCGCCGCAAAGCCCGACTCCTCGCCGATGAACAGGCGCACGCCCTCGGCGCGCGCGCAGCGTTCGAGCACGGCGAGCAGGTCGCGCTTGCGCTGGAACGCCTCGAACAGCTCGCGCAGGCGTTCGAGATTGGACAGGTCGTGCACGCCCATCAGGTTGGTCTGGCCGGCCACGAACATGTCCGGCTGCGGCGGCGTCTGGAAAGCGGCCTGCGCCAGCTCGACGGTCGTGGCCATGAGCCGGTTCATCTGGTTGCTGGTTTCCTGCATGTCGCGCAGCAGGCGCAGGCGGATCTCGTCGAGGCGCTGCCCGGAGAACTGCGCGTTGAGGAAATTGGAAACCTGTTCGAGTTCGCTGGCGGTATACGCGCGTTCGAGCTCGATCACCCGGTTCTGCACCTGGCCGTCGACGAACACGAGAATGACCAGCGTGCGGCGCTGGTCCAGCGGCACGAAGTCGATGTGACGGAACGGGACTTCCTGGTGCCGCGGCACGGTCACGACGCCGACGAAATGGGTGACCTGGGACAAGAGCGACGATGCGCTGTTGAGCAGATCCGGCGTCGTCGCCACCGCCGGCAGCTCGCGCCGCAGTTCCTCGACCTGGGGTTCGCCCAGCGGCCGCAGTTCGAGCAGCGAATCGACGAAGACGCGATAGCCCTGTACCGTCGGCACGCGACCGGCCGAGGTATGCGGCGCCGCGACGAGGCCGAGTTCCTCCAGGTCGGACATGACGTTGCGGATCGTGGCCGGACTGACGTCGAGACCCGAGGTCCGCGCCAGCGCGCGCGACCCGACCGGCTGCCCGTCGGCCACGTACTGGGAGACGAGCGTCCGCAGCAGCTGGCGCGCGCGCGGGTCGAGCGGTAAGCGAGGATCGTGTCGCGACATGGCCCGCAGCATAGCAGCACCGCCCGGCGCATCCGCAGCCGCGAACGCCGGTTTTTCGCGCGCGCGTCTTGGGCCTTGAGACGCCTTCGCGCTAGAGTGCGCGCCCTCGCCCTGCGCCCGGAAAACGCGATGCTGCGCTCGCTGTACGTCAAGGACTTTGCCATCGTCGGCGAGGCCGACATCGCGTTCCAGACCGGCCTGAGCGTCGTCACGGGCGAAACCGGCGCCGGCAAGTCCCTGCTCGTCGACGCGCTGCTGCTGCTCGGCGGCGGCCGCGCCGACGCCGGCGTGATCCGCGCCGGCTGCGAACGCGCCGAGCTCACCGCCGAATTCGACATCGCCGCCGCGCCGGCCGCCCGCGACTGGCTGGCCGCCGAGGAACTCGACGACGACGGCGCCTGCCGGCTGCGCCGCGTGATCCGCGCCGAAGGCAGTTCGCGCGCCTGGATCAACGGCCGCCCCGTGACGCTCGCGCAGCTGTCCTCGCTGGCCGAACGCCTGATCGAGATCCACGGCCAGCACGAACATCAGGCCCTGCTCGACCGCGGCCACCAGCTCGAACTGCTCGACGCGTTCGGCGACCACGCCGCCGAACGCGCCGCGGTCCGCGAGCCGGCGCGACGCTGGCGCGAGATCGGACAGCGCATCGCCGCGATCAGCAGCGGCGGCGATCACGGCGAGCAGCTCGCGCTGCTCGAACGCCAGCTCGACGAGCTCGATCGTCACGCACTCGGCGAAGCGGAACTCGCCGAACTGAACGACCTGCACAAGCGGCTCGCGAACGCGGGCCAGCTCGTCGCCGGCAGTGCTGCGGTCGCCGATCTCATCGACGGCGACAGCGAGTTCGCGCTGCGCCGCTCGCTCGCGCGCGCGCGCCAGGAGCTGGCCCGTCTCGCCGAACTCGACCCGGTGCTCGCACCGACAGCCGAGGCGGTCGAAAGCCTCGAGATCCAGCTCGGCGAAATCGGCGACGCGCTGTCACGCTATCAGGACGGCCTCGAAGTCGACCCGGAGCGCTTGGCCGATACCGAGACGCAACTGTCGAAACTCCACGAGCTGTCGCGCCGGCACAGGCTGCCGATGGGCGAGCTGAAGATCCGCGCCGAAGAAATCCGCGGCGAAGTCGACGCGTTGCGCAACGCCGGCTCGCGGCTGGAAACGCTGGAACGCGAACGCGCCGCCGCGGTCGCCGACTACCGCAGGG
>NZ_DATIGT010000342.1:0-21455 GCF_035481375.1 Tahibacter sp.
CCCGCCAGTGTATCGACGAGCGCGCTGCCGATCACCACGGCGTCGGCGAAGGCCGCGATCGCCGCCGCGGTCGCCGCGTCCTTGACGCCGAAGCCGACCGCGACCGGCGTCCGTGCGCGCTGGCGCAGCGCGGCGACGCGCTCGCGCACGGCATCGGTGCTCAGGTGCGCCGCGCCGGTGATGCCGGTGAACGAGACGTAATAGAGGAATCCCTGCGCGGCGGCGCAGACGCGCTCGATGCGTGCGTCGTCCGTCGTCGGCGCGGCGAGGAAGATCTGGTCGAGCCCGGCAGCGCGCAGCGGCTCGGCCGTCGCGATTTCCTCGACCGGACAGTCGACGAGCAGCACGCCGTCGACGCCGGCCGCAACGGCCTCGGCGGCGAAGCGCTCGACGCCGCGGATCTCGACCGGGTTCAGATACCCCATCAGCACGACCGGCGTCTGCGCGTCGCGCGTACGGAATTCGCGCACCCAGCCGAGGATCTGCGTCAGCCCTACGCCCTTGGCCAGCGCACGCTCGTTGGCGTGCTGGATGACCGGGCCGTCGGCCATCGGATCGGAAAACGGCACGCCGAGCTCGATCAGGTCGGCGCCCGACTCGACCAGCGCATGCATGACGGCGACGGTGGCTTCCGGCAGGGGATCGCCGGCCGTGATGAAGGGAATCAGGCCGGGCCGGTGCTGGGCGCGCAGCGCGGCGAAGCGTTCGGAAATGCGGCTCATGAGTGGCGAGTGTCCCGATGCGGAAAACGAACGGAGAGGTCAGACGAGGCTCAGGCCTTCGCGGCGCGCGATGGTGTGAACGTCCTTGTCGCCACGGCCGGACAGATTGACGAGCACGAGCTGATCCGCGGGCAGTTCGCGCGCGAGCTTGATCCCCTGCGCGACCGCGTGGCTCGATTCGAGCGCCGCGAGTATGCCTTCGCTGCGGGCCAGCTCGTGGAACGCGGCGAGCGCTTCGTCGTCGGTGATGCCGAAGTACTGCGCGCGGCCGCTGTCCTTGAGATAGGCGTGTTCCGGACCGACGCCGGGATAGTCGAGGCCTGCCGATACCGAATGCGTCTCGATGATCTGGCCGTTGTCGTCGCAGATCACGTAGGTGCGGTTGCCGTGCAGCACGCCCGGACGACCGGCCGCGAGCGACGCGGCATGACGGCCGGTCTCGATGCCGTCGCCGGCCGCTTCGGCGCCGAAGATCTTCACGTCGGCATCGTTGAGGAACGCATGGAACAGACCGATCGCGTTCGACCCGCCGCCGACGCAGGCGACGAGCGCGTGCGGCAGGCGGCCGAACTGCTCGAGCATCTGCGCGCGCGCTTCGCGGCCGACGACGGCGTTGAAATCGCGCACCATCTGCGGATACGGATGCGGGCCAGCGACCGTGCCGATCATGTAGAACGTGTCGTGCACGTTGGTGACCCAGTCGCGCAGCGCTTCGTTGAGCGCGTCCTTCAGCGTCCTGGAGCCCGACTGCACCGGCCGCACTTCGGCGCCGAGCAGCTTCATGCGATAGACGTTGATCGCCTGACGCTCGACGTCGACGGCGCCCATGTAGACGACGCAGGGAATGCCCAGGCGCGCGCAGACCGTCGCGCTCGCGACGCCGTGCTGACCGGCGCCGGTCTCGGCGATGATGCGGCGCTTGCCCATGCGCTTGGCGACGAGCGCCTGCCCGATCGTGTTGTTGATCTTGTGCGCGCCGGTGTGGTTCAGGTCTTCGCGCTTGAGCAGGATCTGCGCGCCGCCGACGCGGCGCGACAGGCGCTCGGCGTGATAGATCGGACTCGGCCGGCCGACGTAGTGCTTGAGGTCGTAGTCGAACTCGGCGATGAATTCGGGATCGACGCGCAGGCGCTCGTAGGCGGCGGTCAGCTCGGCGAGCGGCGCCATCAGCGTCTCGGCGACGTACACGCCGCCATAGGCGCCGAAGCGTCCGTGCGCATCCGGTAAATTGTGGAAATCGGTCATCACGCGAAAGTTCCCTCGTCGGTGCGGTCGCGCCTCAGCGACTGCATGAATTGACGCATCTTCTGCGCACATTTGATGCCGGGTGCGCTTTCGATGCCGCTGGACACGTCCACCGCGAACGGCTGCGCGACCCGCACGGCCTGCGCCACGTTGCCCGCATCGAGGCCGCCGGCGAGCAGCAGCGGCCGGGCCAGATCGCGCGGCACGCGCGTCCAGTCGAACGCCACGCCGCTGCCGCCCTGCCCGCCGGCCACATGGCTGTCGAGCAGGAAGCCCGCCGCCTGCGGATGCGAGCGCACGTAGGCGTGCACGTCGGCGACGCTGCCCATCGGCACGGCCTTGAGATAGCGCCGCCCGAACGCTGCACAGCGCTCCGCCGGTTCGTCGCCGTGGAATTGCAGCAGATCCGGCGCCACGCGGCTAATGACTTCGTCGACCCAGGCAGCCTCGTCGTCGAGCAGCAGCGTGACGACCGCGACGAACGGCGGCACCGCCGCGCGCAGCGCCGCGGCCTGTTCGATATCGACGAAGCGCCTGCTGCGCCGGGTCATGATCAGGCCGATCGCATCGACGCCGAGCGCGCAGGCCTCGGCCACGTCCCCGGCGCGCGTGAACCCGCAGAATTTCACCCGCACGCGCTCGTTCACAATGTCACTTCCGCTGGGAGTTGCCATTCGGGCGGATACGAAGGATGCAGAAAAGTGAGTCCTTGTGAAGGTGCCGTCGGCCCGGCAAGCGTGCGATCGCGGCCGGCCAGCACGTCGCGGACCCAGTCCGGCTCGCGCTCGCCGAGGCCCACCGGCACCAGGCTGCCGACGATATTGCGGACCATGTGATGCAGGAAAGCGTTCGCCCGGATGTCGAAATGGATGCGTTCGCCGTCGCGCGTGACATTCAGAGCCTGGATCGTGCGCACCGGATTGGGCGCCTGACAGGCGACGGTGCGGAACGCGTTGAAGTCGTGTTCGCCGAGCAGGTGCCGCGCCGCCTGCTGCATGCGCGCGGCGTCGAGCGGCAGCCGCTCCCAGGCGACGAAGCGCGCCTCGAGCGCGGGCCTCACCGCCCGGTTGAGCAAGGTGTAGCGATAGCTCCGCGCACGCGCCGAGAAGCGCGCATGGAAATCCGCCGGTACGCGCTGCAGCCAGCGCACGCAGACGTCGTCGGGGAGGCGCGAATTCGTACCGAGCAGCCAGCTGCGATCGGCGCGCTCGACCGGTGCGTCGAAATGAACGACCTGGCAACGCGCGTGCACGCCGGAATCGGTGCGTCCCGCACAGACCACCTCGACCGGCGTCGCCGCGACGAACGACAGCGCCTGCTCCAGCACGCCCTGAACGGTCCGTCCGCGGTCGAGCCGCTGCCAGCCGAGGAAATCCGTGCCGTCGTATTCGACGCCCAGGGCGATGCGCAAGCCAGCTCCGGCGAGGGGCAAAAGGGGCGCGATTGTAGCCCGAACCCGGCCGCGGCCGGCGCAGGCCCTCGCAACTGCCCGGCCGGCAATGAAAAAGGCCGGCTTGCGCCGGCCTTTTCGTCACGCAGTGAACGGTTTCGCGATCAGCGGATCTCGGCGAGCAGCTTGCGCGCCTCGCCCTTCTGCGAGTCGGAACCTTCGATCAGCACTTCCTCGAGCATCGAACGGGCACCGTCCGGGTCGCCCATGTCGAGGTAGGCCTTGGCCAGATCGAGCTTGGTGCCGATCGCATCGTCGGACGCGAGCAGGTCGTCATCGACGCGCGACGGCAGCGGAGCGAGATCCGGAATCGGCGGCAGCGGCTGCACCTGGGTCTGGTAGTTGCTCGGCGGCGGCGGCGTTGCAGCGGCCGGCGGCGGGGTCAGATCGAACGAGAAATCGTCGCGTGCGGCCGGTGCCGGCGGCGCAGCGCTGCGGTCGGCGAGGTCGAAGTCGAAGGCATCGTCGTCGGCCTTGCTCGCAGCCGGAGCGGCCGGCGGAGCGCCGAAGCCGTCGTCGAAGCCGTCAAATCGCATCGGCTCGGGCGACGCGTGCTGATAGCTGCCGAAGGCCGGGGCCGACGAGGCGACCGGCTCGGCGAACAGCGGATTCGACGGCACGAGCTCGCGACCCATGGCCTGGACCTGCTGCCATTCGGGCATGTTCGTGTCGTAGATATGCGCGTACATCGCCTGGGCGGCGGCTTCGAACTTGTCCGCGTCGCCCTGCGAGTAGTACAGGCTCGTCAGTTCGAGATGGGCCGAGGTGTCGTCGGGATACTGCGCGAGGCGATCGAGCAGTGCGTCCTCCTCGTCCTGCAGCGGCGAGGTCGTTTCGGCGTAGGCGCCCGCACCCGCTGCGGCGGCCGTCGACTTCTTCCCGCCGAGCAGACGCGAGCCGAGGAAGCCCAGCGCGCCGAGCACTGCAAGTCCGCCGAGTCCGTAGACCCAGGTCATCGGCTCCATGTACCAGGGCTTGGCTGCCGGCAGCGGCTGTACCTTGGCCGGTGTCGACGGCTTGGCCGGCGCGGTCGTGCTCGTCGCCGGCTTGGCCGGCGTCGTCGTCGCGGGCGGCGCGGTCGTCGCAGCCGGCGGCGTCGTGGCGGTCGCGCCCGGCGGCGTGGTCGTTGCCGTCGCCGACGGATCCGGCGTGATGCCCGGAGTCGTCGACGGGGTCGCGGCCGGCGTGGTGGTGCCCGGCGTGGCGCTCGGCGTAGAAACCGGCGGCGTTGCCGTGGAGGACGGTGCCGTCGTCGCGACCGGCGGGGTCGTGGTCGAACCCGGCGTGGCGGCGGGCGGCGTGCTCGTCGCCGACGGCGTCGTGGACGGCGTCGAGGTGCCGGCAGGCGGCGTCGAGGAGGCCGTGCCCCAGATTTCTTCCTTGGTCAGCGCGCCGCCCTTGTCGCCGGGCTTCGGCGCGGTCACGGTCGTCGTCGTCGATGCGGGCGGCGTGGTCGTCGCGGCCGGAGCGGTCGTCGACGCCGGCGGCGGCGTGGCCGCAGTCGCCGGCGCCGCCGGCTTGGACGCCTTGTCCTGCAGCTCCTTGAGCTTCTGCTGCAGCGCGGCCAGCTCGGAGTCCTTCAAGGTCAGCAGCTTGTCGTTCTTGGTCTTGAGCTCTTCGAGTTCGCGCACGCGCGACTTGAGCTCGCTGGCTTCCTGGTTGCTGCTGGCCAGCGCTTCCTTGGTACGCGCGAGTTCCGCGCGCACGGTCGAATCGCCGGTGCCGCCGGCACCCGGACGCTCGGCACTGGCCGACGCATCCTTGCCGGATTTCGGCGGAACGAGCTCGAGGCGATCGCCCGGCTTGGCAGTCGACGCCGTCGACGCGCTGCCCGACGGTCGGGACGGCGTCGCGCCGGTGTCTGCAACGAGCGTCGGCGCCGCGGCCCCGCCGCGCGCGGCGTCGTTCTGGCTGCGGACTTCGGCTGCCGCGGCGGCGGCCGAGCCGGCCGCACGGATTTCATCGGCGCTCGGCACGCGCAGGATCGCGCCGCGCTTCAGCGAATTGATGTTGTCGCGATAGAACGCGTTCGGGTTGTTGCGCAACAGCGCAACCATCACTTGATTCAACGAAACGCTCTCGTCGGGACGCGTTGCCGCGGCGACTTCCCAGAGCGTCTCGCCTTGGGCGACCGGACCATATTCACCGGACGCGGCGCTGCGCGGTGCGGCGGGCACAGAAGGAGCTGCCGGAGCCGGTGCCGCCGCGGTATCGGTCGTGCGCGCCGGCCTGCCCGAAGGCTTGGACGGCTTGGCCGACGGAAGCTGCGTCGATGCGGCCGGCGTCGCGCCGTCGCGCACCGGCGCGGTGCTGGCGCGCGAGCCCTTGATCGCCGGCGCCATGGTCGGCGGATCGAGCAGCACCGTGTATTCGCGCAGCAGCTTGCCCTTGGCCCAGTTCACTTCGATCAGGAAGTCGAGGAACGGGTCGCGGACGGGTTCCTTGGTCGTGACCTTGATGACCGCGTTGCCCTTGGCACCGGTCGCGACCGCGAACTCCAGCGGTACGAGGATGCGCGAGCGGGACAGGCCGACGCGTTCGAAATCGGACGCTGCGGCGAGCGCCACGCTGACGCTGGCCGTTTCGTCGGGACCGCCGGTCACCGGGATTTCGGCGACCAGGGGCTCGTTCAAGCCCGACTTGACCTGGATCATTCCCAGGCCCAGCGCCAGCGCGTTCGTACTGCTCAGCGCGAGCGCTACGGCCAACGTAAGTTTCAGCGATCCATTCATGAGGTCAGCCCCCTGGGTGGCAGTGGCCTACGGCCTGGTCTTAAGCACTGTCTCGACGCCCCGCGAACCACCGGCAGATGCGCAAGCACCGGCCGATCCCCTTCGCAGCATGATTCCCACAATTTTTTCGCGCCGGATCAGGCAGTTACAACAAGATCCGGCATCGATCGCGTCCTTGCGAAAGACTGCCCGGCGGCCTGAAAGGCCGCCGGGCAATCTCGAAAATGCCTTATAACACAATCGTAACTATAGATCACAGATACGATTTCACCAAGAGCTCAGCAATCTGGACCGCGTTCAATGCGGCGCCCTTGCGGATGTTGTCGGAAACGACCCAGAGGTTGAGCCCGCGCGGATGCGAGATGTCCTCGCGAATGCGGCCCACGTACACCGCATCCTGCCCGGCGGCATGGGAAACCGGCGTCGGATAGCCGCCGGGGGCCCGCTCGTCGACCACGATCACGCCGGGCGCGCTTTCTAGCAGTTCGCGCGCCCGCTCGGCTGTGATCTTGTCGCGGGTTTCGACATGCACCGCCTCGGAATGACCGTAGAACACCGGCACGCGCACCGCAGTCGGGTTCACTTCGATGCCGTCGTCGCCGAGGATCTTGCGCGTCTCCCAGACCATTTTCATTTCTTCCTTGGTGTATCCGTTGGACTGGAAGTCGTCGATCTGCGGGATCAGGTTGAACGCGATCTGCGCCTGGAACTTCTGCGGCTTGGCCTCCTGGAAATTCAGGATCGCCGCGGTCTGGCGGCCGAGTTCCTCCAGGCCCGAGCGCCCCGCCCCCGACACCGACTGATACGTCGCGACATTGATGCGCGTGATGCCGGCGGCGCGGTGGATCGGCGCGAGCGCGACGAGCATCTGCATGGTCGAGCAGTTCGGGTTTGCGATGATGCCGCGCGTCGTGTAGCCCGCGATCGCATCGGGGTTCACTTCGGACACGACGAGCGGAATGTCGTCCTGGTAGCGGAACTCGGACGTGTTGTCGATCACGACCGCGCCGGCCGCCGCGGCGCGCGGCGCATGTACGCGGCTGACGCTGCCGCCGGCCGAGAAGAACGCGATGTCGACGCCGTCGAAGTCGTAGGTCGCGAGATCGCGCACCGTGGCCTTCTGGTTGCCGAAATCGATCTGGCCGCCGGCGGAGCGTTCGCTCGCCAGCGCGACGAATTCGCTGACCGGAAATTTGCGCTCTTTGAGAATGCCGATCAGGGTTTCGCCGACCGCACCGGTCGCGCCGACCATGGCCACCTTGAACTTGCGTTCCGCCGAGCTAGCAGACATTTAAACTTCTCCAGTTTGATACTTCAGGATTGCGGACGACCGACCGCGCCCGCGCGGGGATTCAGGGTTTGGCCGGAATTCGCGGCTGGACTGGTGCGACGTCGCCGCATTGCGCGCGATGACGCAGCGCCTGGTCCATGAGGACGAGCGCGACCATCGCCTCGGCGATCGGCGTCGCGCGGATGCCGACGCAGGGGTCGTGGCGGCCCTTGGTCACGACCTCGACGGGCTCTCCGCGGACGTTCACGCTGCGGCCCGGAACGAGGATGCTCGACGTCGGCTTGAGCACGATCGACGCAACCACGTCCTGGCCCGTCGAGATGCCGCCGAGGATGCCGCCCGCATGATTGGACAGAAATCCTTCGGCGGTCATTTCGTCGCGGTGTTCGCTGCCGCGCTGGGTGACGGCGTCGAAGCCGTCGCCGATCTCGACCCCCTTGACCGCGTTGATGCTCATGAGCGCCGAAGCGAGTTCGCCGTCGAGCTTGCCGTAGATCGGTTCGCCCCAGCCCGGCGGCACATTGGAGGCGACGACGCTGACGCGCGCGCCGATCGAATCGCCGGACTTGCGCAGACGATCCATGAACTGTTCGAGCTCGGGCACCATCGCCGCGTCGGGCCAGAAGAACGGATTGGTTTCGACGGCGTCCCAGTCGAAAACCCCGGGCGTCAGCGGGCCGAGCGCGGCGAGCCACCCGCGCACCTGCACGCCGTGACGCTCGGCGAGCCAGCGCTTGGCGACGACTCCCGCCGCGACGCGCATCGTGGTCTCGCGCGCCGACGAACGCCCGCCGCCGCGCGGGTCGCGGCGGCCGTATTTCTGCCAATAGGTGTAATCCGCATGCCCTGGACGGAAGCGCTCGGCGATCTCCGCGTAGTCCTTTGAGCGCGGGTCCGTATTGCGGATCAGCAGCGCGATCGGCGTGCCGGTCGTGACGCCTTCGTAGACCCCCGACAGGATCTCGACCTCGTCGGCCTCGCGCCGCTGCGAGGTGTGCCGGCTGCGGCCGGTCGCACGCCTTTCGAGGTCTTCGCGGAAATCCTCGGGCGCGATCGCGAGTCCCGGCGGGCAGCCGTCGATGACGCAGCCGATCGCCGGGCCGTGGCTTTCGCCGAAGGTCGTTACGGTCAGCAGTTTTCCGAACGCATTGCTCGACACGGTTTCTCGCCTACTGAGGTAAGTCGCGCCCGGCCGACACGCGCCCGGCCTGAATCACGCACGCGCGGCAAGCGCCGCGCGGATGTCGCCCGCATGGGCCACGAGATCGCGCCGCTCGAGCACGAACACACCCATCTGGCCGACGTTGAACTCGACCCACGTGAACGGCACGCGCGGCAGCAGCGCTGCGAGCGCGTGCTCGCTTTCGCCGACTTCGACGATGAGCACGCCGTCCTCTGACAGATGCGCCGGCGCTTCGGCGAGGATGCGCAGCGCGAAGTCGAGACCGTCGTGACCGGCCTTCAAACCTAGCGCCGGTTCGTGGCCGTATTCGGGCGGAAGATCGGCAAATTCCTGCTCGGTCACATAGGGCGGGTTCGACACGATGAGGTCGTAGACCTCGCCGCCGAGCGCGGCGAACAGATCCGACTCGATCACGCGAACGCGGTCCTGCACGTCCTGGAACTGCACGTTCGCTCTGGCGAGCGTGAGCGCTGCGGGACTGATGTCGACGACATCGACCTGCCAGCCCGGGTTGTGCGACGCCATCGCGATGCCGATGCAGCCCGAACCCGTGCACAGATCGAGCGCGCGCTCCACCACGATCTCGTCGAGCCACGGCGAAAAACCGCTCTGGATCAGTTCGGCGATCGGCGAGCGCGGCACGAGCACGTTTTCGTCGACCTTGAACAGCAGGCCTGCGAACCAGGCTTCGCCGGTGAGGTAGGCGACCGGCTTGCGCTCGGCGATGCGGCGTTCGATCAGCCCGAGGATCTTCTGTTTTTCCTCGCCGACGAGCCTGGCCCGGCCGTAGTTCGGCGACAGGTCGTGCGGCATGTGCAACGCCCAGAGCACAAGATGCGTCGCTTCGTCCAGCGCGTTGTCGTAGCTGTGACCGAAGGTCAGGCCGGCGCCGGCAAAGCGGCTCGCGCCGTAGCGGATGAAGTCGACGATCGTGGAAAGTTCGGCAGTCATGGCAGGAACAGCGACAAAGGGCCGCAGAGTATAGGGCGCCGTCGACACGGCGTCCGCGTCTATACTTCGGCGGAGCAACGCCCGGAACAGCCGCACCACACTCGCCGTGGCCGCAGGTGCCGCCAGCCGGGCATGGAGCCTCACGATAGAGACTTGCTCAGACCTTCCCAATGAATACACGTCATAACTCGGGCCGCACGCTGCCGACCGCCCTGATTCTCGTCGTCGCGTTTGCCGCGGGCCTCGGCCTGTGGCTGCTGAGCCAGCGCTTCGGCAGCGACGAGTCCGCGACCGTCGCCTTGACGCGCTATCCATCGCCGCGTCCGGTGGCCGAGTTCCGGCTGACGCGCAGCGATGCGAAGCCGCTGACGCAGGTCGACCTCAAGGATCATTGGAACCTGTTCTTTTTCGGTTTCACGAATTGCCCCGACATCTGTCCGAACACGCTCGGCGTGCTCAAGCAGGTGCGCGCGCAGCTTGCGCAGGCCGGCCTTGCCGACCGCGTCCACGTGCATTTCGTGTCGGTCGATCCGCAGCGCGACCAGCCCGAAACGCTGGGACGCTATGCGGCGTTCTACGATCCCGCCTTCATCGCCTCGACCGGCAGCGACGAACAGCTCATGCGCCTGACGCGCTCGCTCGGCGTCATGTACACACGCGAACCGGCCAAGGACGGCCAGTACACTGTCGACCACAGTGCTTCGGTCGCGCTGATCGATCCACAGGCGCGTCTGGTCGGCCTGTTCCGCCCGCCGCTGGACGCGAACGCGATCGGTACCGACCTCAAGACTCTCGTGAACGCGCCGCGATGAAACTCTCGATACTGCTGCAGTACGCCCTGCCCCATCGGCTGCTTTCGCGCTTCGTGTACTGGGCGACGCGCTGGACCTGGCGACCCTGGAAGAATTTCCTGATCGGGCAGATCGTGCGCCGCTATCAGGTCGATCTCAGTGAAGCCCAGACGCCCGACATCGCGGCATTCGACCATTTCAATGCATTCTTCACGCGCCTGCTCAAGCCCGGCGCGCGCGCGGCCGATCCGGCCGCCGATGCGCTGCTGTGTCCGGCCGACGGCAAGGTCAGTCAGGCCGGCCCAATTCGCGCCGGCCGCATCGTCCAGGCCAAGGGCCAGGATTACACCGTCGCGGAGCTGCTCGCCTCCGACGAGGATGCCGTCGCCTACGCCGACGGCAGCTTCGTCACGGTCTATCTGTCGCCGCGCGACTACCACCGCGCGCACATGCCACTGGCCGGCGTGCTGCAGAGCACCGTGCACGTTCCCGGCCGCCTGTTCAGCGTCGCGCCCGGCCCGGTCGCCGAAATCCCGCGGCTGTTCGCGCGCAACGAGCGGCTGGTCTGCCACTTCCAGGGCGAGCACGGACCGTTCGTCGTCGTCATGGTCGGTGCGATGCTGGTGTCCAGCGTGTCGACGGTCTGGTCCGGCCTCGAGATCCCGCCGTATGCGAGCGGAGTGACGCGGCGCGACTGGCGCGACCGCGCGATCCGGCTCGATCGCTTCGCCGAGATGGCCCGATTCAACATGGGCTCCACGGTCATCGTGCTGCTGCCGCCCGGCGTCGGCGAGATCGCTGCGCTGGTGCCCGAGCAGCCGGTCAACGTCGGCGAGCGCATCGGAACGATCCGCTGAATCGCGGCGACGGCGCAGGGCTCCGTCCGGCGATTCCGACGATGCGCCCGCGCCGGTTGTGTGCGCGGCACTGCAAAACAACGTGACGAGGATTGTCAGTTTGTGACCGACTCGGCTAATCTGCTCCGTCTGTCGGCATAGCATTGCCGGCGATCGTCGAATTCGCAAAACCGCAAAAACCACCAAGGGGACTTCCATGCAGCAGTTGATCTGGCGGCTTGTCGCCACCAAACGGGCCTATCAGCTGCAGCGCGAGTTCAAGGAAATCGACAAGCTCATGGGCGGCCTCAGCAACGCGGCCCGCCTGCAGCTTGCGACGCTGACCCAGAAAGAATTCTCCGCTGCCGCAAAGAGCGAGTTTCCGCATCTTTATGCCACGCCGCCGGAACAGCGCTACAGCGCCTGGGGCAGCGGCACCGACATCGGTCTGTCGCGCGCCCGTTCCGACAATCTGCCGGTCCGCCTGCGCGGCATCGCGCTCTGGCTGACGGTCGCCTATCACGAAACCCGCGGCACGACGCTGCCCGCGCTCGACGGCGTTCACCGTTCCCTGCTGCGCGCGCTGCGTTTCCTGCGCGAAGCCGCGCCGGCCGCGACCGCCGAAAGCTGGTTTTCCAGCGAGCAGGCCGCCTGATCGCTGACGTTCACCAAAAAAGTTCGGGCTAGAAGGAAGCGCGCACCAGGGATGGTGCGCTTTTTTTTGGCTCGAATCCGGTGCGCCGCGTGTCCGCAGCGCAATCGACCCAGCCTTATTTGCCGCAGCTCGGGATCTGCAGCGTCTGTCCCGGCTTGATCGCATAGCTCGGCGCGCGCAGGCGATTGATGCTCGCGATTTCCCGGACTTCGGCGCAGCGATGCTTGCGCGCGATCGCCGCGAGCGTGTCGCCCTTGCGCACCGTGTAGCGGCCGCGTGCGCCGCCGGAACTGCTGCGCGTCGACGCGGTGCGCGCTATCGCAACCTGCGGCATCGACGCCGCATGCAATTCCGCCGCGAGCGTCTGCCACGGCCCTTGCGCGCAGGCGCGCGGAAATGCCGCCTCGAGCACGACCGGCACGGTAAGGCGAGTCCCCGGCGGCAGCGCCGCCTGATGGTCGTAGGCCGGATTCAGATTGCGCAACGCGCGAAACCAGCCGTCGCGGCTGCCGCCTTCCTGGCCGAAGCAGATCGACAGCTCCGCCAGCGACATCGTGCGCGGCAAGGTCACGTTGCCCAGGCGCGTGTCGATCTTCGGGAATTCGAGGTTGTAGCGCTCCGGATGCATGAACAGCCATGCGGCCGCCAGCACCATCGGTACGTATTCGCGGGTTTCCGGCGACAGCGCACCGTAGACCGACGCGTCCCAGAATCGCGCACGCCCGCCGCCGGCCAGCCGGCCCATGCGACCTTCACCGCCGTTGTACGCGGCAAGTACCAGTTCGAGGTCGTTGTTGAACACGCGCAACTGTTCGTTCAGATAGGCCGCGTTCGCGCGCGCGGACAAGGTCGGATCGAAACGCTGGTCGAAACCGTTGCTCGTCGTCAGACCGAAACGCAGCCCAGTCGCATACATGAACTGCAGCGGCCCGCTCGCGCCTGAACGCGACACCGCATGCACCTTGCCGCCCGATTCCTTCGCGATGAATCCGAACAGCAGCGCTTCGGGCAGGCCGGCCTTCTGATATTCCGGCCACATCAGCTGGCGCATGTACTGATAGTTGACGTAGGCCTGGATCAGATTCGGCCGGTACTGCGTGAGCCATTCCTCGAGCCCGGCCTTGACCGGCTCGTTCACGGCGATGATTTCGGCGAGCGGCCTGCCCTTGAGCAGCGTGATCGAGCGCGCGGCCTCGGGCAGATCCGACACGACCGGCGAACCTTCGCCGGCGGCTTCCGGATCGGCATCCTCGGCGGCCGGCTTCTCGGGGTCGCCGGTGGCCGCGGCGATCGGTGCGTCGCGGCGCAGCAGGCCGTCGAAGGCCGACAGGAACCGCTCTTTTTCGCACCCGGGGAGTTGCTGGCAGCGCAGGGCCGCGGCACGCAGGTCGTCGAGCGCCGCATTGCCTTCGCGCGCCGCGCGTTCGCGTTCGCCCGCGTCGGCAAGTTCGGCGCTGCCTTCGTAGCGTTTCACGGCCTCGTCGAGGCGCGCGTACAGCTGGCCGATCTCGTTCTCGTCGGCCGCCGGCACCGGCACGTTTTTCGCGTTGCGTGCAGGCGCACCCGCGCAGGCGGCCAGGATCAACGAAGCGGCCACGGCCGATACAAGACGAATACGCAAGACTGCACTCCCGCAACACGAACGGTCGGCACGTTACACACGGAGGCCCCTTGAGGGAAGGTCTAAAAGCCGCCGTTCCGGTGATTTTCCGGAGCGACGTTCGACTGCGCCGCAGCAAGGTCGAAGGTTTTCGACATTTGCTTCAATAACGGCGCGCACGCCGCGAAAACCTCCGTGTCGGCCCGCCGGCCCGAAAAACACCGGAATCCCGGTTTTTCGAGAGCTCCGCCAGACGGATTGCCGCGATACCGCCGACCCTCGCTACAATCGGCCTTCACATGACCTTTGCAAACGACTCGGGAGCGGACGTGAGCGACATCCTGCTAGGGAAGAGCGACATCGATGTGCTGCTGCGCGCCCGCTACGCGAACCGCCACGGCCTCATCGCCGGCGCGACCGGTACCGGCAAATCGGTCACGCTGATGCGCCTTGCCGAAGGCTTTTCGCAGCTCGGCGTCCCGGTGTTTCTCGCCGACGTCAAGGGCGACCTGGCCGGGCTCTGCGAAGCCGGCGGCGGCAACGCGAAGATCGACGCGCGCGTGGCCGAACTCGAACTCGACTGGAAGCCCGCCGCGAATCCCGTCGTGTTCTGGGACATTTTCGGCCAGCTCGGCCATCCGGTCCGCAGCACGATTTCCGAGATGGGTCCGAATCTGCTCGCGCGCCTGCTCGAACTCAACGAGACGCAGGAAGGCGTGCTCGACGTCGTATTCAAGCTCGCCGACGACGAAGGCCTGCTGCTCGTCGATCTGAAGGACCTGCGCGCGCTGCTGACCTTCGCCGCCGAAAACGCAAAGGTCATCTCGCAGCGCTACGGACTGATTTCCTCGCCGTCGATCGCCGCGATCCAGCGCGCACTGCTCGGGCTCGAACAGGCCGGCGGCGATCAGTTCTTCGGCGAACCGGCGCTCGATCTCGCCGACTTCCTGCGCCAGGACATGAGGGGCCGCGGCATCGTCAACGTGCTCGCCGCCGACAAGCTCATCCTGAAACCCAAGCTCTATTCGACGTTCCTGCTCTGGATGCTGTCGGAACTGTTCGAGCGCCTGCCCGAAGTCGGCGATCTCGACAAACCCAAGCTCGTGTTCTTCTTCGACGAAGCGCACCTGCTGTTCGACGATGCGCCGGCCGCGCTCGTGCAGCGCGTCGAGCAGGTCGTGCGCCTGATCCGCTCCAAAGGCGTCGGCGTCTATTTCTGTTCGCAGAATCCCGACGACGTGCCGCAGACGATTCTCGGCCAGATGGGCAATCGCGTGCAGCACGCGCTGCGCGCGTTCACGCCGCGCGACCAGAAGGCGGTCAAAGCTGCCGCCGAAACGTTTCCGCCGAATCCGAAGATCAAGAAAGTCGCCGACGTCATCACCCAGCTCGGCGTCGGCGAAGCGCTCGCGACGACCTTGCAGGACGGCGGCGTGCCGCTGCCGGTCGAGCGCGTGCTGATCGCGCCGCCGGGCTGCCGCATCGGCGCGGTCACCGACGCGGAGCGCGCGGCGGTCCGCGCACGTTCGCCGGTCGGCGGCAAATACGACACGGCGCTCGATCGCGAATCGGCCTATGAAATGATCCGCGCACGCAACGAACAAGCCGCGCAGGAAACGGCCGAAGCCGAACCCGCGGCGAAGAAACGCGGAACGGCCGCGCAAGCCGAAGACAGCGGCGGCTGGGGCGGCATGATCAAGGATGCCCTGTTCGGCACCAAGCGCCGCCAGGGTGTGATCGAGGCGACGGCCAAGTCGGCCATGCGCTCGGTCGGCAACCAGCTCGGACGCCAGATCCTGCGTGGCGTGCTCGGCTCCATCATGGGCGGTCGCCGCTGACCGCCTCGTCATCGCTCACGAAAGAATCCTTCCCATGAATACCCCGACCATCGTGCCGTTCTGGCAGCGGCTGCGCGAAATTTCCCTCTATCCGTCGCAGACCGGCGCCCTGATCACACTCGTCGTGCTGTCGCTCGCGCGCGTGCTCGGCCTGCTGCCCGGCGTCGGCCGCATCGTGACGCTGCTCGTGACGATCGCGCTGTACAAGTTCGCGTTCGAGATCCTGCGCGCAACCGCGAACGGCAGCATGGAGCCGCCGGAAAACACGCTCGACATGGACGAATCGGTCGGCAGGATGGGCGTGCTGCTGCAGGCCGCCTTCATCGTCATGGCGTTCCTGTCGTTCTTTATCGGCTATCTGCTGTTCGGCGACGCCGGTCTGTTCTTCGGGCTCGCGACGACGCTGCTGCTGCTGCTCGGCTGGCCGGGCGCCTGCATGTCGCTCGCGATCGACCAGAACTTCTGGCATGCGCTGAACCCGGCGACCTGGATGCAGATCATGAGCCGGCTCGGCTGGCCGTATTTCCTCGCCTACGGGCTGATGACGCTGATCTTCCTCAGCGCGGCGAATGCGCAGGCGCTGCTCGAAGGTTTCGTCCCGCTGCTGATCGGCCTGCCGCTGTTCTACTTCATCTCGGGCTACGCACTGCTCGCGACGTTTCACCTGATGGGCTATCTGGTCTGGCAGTACCAGGACGAGCTCGGCTTCACGCCCGACGCCGCGCCGCTGCCGCTGATCAATCGCAACGCGGATCCGGACCAGTTCATCCTCGACGAAGTCGCGCAGATGGTCCGCGACGGCGAGACCGACCTCGCGACCGACGCGCTGCGCGCGCACCTGCGCGAACGCGGCGGCACCGAGGCCGTGCACACGCAGTACCGCAAGCTGCTGCGCCTCAAGGGCGACACGACCGAACTCGTGCGCCACGGCAAGGAATGGCTGCCGATGCTGCTCGCGCAGGATCGCGAGAAAGCGGCGGTCGAGCTGTTCCGGGAACTCGTCGAACTCGATCCGTCCTATGCGGTCACCGACGCCGAGTCGAACACACGGCTGGCCAATCGCGCCGCGGCGCTCGGCCAGACCCAGCTCGCCCTGCGCCTGATCAGCGGCTTCCACAAGCGCCACCCGAAGAGCGCCGACATCCCGCAGATGTATCTGCTCGCGGCGCGCCTGCTCAGCGAACGCATGGGCAAGGATGCGGAAGCCAAGGCGCTGCTGACGCAGATCCGCACGGCCTACCCGAATCACGCGCTGATGCCGGAAGTCGATGCGCTGACGAAACTCATCGACTCGCTCGGCGCGAAGAAGCCGGCGACGACCTGAGAACCAAAACCGGCGGAAGCGCCGGTTTTTGAATGAAATGTGCACCGGCGGAAACGCCGGTTTCTTTGAATGAAAAGCATACCGGCGGAAAACGCCGTTTTTTTCATGGACGAGAACGCCGCCGGAACGGCGGCCTGTTGCCGGGAGGAACGTCGCCGGCGCCAGGCCGGCCCCGGCGCATCAGCCGATCGTGAAACTCTCGCCGCAGCCGCATTCGCCGGTCATGTTCGGGTTCTCGAACACGAACTGCGCGTTGAGACCGGACTTCTGGAAATCGATCGCGGTGCCGTCGACGAACGGCAGGCTCTTTGCGTCGACGACGAGCCTGACGCCGGCGTCCTCGATCCAATGGTCGTCGGCGGCGATGGTGTCGGTGAGGTCGACGACGTAGCTGTAGCCGGAACAGCCGGTGCGCTTCACGCCGAAACGCACGGCCTTCGCGTTCGCGTCGCGGGCCAGGAAATCGATCATGCGCTCGCGCGCGGCGGGGGTCAGGGAAATGGACATGAGGCGGATTCTAGTCGCGTGAGCCGGGACGACCAATAACGCAACGCGCTATGGCCTGCGGCCGCAATGGGGTCGCGCGGCGCGAAACCCAAGGCCGGCGCCGCCTCCGGCACAGTTCCGCTATCATCGGCGGCTTCCCGGCGCCTGCAGCGCCCACGTTCTCGCGGAGTAGAAATCCATGGCGGTTGTCAGCATCAAGGCCGCGCTGGCCGGCACGCATCCGGTCGGCAGCGAAGTCACGGTCCGCGGCTGGGTCCGCACCCGGCGCGACTCCAAGGCCGGCCTGTCGTTCGTGAACCTCGCCGACGGCTCGTGCTTCGATCCGATCCAGATCGTCGCGCCGAACACGCTGCCGAACTACGAATCCGACGTGCTCAAGCTCAGCGCCGGCTGCGGCGTCATCGCGACCGGCACCGTCGTCGAATCGCAGGGCAAGGGCCAGAGCTACGAGCTGCAGGCCAGCGCGATCGAAGTCACCGGCTTCGTCGACGATCCCGAAACCTATCCGATCCAGCCCAAGCCGCATTCGATGGAATTCCTGCGCGAGGTCGCGCACCTGCGCCCGCGCACCAACGTCTTCGGCGCGATCACGCGCGTGCGCCACTGCCTCGCCCAGGCTGTGCACCGCTTCTTCCACGAAAACGGCTACTACTGGATCAACACGCCGATCATCACGACCAGCGACGCCGAAGGCGCCGGCCAGATGTTCCGCGTATCCACGCTCGATCTCGCGAACCTGCCGCGCACCGACAAGGGTGCGGTCGATCATTCCAAGGACTTCTTCGGCAAGGACGCGTTCCTGACCGTCTCGGGCCAGCTCAACGTCGAGGCCTACTGCCTCGCGCTCAGCAAGGTCTACACGTTCGGCCCGACGTTCCGCGCCGAGAATTCGCAGACCTCGCGCCACCTCGCCGAGTTCTGGATGATCGAGCCGGAGATCGCGTTCGCCGATCTCGCCGCCGACGCCGACCTCGCCGAAGCGCTGCTGAAATACGTATTCAAGGCCGTGCTCGACGAGCGCAGCGACGACATGGCGTTCTTCGCCGACCGCGTCGAGAAGACCGCGATCTCGCGCATCGAGAACTTCCTCGCGTCGCCGTTCGAGCGCATCGACTACACGGACGCCGTGAAGATCCTGCAGAACTCCGGCAAGACCTTCGATTTCCCGGTCGAATGGGGCATGGATCTCCAGACCGAGCACGAACGCTTCCTCGTCGAACAGCACGTCGGCCGCCCGGCCGTCGTCATGAACTATCCGGAACAGATCAAGGCGTTCTACATGCGCCTCAACGACGACGGCCGGACCGTCGCGGCGATGGACATCCTCGCGCCGGGCATCGGCGAGATCGTCGGCGGTTCGCAGCGCGAGGAACGCCTCGACCTGCTCGACGCGCGCATGGCCAAGATGAACATCGACCCGGCGCACTACCAGTGGTATCGCGACCTGCGCCGCTACGGCACCGTGCCGCACGCGGGCTTCGGCCTCGGCTTCGAGCGTCTGGTCGTGTACACCTGCGGACTCGCGAACATCCGCGATGCGATTCCCTATCCGCGCGTTCCCGGCCACGCCGAGTTCTGACGTGCTGTTCCTGCTGCTCCTCGCGCTCGGCTTCGCGATCTTCGGCCTGACTGCCTACGTCATGAGCTGGCCGCTGGTCGCGACGCAGCTGCGCGACCGGCATCCGCAGGACCGCCCGCTGATGGGCGCGACGCCGCTGTCGCCGCGCGCGTTCGGTTGGTTCCTGCGTTTCGCCTGGCGCACGTCGGCCGACCAGAACCTGCGTTTTCTCGCGTTCCCGGGCAGCATCGCCGCCTGGGCCATCGCGGTCGGCAGCGCCTGCGCCGCCGTGCTGCTGATCCTGCGCATGACCGGAGTACTGGTATGAGCGACGACATCGACACCGGCCAGCACGCCGCCGAAGAACGCGTGAACACTTATTGGTGGTGTGCCGGTTTCGGCGACACGCTGATCTGGTCGCGGCTCGACATCTTCGCGAGCGGCATCGCCGAAGTGCTCGGCGCGACCGGCGAGTATCTGCGCTACGACGACGAGACCTCGGCGCGCATGGCGCTGCTCGACGCCGACTTCCGCGAATTCGACGGACTCGACGAGGACGACGCCGCGGCCATGGGCTTCGATCTCGACACCATGGACGTGCCGCGCGGCGACAGCGACGACGAACTGCTGCCGCGGATGGTCCACAAGATTGCGCGCGGCATCGGCTGATCCGGAGATTCCCCCATGCAGCTCGATCTGAACGGCCGCCACGCCCTCGTCTGCGGCGCCTCGCAAGGCATAGGCCGCGCCGCGGCGCAGGAACTCGCGCTGCTCGGCGCCAACGTGACCGTGCTCGCGCGCAATGCGGAAGCGCTGGCCGCCGTCGTCGACGCGCTGCCGCGCATGCATGCGGCGCAGACGCACGGCTTCATCGCGGCGGACATGGCCGACACGGCCGTCCTGCAGAAAAAAGTGGAAAGCACCGCCTATGCGGCGCCGTTCCATATTCTCGTCAACAACACCGGCGGCCCGCCGGGCGGCCCGGCGCAGACGGCGCAGGCGGACGCCTTCGTCGACGCGTTCCGCCATCACCTGCTCGCCAATCACGCGCTGCTGCAGAGCGTGCTGCCCGGCATGCGCGAGGCAGGCTTCGGCCGCGTGATCAACGTGATCTCGACGTCGGTCAAGGAACCGATCCGCAACCTCGGCGTCTCCAACACGATCCGCGGCGCCGTGGCGAGCTGGGCCAAGACGCTCGCGACCGAGCTCGGTCCTCACGGCATCACGGTCAACAACGTCCTGCCCGGCTACACGCGCACGCAGCGCCTCGAGCAGATCGTGCGCGACCGCGTCGCCACGAGCGGCAAGTCCGAGCGCGATATCGAACAGGCCATGCTCGCGAGCGTGCCCGCCGCGCGCTTCGCCGAAGCCGCCGAGATCGCGGCCGCGATCGCGTTCCTCGCCTCGCCCGCCGCCGCCTACATCAACGGCGTCAACCTGCCGGTCGACGGCGGTCGCATGCAGTCGCTGTGACGGTCGCGCGGATCGTTCGCGGCGCGCGATAAGGCGTCGCCGCGATGACGATCCCGCAGCCGCCGCTTCGCGACGGCTGGCTCCGCTACGCCAGGGTTCAGCGCGCCGATGGGACAACGGCTGCGCGACAACCGGCGCCGGCCGTCAACGCACGCAACATCAACGCGGTGCCGCGGCAACAACAGCCCGTGCCGCCGCTCGCGTGCCCGCTGCAGACTGCAGGCACGCGCGAGCGTCGCGCAGGACATTCCGACGAGGTGCCGCTTGCCCGCATCGACCGTCCGCTTCGCCGTTCTCGCCGGCATCGTCGCCGCACAGACCCTGCTGATCGGTCTGTATGCGCCGCGCACGCTGCGCGCGCTCGAACGCGTCGCCTGGCTCGTCGACGAAGCCGACGGCGTGGTGGGCTGGCTGCGCTACGGCATGGGCGCGGCGATCGTGCTCGTGCTGGGACTGCTGCCGCTGCTGTTCGCGCTCGGGCTCGGCGTCGCCGCGGCGTGGTCGCTGCGCGTGTATTCCTCGACGCCGCAGCACGTCGAAGGACTCGGCGCGCCGATCGTCGGTCTCGTGCTCGGCCAGTGCCTGCTGCTGGGTCTGTGGCTCTGGCTGCTGCCCGGCGCGACGCCCGGCGACGCCTGGCAGAACGACGGCTACGGCTACACGCTGCTCGTCGTGCTGACCAGCCTGCTCTGGGCGTTCTGCAACGCAATGCTGCTGTGGCGCGGCGCCGGCGGCCCGGCGCCGCAGCGCGATCCGCACGAACTGCGCCGGCTGCGCGAACTCGGCCTGCGCCGTGCGCGCGAACTCGCGGCCGACGACGAACCGCCGCCCTGAGCGTTCGCCGCTGCGGCGAGCCGCGCGCCCGCGCTACCATCGCGCGATGACCGAGACCCTGAGCAATCTGATCGACGGCCGCCTCGCCGCGCCCGTCAACGGCCGCTGGCTCGACGTGTTCGAACCGGCGACCGGCGAGCGCTACGCGCGCTGTCCCGACTCTGATGCGGCCGACATCGACCTCGCCGTCGCCGCCGCCGAGCGCGCCTTTCCCGACTGGTCGCGCCGGCCCGCCGGCGAACGCGCGCAGTGTCTGAACCGACTCGCCGATCTCGTCGAGTCGCGGCTGGAAGCCTTCGCCGTCGCCGAATCGCGCGACAGCGGCAAGCCGCTCGCGCTCGCCCGCAGCGTCGACATTCCGCGCGCCGTGTCGAACCTGCGCTTCTTCGCCGCGGCGATCACGCAATGGTCGAGCGAAGCCCACGCGATGGAAGACCGCGCGCTGAACTACACGCTGCGCCAGCC
>NZ_DATIGT010000343.1:0-6382 GCF_035481375.1 Tahibacter sp.
CTGCCGCCCTCGCCCGACTATCCGGAAGTCCCGCCGAATCCGGCGACGTTTCTCGATCCGCGCCACGCGAGCGTGTTCAACGACGTCGAGGGCAACGAGGAATCGCGCACGTTCGACGGCGCGACGCTCGCGATCAACCACGACGCGGGCTGGGGTCATTTCACCTCGACGACCGCCTGGCGCGAATTCGACACGATCAATCGCGAGGACGAGGACGGCACGAACCGCCGCTATCTCTACCTCGACACGGCCAACATCGAGGACAACCGCAGCTTCTACCAGGAATTCAAGCTCTCCGGCGAAACCGACACGCTCAACTGGGTCGCCGGCGCGAGCTATTTCCGCGAAAAGGCCGACCAGACCTCGCAGGTCAACGTGTTCACCGACAGCCTCGACACGCTGATCCGCACGCAGGGCGTCGCGCCGACGCCGACCGGCACGTTGTTCGGCTATTTCAGCGACGTGCTCGCGTCGTTCGACGTGCCGCTGAGCCTGCGCGACCACCGCTGGCGCGAGGAAATGGTCAACACCGCCGACTCGCGCGCCTACGCGCTGTTCGGCGACACGATCTGGGCCCTGAGCGACCGTACGAATCTCACGGTCGGCCTGCGCTACACGCGCGACGAAAAGAAATTCAGCTGGTTCAACGGACCGCGCAGCGCGCCGACGCTCGACGGCACGATCGAGCAGTTGCTGCCGATCATCGCGGGCCTGCCGCCGGAACTGCAGGAGCCGGCGCTGTTCGCGCTCGGCGTCGCAAGCAGCGACATCGTGTTCGCCAACGGCGCGCTCGAAGGCGTGACCGTGCGCGACAGCGATTCCTGGAGCGATTTCAGCCCGCGCCTCGTCATCGACTTCCAGGCCACGCCGGACACGATGCTGTTCGCCTCGCTCGCCAAGGGCTACAAGGCCGGCGGCTACAACAGCCTCGACATCGGCGCGAAATTCGACAACGAGGACGTCTGGAATCTCGAGGCCGGCATCAAGCAGGCCGACTACGAACACGGCCTGCTCTGGAACGCGTCGGCGTTCTACTACGTCTATTCCGACCGCCAGGCGATCCGCCTCGATCCCAACAGCGCCGGCAGCGGCGTGCCGCGCTATCTCGTGGACACCAGCGACGAGAAAGCCTGGGGTGTGGACGCGGGTCTGCAGTGGCAGCCCAACGGTGCGCTGACCGTCGACGCGAACCTCGCGTTCATCGACGCGACCTACAAGGACAAGCTCACGCCGAGCGGACGCGATCTGTCCGGCCAGGCCACGGGCGAGCCGTACCTGTCGTTCTCGCTCGGCGCGCAGTATCGCTGGGATTTCGACAGCGCCGGCGCCCTGACCCTCGCGCTGCGCCACGCGTATCGCGGCAAGAGCCGCTGCAACGCCGATTCGCAGCTGCAGGGCGACTGCAGCGTGAGCCCGAACGTCGACGTCGGCGCCGCGCAGCAACGCACCGACCTGCGCCTGGGCTGGACCGACGCGAGCGAGCACTGGCGCGTCGGCGCGTTCGCGACGAACCTGTTCGACAAGCGCTATGTGGAAAATGTCGGAAATTACACGACCGACGTGTTCGGCACGACCTACGCGACGATCAGCGCGCCGCGGATGTACGGGGTCGAGGTGGGGTATCAGTTCTGAAACGCGCAGCACAGCCGGCGCGAGGTGCAATGCGCGGACGCCGCGATTCCGAACGGCGCTGAAGGCGCACACGCTGCCGGAATTTTCGGTCGTTTCCTTACGGCGCAGTCGCCGTCACCGTGGCGGTCGCCGCGGTGGCTGCGACATCGACGCCGATCATGCACGAGCCGTTCGCGGGAATCACCGCGCCGAGCCGGCCCCAGGCATGGCCGCCATCGGCAGCGACCTCGACCGGCGGTACGACGATGCCTTCGATCGCCGCCGCGCAGGGTGCCGACGGCGGCGGCGACGGCCGTAACGCGATTCCGATGGCGAGCGAGAGCAGCGGCCGGCAGCTGTAGCGCATCGCCGTCGCATGCACGGCAACCCGGGCGCCCGCCGGAGCGCCGCCGCACTGAGAGAAACCGGGGCGCAAAAACCACTAGTGGACTGACTCGTCCGAGTCGGCTCCGGAGCTCGCCCCATGACTACGCACTATTCGTCCCTGCGGACGCGCGCGCTGCGCCGGTACGCCGCGTGCCTGTCGCTGATCGCCGCAATGGCCTGGGCGCAGGATGAAGTCGTGACCTCCGGCGGACCGGCGGTCGCGCCGGAAAGCTGCGACTACTACGAACACGCGGAATTCGGCGGCGACCGCCGCAACATCCGGCTCGGCGTGAACCGGAAATACGTCGGCGACGCCTGGAACGACCGCATATCGGCTATCGCCTGCGCCGATCGCTGCGAGCTGACCGCATTCGAGCACCGCGATTTCGCCGGCGCATCGCGGCGGTTCGCCGGCGGCGGCGCGGCGCAGTACGTCGGTTCGGCCTGGAACGATCGCATCTCGTCGCTGTTCGTCGCCTGCGATCGCGAGAGCACGCAGTCGAACGACTGCAACTGGGGGCCGGACACCTGCGCCCAGGGATACGTCTGGCGCGAAGCGAGCCCCCAGGATCACGTCTGCGTGACACCCGACGTCCGCGACCGGACCCGTGCGGAGAACGGCGCGGCGGCATCACGCGTCGCCGGCCACGGCCACTCGGGTCCGAATACCTGCCATCCGGGGTTCGTCTGGCGCGAAGCGTTTGCGGGCGATCTCGTCTGCGTGCCGCCGGATTCGCGCGAACGCGCGCGCGTCGACAACGCGCGCGCGTCGCAGCGGCGGTCGTGCCGGCGCTAGCGGCCTGAAGCGGAGGACGCGGAAGCCGGAATGACACCGGGCCGGTCGTTCCGGACGCGGCTTCGAAGCGAATCCGTAGCGCCGCTACGGACCGAACGAGAAGCAAGCAGGTGCGGCCGGAACGCGCCGGTCGCTCCGATTTCTCCGTTACGGGCCGCCAGACGCCGAGATGCGACGTCTCAGCCCTTGCCGCGCGGGGGCTTGCGCCGCGCGCGCCGCGCATGATCGCGCGCGATGTCGCCGAGACTCACGCCGTCGAGCCGCGCGAGCAGCGTGCGTTCGGCTTCGTCGAACGCGGCCTTCAGCGTCGCGTTGACCGCCTGCTCGACGAGGCAGCCGGCATGATCGACCGCGGCGGCCAGCGCGAAGATCGGCGGCGAATCGAGCGCGCGATGGATGTCGCCGAGGCTGATCGCGTCGAGCGGCCTGGCCAGCGTCCAGCCGCCGCCGGGCCCCTTCACCGACGTCACGTAGCCGTGTTCGCGCAGACCCGCCATCGTGCGCCGCACGACGACCGGATTCGTGCCGAGCATCTTCGCGATCGCTTCGGACGTCGCCGATCCTTCGTGCCGCTCCATGTGGACGAGGACGTGCAGCATGCGGGACAGGCGGCTGTCGCGTTTCATCGCGGGGTCGGCTCCGGAGGGGCAGCCACCTTAGCAGATCGGCATATCGTAACAACGATAGTTGCAATATGCCGGGCGCGCCGCCAATATGTAACTTCAGAAGTGTCGTTTAGGCCGGCGAGCATCCGGGCCGCCGCGGCGACACCCGGAGACCTGCTCATGAACCGATTCGACGCTCTCGTCGTCGGCGGCGGTTTCGCCGGCCTCGCCGCCGCGCTGCTGCTCGCACGCACGCGCCGCCGCGTCGCCGTGCTCGATGCCGGCCTGCCGCGCAACCGCTTCGCCGCGCATTCGCACGGCGTGCTCGCGCAGGACGGCCGCAGCGGCGGCGCGATTCTCGCCGACGCGCGCACGCAGCTCGCGGCGTATCCGAATGCGACGCTGATCGCGGGCACGGCACAGGCTGCGGCCGGAAACGACGGTGATTTCGTCGTGACGACGGCGGACGGCCGCGACGTCGCGGCGCGCAAGCTGCTGCTCGCCGTCGGCGTCAGCGACACTTTGCCCGGGCTGCCGGGTCTCGCCGAACGCTGGGGCAGCAGCGTCGTGCACTGTCCCTACTGCCACGGTTATGAAATCGGCGGCGGACCGATCGCCGTGCTCGCCGGCAGCGTGCATGCCGCGCAGCACGCGGCGCTGATCGCCGACTGGGGCGAGGTGACGCTGCTCATGAACGGTCAGCCCGAGCCTGACGGCGAGGATCGCGACCTGCTGCGCCGCCGCGGCGTGCGCGTCGAGACGGCGCCGGTCGCGTCGCTCGCCGGACCCGGCACGACGCTCGATGCGATCGTGCTGCAGGACGGCCGTCGCCTGGCGGCGCGCGCGCTGTTCGTCGCGACGCGAACGCACCCGGCCGGTCCGATCGCGCAGCAGCTCGGCTGCGCGATCGAGGAAACGCCGCTCGGCGCGATCCTTCGCACCGACGAACGCAGGCAGACCAGCGTGCCGGGCGTCCATGCCGCCGGCGATGCGGCGCTCGCGCGCAGCAACATCACGCTGGCCGCGGCCGACGGCGTCACCGCGGGCTTCGGCCTGCATCAGTCGCTGATCGCCGACGACATCGCGCGCGCGGCCTGACGCGCCGACGGCGCGCGCGTCTTCGCACTACTGGAATCCGTCAATGAAAAGACCGTCGACGAACAGGCCGGCGAGACCGTTGACCGCCGGAATCTGCAGGCCGAATCCGACCAGCCGCGGATAGCGGAACACGATGCCGCGGTACGAGGAATGCTGCGCATAGGAATCGGGGCCGAGCGCATTCACGGGCGTCGCCGCCAGCAGCGACCCGTCGGCGGTGTCGACCGGCACGAGCTTGTTCTGCGGCGTCATCGTGATCGCCACGTTCGGATAGCTGTCGGAGTACGCGAGCATGACCTGCGGGCACAGGTTCAGGCCGCCCGGCACGCAGACGCCGCCGGTCTCGGTGCGCGCGAGCCAGACCGCGCTCGGCGCCGTCGCGATGTCCCGCATGCGCGCGACGACCGCGACCGTGCCGAGCGAAATGCAGGCGGCGCGGCCCATGACGAGCACGTCGCCGTTCCAGCCGGCCGGGCGTTCGAGCGCGTCAATGGCCGAGGCCGAGGTGCCGCCGGGACACGGGAAGCGAAACGTGCGCGAGGCCAGACTCAGCGTGCCGGCGTCGTAGTCGCCGTAGAACGCCTCGTCGCCGGAATTGCCGACGAGCTCGACGTGGTTCGGGCCGTTCGTGCGCATCTGCAGGACGTTCGGCGAATTGCCGAACACGATGGACGAGCCGCCGCCCTGGTCCGACAGTGCCGCCGTGCCGCTGCCGTGCGCGCGGCTGAAGACCAGGCGATTGTTCGGCGCGGCGACGACGACGACGAGCACGGGCAGCCCGAACACCTGGGTGAACGCCGCGCCGCGCAGCTCGCGCAGTCCGTTCGGCGCGCTGACCGGCAGCGCCGACACCGCATAGCCGCCGAAGCCGAAATTGCCGTCGAACGCGCCACTGGCGAAGAACTTCGCGACGGCGACCGAATAGCCCGGCGTGCCCGGCAGGCTGAACGCGACATAGAAGATGTCCTGCCCGCTCTCGCTGCCGGCGACCAGGCGAATCGCGTTGACCGTGCCGCTGTCGAGGTAGGGCGACGGCAACGCCGGCATCTGGCTGCCGCCGTTGCCCCAGCCGGTATCGAGCTGGCCGGATTCGGTGTAGCGCGTCAGCACGATCCGCGGGATGTTGTTCGCGCGCTGCAGCGTGGCGCTGACGTAGCCGCCGCTCGCATCCAGATGGACGATGCCGATCGGCGTGATCGTCGTCGCCGCGTCGGCGCCCGGATGCCGCGGCAAGGCGGCGAAGCCGCCGGTGCCGAAGCCCGGATCGAACGCGAGCCCGATCGGATTCGAGCCGGCGGCGCAGGAACCGGCGGCTGCTATGCTCGCGCCGACGCCCAGCACCGCGCGCCCGACCCACTGCCGCAGGCCCGTGCCGATCATGTTGCTCATACCCATGTGCGCATCCTCGAAAGACGCCGGTGCAGCCCGGCTGACGGCGACGGATGCTGCGTGCGCCCCCGATCCGGCGTCCTCACGGCAAGGTCTCTGCAACCTCACCACCGCGCCACGCCTGGGTCTGCGGCCATGAACCTGCCGCGATCCGAGCCGGCGGCCGCCGGCATCGACGGCGCGCCGGTCTATCGTTTCGCGAACGTCGCGGTCGACGTCGCCCGCCAGCAGCTGCGCGTCGACGAGGCCGAGGTCGCCTGCCAGCCGCTCGCGTTCCGGTTGCTCGTCATGCTCTGCGAGGCGCGCGGCGCGCTCGTGCCGCGGAGCGTGCTGTTCGACCGGCTCTGGCCCGGCGGCCAGGACATCGGCGATACCGCGCTGACCCAGCTGATCTGGCGCCTGCGCGGCGCGCTCGGCCCCGCGGCCGACGCGATCAGGACCGTGCGCCGCGGCGGGATACGGCTCGACGCCGAGCTGCAGGTCGACGCGGCCGCGC
>NZ_DATIGT010000344.1:0-40133 GCF_035481375.1 Tahibacter sp.
GCATGCACGCAGCAGTAGTCGAACTCGATGCCCTGGCCGATGCGGTTCGGGCCGCCGCCGAGCACCATGATCTTGTCGCGGCCGGTCGGCAGCGCCTCGCATTCCTGCTCATACGTGGAATACAGGTACGCGGTCGAGGTCGAGAACTCCGCGGCGCAGGAGTCCACGCGCTTGTAGACCGGGCGCACGTTGAACGCGCGGCGCAGATGGCGCACGGCGTTCTCGTCGGTGCCCACGAGCGTCGCGAGGCGCGAATCGGAAAAGCCCTTGCGCTTGAGCGCGAGCAGACGCGTGGCGTCGAGCGCGCCGAGGCCGCCCTGCTTCACGTCGGACTCGCTGCGGATCAGGTCTTCGATCTGCGCGAGGAACCAGCGGTCGATGCGCGTCAGCGCATAAATTTCCTCGAGGCTCAGGCCCGCGCGGAAGCCGTCGGCAACGTAGAACACGCGCTCCGGACCCGGCTCCTTGAGTTCGCGCTTGAGCCGCGCGACGCCCTCGACCGTGGTCAGCTCCAGGCGCGTCGGCGTCAGGCCGTCCTTGCCCGTTTCCAGACCGCGCAGCGCCTTCTGCAGCGACTCCTGGAAGCTGCGGCCGATCGCCATGACTTCGCCGACCGACTTCATCTGCGTGGTCAGGCGCGCGTCGGCGGCCGGGAATTTCTCGAACGCGAAGCGCGGAATCTTCGTGACGACGTAGTCGATCGCCGGCTCGAACGAGGCCGGGGTCAGGCCGCCGGTGATCTCGTTGCGCAGTTCGTCGAGCGTGTAGCCGACCGCGAGCTTCGCGGCGACTTTCGCGATCGGAAAGCCGGTCGCCTTCGAGGCCAGCGCGGAGGAACGCGACACGCGCGGATTCATTTCGATGACGACGACGCGGCCGTCCTCGGAATTGACGCCGAACTGCACGTTCGAGCCGCCGGTGTCGACGCCGATCTTGCGCAGCACCGCGATCGACGCATCGCGCAGGCGCTGGTATTCCTTGTCGGTCAGCGTCTGCGCCGGCGCGACCGTGATCGAGTCGCCGGTATGCACGCCCATCGGATCGAGGTTCTCGATCGAGCAGACGATGATGCAGTTGTCCGCGGTGTCGCGGACGACTTCCATCTCGAACTCCTTCCAGCCGAGCACCGATTCCTCGACGAGCACTTCGCCGACCGGCGAGAGTTCGAGGCCGCGGCTGACGATCTCGACGAACTCCTCGCGGTTGTAGGCGATGCCGCCGCCGGAACCGCCGAGCGTGAACGACGGACGGATGATGGTCGGGAAGCCGACCTTGGTCTGCGCGTCGAGCGCCTGCTCCAGCGTGCGCGCGATTTCCGCGCGCGGGCATTCGAGGCCGATGTCCTTCATCGCATGGCGAAAGAGCTCGCGGTCCTCGGCCATGCGGATGGCTTCGCGCGAGGCGCCGATCAGCTCGACGCCGTGCTTTTCGAGCACGCCGCGATCAGCGAGATCGAGCGCGCAGTTCAGCGCGGTCTGTCCGCCCATGGTCGGCAACAGCGCGTCGGGCTTTTCCTTGGCGATGATGCGCTCGACCGTGTCGGCGTTGATCGGCTCGATGTAGACCGCGTCGGCGGTCTCCGGGTCGGTCATGATCGTCGCCGGGTTGCTGTTGACGAGGATGACCTTGTAGCCCTCCTGCCGCAGCGCCTTGCAGGCCTGGGCGCCGGAATAGTCGAACTCGCAGGCCTGGCCGATGACGATGGGGCCGGCACCGATGATCAGGATGGTCTTGAGATCAGTTCGCTTTGGCACTGTCGTCTCCGGAAGTCGTGACGGGTTCGCGCGCCACTTCGACGGCGCGTACCGAGCTGGAAGGAATGTCGAGTTCGACGCCGCCGTCGCGCGGGCCGAGCTTCAGGCGCAGCGCCGTGCGCGTGTAGCGCACGAGCGTGCCGGCGCGGCGCGAGCCGAGCGTCGTGCGCACGACGATGGTTTCGCCGAGGTGACCGCCGAGCTGGTCGTAGGACACGACGGCGACGCGGCGGTCGCGGGCCAGGGCCGGATCGGTCGCGGCGAGCAGGCAGCCGCCCGCGACGACGGTCGCCAGCACGAGCCGGCGCAGGGTATCGAGCAGGGCCATCGTCGCTCAGGCCGCCGCGCGTTGGCGCGACTGCATCATCTGGATGAACGGGTCGAACACGCGGGCCACGTCCCGCGGGCCCGGACTCGCTTCGGGATGCCCCTGGAAGCCGTAGGCCGGCGCGTCGGTCAGCGCGATGCCCTGCAGAGAACCGTCGAACAGCGAGCGATGCGTCGCCGTCACGTTGGCCGGCAGCGTCTGTTCGTCGACGGCGAAGCCGTGGTTCTGGCTCGAGATCATGACGCCGCCGCTTGCGATGTCGATGACCGGATGATTCGCGCCGTGATGGCCGAACTTCATCTTGAGCGTGCGCGCGCCGGCGGCGAGGCCGAGCAGCTGATGGCCGAGGCAGATGCCGAATACCGGCAGGCGCGCCGCGACGAAATCCTTGATGGCCGCGATCGCGTAGTCGCAGGGCTCCGGATCGCCGGGGCCGTTGGACAGGAACACGCCGTCGGGCGCCAGCGCGAACACCTCGGCCGACGGCGTCTGTGCCGGCACGACCGTGACCTCGCAGCCGCGGTCGGCGAGCATGCGCAGGATGTTGTGCTTGATGCCGAAGTCGTAGGCGACGACGCGGAACGTGCCGGGCTTGCGCGCGAACGCGGTGCGGTCGAGGTCGTAGCTACCTTCGTTCCAGTCGTAGCGGCGCGTCGTGCTGACGACCTTCGCGAGATCCATTCCCTTGAGGCCCGGGAACGCGCGTGCCGCGGCGAGCGCGGCGTCGACGTCGATGGACGCGCCGGCGACGATGGCGCCGTTCTGCGCGCCGGTGTCGCGCAGGATGCGCGTGAGGCGGCGCGTATCGATGTCGCTGATCGCGACGATGCGATTGCGGACCAGATAATCGTGCAGGGTTTCGGTGGAGCGCCAATTGCTCGCGAGCAGCGGCAGGTCGCGGATCACGAGGCCGGCGGCGGCGACGGAAGCGGACTCGACGTCGACGTCATTGCATCCGGTGTTGCCGATGTGCGGATAGGTCAGCGTGACGATCTGACGCGAATACGACGGATCGGTCAGGATTTCCTGGTAGCCGGTCATGGCCGTGTTGAAGACGACCTCGCCGGTCGTCGTTCCCTCGATGCCGATGGCCGTTCCATGGAACAGGCTGCCGTCGGCGAGAGCGAGAAGTGCTGGCATGGTCATGCGGTCGCCTTATGCGTAGTGGCCCGGCACCGCCAAACTCAGGTGCGCGAAAACCCGCGGGCTGGCGCTACCAGTCCGTGGATTGGGCGGGAAAAGGGAATCGAGGCGAGGCGCGATTTTATGCGGCAGCGAACCATGTGTCCACTCGTCGCGCGTCGTCGAGACCTTGGTCGGTACGCGCCTGCGCGGCTTTTTTTCGGGAATCGGTGCACACTCGCGCCATCGCCCTGCTGCAATCGGGAGCACGCACCGTATGAATCCCGACCCGGCGCAGGCGCCGCAAGACGCATTCCGAGGCTCGCTGGCCAAGGGTGGCGGCATCGGGCTGATTGCCCTGCTCGGCGGCCATGCGGCGATGTGGTCGGTACTGCCGAGCCTGCATCCGCTGCCGGCGTTTCTCGCCTTTCTCACCGCGCCGTGGATTGCGCTGCTCACGCTCGCCGCGCATTTCCTGCGCCGGCGGGAATCGCGCACCGCGTGGGGGCTCGGCATCGCCGCGGCGATCCTCGTCGGAATCGCGCTGCTGTTGCTCGGCCTGGTCGTGCTGGTCTTTTCGCCGGGCGGCCGTCACTGACCGCCGTCGCGCCGCTTCAGTCGCCGAGCACGTCATCCATGTCATAGCGGCCCGGCTTCGCCGCCGCGAGCCAGCGCGCGGCGAGCAGCGCGCCGCGCGCGAAGATCTCGCGGTTCGCCGCACGATGCGTGAATTCGATGCGCTCGTCGTCGCTCGCGAAGATGACCGTATGCTCGCCGACGACGTCTCCGCCGCGCAGCGCATGGAAACCGATCTGACCGGGTGGCCGCGCGCCGGTCTGACCGCAGCGGCCGTGCGCGGCGACCTCATCGAGCGCAAGGCCGCGCCCTTCCGCGACCGCCTCGCCGAGCGTCAGCGCGGTGCCCGACGGCGCGTCGGCCTTGCGCCGGTGATGCATCTCGACGATCTCGCAATCCCAGTCCGGCAGCACCCTCGCCGCGACGCGCGCGAAACGGCGCATGAGCGCGACGCCGAGACTGAAATTGGACGTCCACAGCACGGGAATCGCAGCCGATGCGCGATGCATTTCACCGAGCTGATGCGGCGAAAGGCCGGTCGTGCCGCTCACGAACGCGGCGCGGCGTTCGAGCGCCAGCGCAAGCGCCGCATCGAACGCATGCGGCCCGCTGAAATCGACGAGCGCGTCGACCGTCACGTCGGGATCGAGCGCAGCGCGGAACTCGAGCTCGCCCACGCTCTCGCCGAGAATCTGGCGCAACGGCACGTCGATCAGCGCAGAACCCGGGCGCACCAGCGCGGCGGAAATGACCATGTCGCACTGCCGCGCCGCGCGCAGCACCGCCTGCCCCATGCGCCCGCTCGCGCCATGCAGCGCCACATGAATGCGGCGTCCCTCGTCGTTCATCGGATGCGTCCTGCGCAGTGGATGGCCGATTCTCGACCGACGGCGGCGCAGCAGCAACGGGATAAGACCGCGCCGCGGATCGACGGGAACGTGCCCTCGCCGACGCCGAGAATGCCGATTTCGGGCGACTCGACGAGTTGGATGCGCACGCCGCCCGGTGTCCGCAGATTGAGGGCCTTCGCGGGATGGCAGGCGCACAGCCAGCCGTTCCGCCGCCCGCGATCAATACGCCCCGCAGCAATGGTTGCAGCTCCCGATCGGTGCGCTGACGGCGCGCCGGGTCGACGCCGAGCCGCGCACCGTACGCCCGAATGACTGCGCTGTCATTTTGCGTTGCAGCAGCGGTTTTCACCGAATGACAGCGCTATCAAACTTCGATTGACAGCGCTGCCATCGGTATGCACTCTGCGTCGCCAGCGGGTAATCACAGGCGCTCGGAGACTGGCTCAGAGGGCGTCATCATCGGGAGGGGTACACCCATGTTCGTTCGCAAGACCTTGCTTCACCGTTCTATCGCCGCGGTGCTCGCGGCCAGTTCGGCCATGGCGGCGGCGCAGGGCGATGCCGGCGCAGGTTCGACGTCGGCGCCGGACGCCGGCGGCGATGCCGAGACCACTGCGCTCGACCTGGTCACGGTGACGGCGACCAAGCGCAGCACGCCGCTACAGAAGACACCGGTCGCGATCACCGCGATCAGTGCGCAGGCGCTGGACAAGGAACGCGTGATCACGGTGCAGGACATCACCAGCCTGGTACCTGGGTTTGCCGCGACCACCCAGGGCGACCACGGTGTGATCACGCTGACCCTGCGCGGCATCGGCAACGACAGCGCCAAGACCGAATACGCCGATCCGGAGGTCGCCCTGTTTGTCGACGGCATCTACACGCCGCGCGCGGAGGGTGCCGCCTCGTTGCTGCTCGATCTCGAATCGGTCGAGGTGCTGCGTGGACCGCAGGGCACGCTGTGGGGTCGCAACTCGACGGTCGGCGCGGTCAACATGCAGACGGCGAAGCCCGTGATCGGCGACAGCTCGGGGAATCTGCAGTTCGGCTTCGGCAACTACGCGCGCCTCGGCGGCCGCGGCGCCTTCAACCTACCCATCAGCGATACCTGGGCGATGCGCGTCGCCTTCGCCCACGAACAGCACGAGGGCTACGTCGAATACCAGAATCCCAGCGCACTGCTGCCTTCGGTCGAGTCGCAGCGCGCCGCCTACCTGGCGTCGGGGGGCGATCCGGCCGCGTTCCAGCCCATCAATGCCAATCTGTTCGTCGCCGGCGGCGACAAGTACAACGCGCAGAACCAGACCGCGATTCGGATCAGCAGCCTGCTCCAGCCGAGCGACGCGTTCAGCTGGAACGTGGCCTACGAATATTTCCGCGATACCGGCACGCCGAGCATGAACCTGATGCAGAAGCCGCGCGCGGGCCAGGATTTCTGGTCCGCGCTCATCGACACGGCGCCGTCGCTCGATCGCGAGGTGAACACCTTGCGCAGCCGCATGGACTGGCAGCTCAGCGACTACCTGTCGCTGTCCTACATTGCCGGCATCAGCCGCTTCGAAGGATCGGCGGATTTCGATCAGGACGGCGGCGTGCAGGTGCCGACCAGTTTCGCGACCGGCGCGACCTACCAGCAGGACCGCACCAACTATTCGGTCTATCGCAATCACAGCCACGAACTGAACCTGACCTCGAACGGCGAGAACACCGTCGACTGGATCCTCGGGCTCTACTACGCCGCCGAGAAGAACAAGATCCGTTTCGATATCCCGATCTTCAATGGCACCCAGCAGGGCACGGTCGCCTGGCAAGGCTCGTTCATCCAGCCCAAGCAGACCGTCGATTCCAAGGCCGTCTTCGGCCAGGCCACCTGGAACGTATCGGATGCATTCCGCCTGACCGGCGGCCTGCGCTACACCGATGACGCGAAGGAGAACATCGGTGGCCGCGGCTGGGGCTGGCAGGGCTACGGCAATCCCGACATTCCGCAGGTTCCGATCGCCCCGGGCACGATTCCGAGCAACGAGAACGGTTTCGGATTTGGCATCGGCGGCATCAACGACGGCCAGTACGACCACGGCCAGTTGACCTGGCTGGCGCGCGCGGACTACGACGTGGCGGCGGACTTCTTGCTCTACGCCAGCGTGTCGACGGGCTACAAGTCCGGTGGCCTGCAGGACGGCGGCGTGCCGTACCGGCACGAGGAGCTGACCAATTTCGAGATCGGTGCCAAGTCGTCCTTCCTCGATGGACAGGTGGTCTGGAACAACGCGTTCTATTACGAGGATTTCAAGGACTTCCAGCTTGCCGCGCCGATCACGTTCGTCGACGGCAGCCGCGGACTCGGCTTCTCGAACGTGAAGGGCAGCACCAAGGTCTGGGGATTCGAATCCGAACTGAATGCGCGCCTGACCGACGTCGACCGCCTGCAGTTCGTGTTCTCGGCGATTCCGCACAAGAAGCTCGGCACCCTGCCGTATGCCGGTTCCAACGACTATCAGGGCCTGCCGCCCTGCCCGGCCGAATCGGGCATCGGCAACTGTCTGGACGTCTCGGGCAACGAACTCGCACACGCCCCCGATGCCGCGTTCACCCTGGTCTACGAGCACGATTTCCGCTTCTCCAGCGGCGCGCGGCTGACTCCGCGCATCAGTACCCACTACGAGACCGAGAGCTGGCTCAGCGCATTCAACCTCGGCGACGGCGACAAGCAGTCCAGCTACACCCGCACCGATCTGAGCATGCGCTATATCAATCCGAACGGCACCTGGTACCTCGACCTCTACGTCGACAACGCCGAAGACAAGAAGGTGCGCACGAGCGCGGGCAGGACGGCCGTCGCCAGCGGCTTTGAATACGTCTCGCAATACCTGCCGCCACGAACCGTCGGGATGAATTTCGGCTTCTGGTTCTGAGCACACCCCGCGCCGCTCGTCCGATCCATCGGCAACCCGTTCCCGGCGATGACCGGAATCCGTTGATGCGCGCCTCCCCTCGGCGTCCACGGATTCCGGTCGTCGACGGCGGTGCATCGGGGCGGCGCGAATTCCCCGTCGCCTCGCCAACGGCCGGCGCAAAACCCCAGTAATCACGAGCGAGACGATGCCGAAAGACGAAAATCGAATGCCGCCCGAACGCTTCCCCGCGGATTTCCTCTGGGGTGCGGCAACCGCCGCCTACCAGATCGAGGGCGCCTGGAATGTCGATGGCAAGGGAGAATCGATCTGGGACCGCTTTGCGCACACGCCGGGCAAGGTCCGTGGCGGCGACAACGGCGACCTTGCCTGCGACAGCTACCACCGGTTCGGCGAGGACGTGGCGCTGGTCAAGGCCATGAGTCTCGACAGCTATCGCTATTCGATCGCCTGGCCGCGCGTGCAGCCCGGTGGCCGCGGCGGTCCCAACGCGAAGGGCCTGGACTACTACCGGCGGCTGACCGACTGCGTACTCGAAGCAGGCCTGCGTCCGCTGGTGACGCTGTATCACTGGGATCTGCCGCAGGAGCTCGAGGACGCCGGCGGCTGGACCCAGCGTGATACCGCCGCGCGTTTCGGCGACTACGCGGACCTGGTCGCTGCGGCACTCGGCGATCGCGTACGCCACTGGATCGTCCTCAACGAACCGAAGACCTTCACGTCGACCGGCTACTGGCTCGGCGTGCATGCGCCGGGACGACGCGATGCGCGGGGCTTCCTGCGCGCGACGCACGTCGCCAACCTCGCCCAGGGACTCGGCTTTCGCGCACTCAAGGCGCGTCGCGCGGATTGCGAAATCGGCAGTGCCTTCGATGTCGCGCCGATGTATCCGCAGTCGGACACCCTCGCGGATGCCGCCGCCGCCGAGCGCTGGCACCGCTTTCTCAACCTGTGGTTCCTGCATCCGGCCCTGCACGGCGCGTATCCGGACGGCGTGCTGCCGGTCGACGAGATCGACGCGCTGCTCGGCTTCCTGCCGGGCGATGAAATCACCATGCGCGCCGCCTTCGATTTCGTCGGCCTCAACTACTACTCGCCGTGGCTGGTGCGTCATGCACCGGGCGGCAGCGATATTCCGGGCCTGGACTGCATCGGCGAGTGGGCGAAGGGACGCGGACGCCTGCCGCGGACCGACATCGGCTGGGACATCGACGCGAACGGTTTTCGCGACATCCTCGTGCGCATGCGCGAGCATACCGGCGACCTGCCGATCGAGATCAGCGAATGCGGCGCGGCCTTCAACACCGGACCCGGCGCCGATGGCGAGATCGACGACCACGCGCGCATCGATTTCCTGCGCCAGCACCTCAAGGCCATGGCCACGGCAATGGCCGAGGGCGTACCGGTGCGGGCCTTCCATCAGTGGAGCCTGCTCGATAACTTCGAATGGGCGGAAGGCTATTCGCAGCGCTTCGGTATCGTGCACGTCGATTTCGAGCGCAACCAGACGCGTACGCTCAAGGCGTCGGGCCGATGGTTCGCCGAGGTCGCGGCCGCCAATGCCGTCGCCTGACGCGCGCCTCGCTGAAATCCGTTCGCGCGCATCGCGACACAGGCGGGACGCGCTGCGCTGCCGCTTCGCCCCGTCGTCCCCAGCCGGAGTGAACCCGAAACCATGAACGCCATCCCTCTCGCGGCACACCCGCAGCGGCTGCCGACGCGACGCTATTTCGGCTATGGGCTCGGCGATTTCGCCTTCAATTTCTACTGGCTGCCGCTGCAGGTCTTCCTTCTCAAGTACTACACCGACGTGCTCGGCCTCGCCAGCGGCGCGGCCGGCATCATCGTCATGATCTGCCTGATCTGGGACGGCCTGATCGATCCGCTGATCGGCATCGTCGCCAACAAGACGCGCACGCGCTTCGGACGCTATCGCCCGTACATGCTGTTCGGCGCGATTCCGCTGGCCGTGACTTTCAGCTTCGTGTTCCTGCCGGTGCCGTTCCACGATACCGCGCTGGTTTTGTATGCGCTGGTCACGCAGCTGTTGTTCCGCACGGTCTACGCCGCCGTCAACATCCCCTACGGCGCCATGATGGCGTCGATGACGCGCGACTCGATGGAGCGCAACTGGCTGGCCGGCGCGCGCATGCTGTTCGCCTTCAGCGGCTCGGCGGTGGTCGGCTTTGCGACACCGCGGCTGGTGGCCTGGCTCGGCATCGGCAATCCGGACTCGGCCTATTTCTGGTCGGCGGCGATCCTGTCGTCATTCGCGACGCTGATCATTTTTGCGAGCTACGGGTTGACCGAGGAACGTCTCGAACCGGTCGCCGAGCAGCAACCTCATCCGCCGCTCGGCGAACTGCTGCGCATGCTGTCCGGGAACGTGCCTTTCCTGCAGGCGGCCGCGGCGATCGCCCTGTTCGGCTTCGCCAGCACGGTCACCAGCGCGAGCCTGCCCTACTTCGTGCAGTACTACATGCGCGGCGAGCCGACCATGACCGGCGACCTCGCCAGCATGATCCCGTTCGTGCAGATGCTGGCGATCCTGCCGTGGACACTGATCAGTCGCTATACCGGCAAGCGGGCGGCATGGATCCTCGGCCTGCTCATCGCAACGGCCGCGCTCGGCGTGCTGAACCTGGTCGACAGACCGGAACCGGCCCTGGTGTTCGTGCTGGTCGGCATCACCGCGTTCGGCTCGGCCGCGATCGCCGTCAACTTCTGGTCGATCGTGCCGGATACGGTCGAATACGGCGAGTGGCGATCCGGCGTGCGCGTCGAGGGGTTCGTGTTCGGCCTGGTCACCCTGATCCAGAAGTCGGCGCTCGGCCTTTCCTCCGCCTTCGTCGGCCTCTATCTGGTCTGGATCGGCTACGTGCCGAACCAGGACCAGACGCCGTCAACGGTCGAGGGACTCAAGGTCATGTTCACGCTGTTCCCGATGTTCGGCATGCTCGCTTCGTGCGCGGTCATGCTGTTCTACCGGCTGGACGCCGGCACGCACGCGCGGCTGGTCGCCGAGATCGCCGCACGCACGCCGATGCGACCGGCTTCATGACCGATCGCGCCATGCCGGCCCAACCTCGCCCGCCTTTCTCACACCCCTTCCGCTGCGGCCACCGATACGATCGCCCTGACGCGCGCTGCTCCCTCGTGTCGACTCGACGTAGTGTCGGCTACGCCTTCGCCGCCACTCGGTCCGCGGCGCGCATCAGGACGGCGTCCCGACGGCCTCGCTACGAACGGGGGTGAGAAATGCGGGCTAGAGCTTGCCTATACAATCGGCGCAAACGGAGCGCTTCGGCGTGGAGGCCGAACCGATGAGCAAGGCGATCATCGACGATGTGGCGGCCAGGGCGGGCGTGTCCATCAAGACCGTCTCGCGCGTCGTCAATCGCGAACCCAACGTCAGGCAACCGACGCGCGAACGCGTCGAGGCGGCCATCGCCGAACTCAACTACCGGCCGCGACTGTCGGCGCGCGGCCTCGCGGCCAATCGCTCCTTCATGCTCGGCCTGATCTACGGCAAGCCCGGTGCGCACTATGTGCTCGACATCCAGGAAGGCGTGCTCGAGATGTGCCGGCCGCACGGTTACGAACTGGTCATCCATCCGGGCGAGTTCCGCGATGGCGATCTGGCCAATGAAATCTCCGAGCTGATTCTCGACCGGCGCATCGATGGCGTGCTGCTGTCGCCCCCGATCTCCGACCACATGGAGGCGATCGCACTGCTCAAGGACGCCGGCATTCCGCTGGTCCGGATCGCACCGACCATCGACAAGGCCGCGCATCCGTTCGTCGAGACGAACGATCTCGACGCCTCGTTCGAGTTGGCCGAAGTGCTGATCCGTCTCGGCCACCGCCGTATCGGCTTCATCACCGGCCATCCCGATCACCGCGCGGTCGGCCTGCGTTTCGAGGGCTATCGCAAGGCCCTGCGCGCGAACGGCATCGCCTTCCAGGGCGAGCTGGTGGTGGTCGGCGACAACCGCTTTCACGCCGGCGAGGAAGGCGCGCGCCAGTTGCTGCAGCTGGCGTCGCCGCCAACGGCAATTTTTGCCGCCAATGACGAGATGGCCGGCGGCGTGATCAAGACGGCGCTCATCCACGGTATGCGCATCCCCGAACAGCTTTCCGTGGTCGGCTTCGACGACGCGCCGATTTCGCGCCAGGTCTGGCCGTCGATCAGCACGATCCAGCAGCCGATCCGCGACATGGCCAAGACCGCGACCAGCATCCTGCTCGACCAGTTGCGTGCCAGCGAGGCCGGGCAACATCCGAGCATGCATCCGGCCCGACTCGTGCTGCGCGAATCGATCGCGCCGCCGCCGGCCGGCAAGGCCTGAGGCCGTGGCGACCCGGATCATCGCCAGTTTCGATATCGGCGGCACCAACATGCGCGCGGCGGTGGTCGCCGTCGACGGTCGCCGTGCCGAAGTGCTCGAGCAGCAGCGCCGGCCGACACCGAGCCACCTGCTCGCCCCGGCCGTGACCGCGCGCGAGCGGCTCGACGACGTGATCGACTTTATGGTTGCCTTCGCCGAGCAGGCCCGCCGGCGTGCGCACGCCGAAGCGGTGGCCGCGGCCTTTCCCGGCCCGCTCGATGCGCAGGGGCGCGTCGCCGCGCTGCCGACCCTGTGGGGCAGCGAAGGCGCGAGCCTGTGCCCACTGGCGCTCGACCGGCTGCTCGCCGAGCGCCTGCCGGGCCTGCCGGTGCGCATCTACAACGACGTCAGCGCAGCCGGTTTCCGTTTCGTCGCCGAGCATCCCGATTTCGCCCTGTTCACGCTCGGAAGCGGTGTCGGCCTCAAGGTGTTCATCGACGGCCAGCCACAGGTGGGTCCGCACGGCCGCGGCGGCGAACTGACCCACATGGTTTTCGACGCATCAGTCCACGCACCGCTGTGCGACTGTGGCGGCCGCGGTCATCTGGGCGCACTGGCGTCCGGTCGCGCCTGGCAGCGTCGCGTCGAACACGTCGGAAGCGAAGGTCCAGCGATCGAACTCGATGCCTTCGCCGAACCGCTGGCGCGAGCGGTCGCCATGATCCACTACACACTCGGCATGGAAAGGTTCCTGTTCGCCGGCGGCCTGGCCGAAGGGCTCGGTGAACCGCTGCGAGCGGCGATCGTCCGCCGCCTTCCCGCGCAGGGCTGGCAGCAGGGCCAGGACTGGAACGCGATGATCCGACTCGCCCCGGCCGACGATGCGCATGCGCTGATTGGCGGCGCGCTCGCGTTTGCCGGCGAACCGGCACCGATCACCGGCTGACGGCGTGCGCGCTCCGTCCGGTATTCAGGGCGTGCCCTGACCGGGCGCGCCGGAGCCCGTGTTGGGCGAAACTCTGCGGCGATTGGCCGGAAAGCGCCGGAATTGCGGACAAGTAAATTAGTTTACTTTGACGCACCCACCCGGTCGTCGACGCGCCCTGAGCAAACCGACCTCGTCAGCCGCCGAGCGGCAGTCGCGCACCGATGAAGTCCGCCACGTTCACGGCATGCGGATGACCGCGGTTGGACAGGACGACGGTCCGATAGTCCGAGTCGGGATAGATCGCGAAATCCGCGTTGACGCCCGGCGCGCTGCCGCCGTGTCCGTAGTATGGCGCCCCGTTGCGCGCGCCTACGCGCAGGCCGAGCGACCAGTGCGCGCTGCCCGCCGCAATACGCGCCCGCGTCAGCAGGTCGAGATGCGCGGCGTCGAGCAACCGCCTTTCACTCAGCGCGACAGCGAAACGCTGCAAATCGTCGAGCGTCGAATAGCCGCCGCCCGCGGGCAGGCCCACGTAGTACGGCAGCGGCTTCAGGCCGGTTTCGGCGGCACCGGTACACGGTTGGGCCGTGTTCGGCCCGGTAGCCACCGCCGACGTCGATCGCATGCCGGCAACCTTGAAGACGTGCGCATCGAGGTACGCGTCCCATGACTTGCCGGAGAGCTCCTCGACGATGGCGCCGAGCAGGATGAAGCCGAAATTGCTGTAGCCCCAGCGCGATCCCGGCGGAAACAGCGTGTCGCGCTTGCCGAAACGACGGACGAAATCGCCTGGCGTGCGCAGTTGCGCTTGATGCGCGTCGTAATCGGCTCCGAAAAAGTCGCCGGTGCCGCCACTGTGCGTCAGCAGGTGTTCGACCGTCACCTGCCGCGCGAGCGGCGTGTCCGGATACGAGGGCAGCAGCGCCGCGACGGTGTCCGTCAGGCGCAGCTCGCCGTCCTGGATCAGCTGGAGCGCCGAAACGGCAGTGAACATCTTTCCCATGGAACCGATGCAGAAACGGGTATGCGCCGTGACGGCGACGGCCGGGGCGACGCTGCGCGCGCCATAGGCCTCGCGAAACAGGACCGTACCGCCTTTCGCGACCAGCACGGCGCCAGAAAACCGGCCGCCCGCCGCTTCGGCGCGAAGCTTGCCGCGCAGCTCGGCCAGCGCTTCCCGTTCGCTGCGGCGACGCACCGTGAAACCGGCCGGCGGCGGCGCGGGGAGAAACGACAGGTCGTCGATCCGGTCGGCACCGATCGTGAGCACCGCTTTCGAAAAACGATCCCAGTTGCGGTCGCGCAGCCAGGCCGTGATTTCGCGCGGCGCGGTTTCCTCGCTCCGCAGCAAGGTGAAGCCGCCGGTGGCCTCGCGAAGACCGAGGTCGTCGTCGAGGTAGGGAACGAGCGTCGGGATATGTGCACGCACGAAGTCGGCATATGTGCCGGCGCGCCTGCTGTTGAACGCGGCGAGCCATCGTTCGAGCCATTGCGGAGGCACCGCTGTTGCCCGCTTGCCGTCCTCCGCTTGCGCCAACGACGGCGGCAGACATGCCAGCGCGAGCGCAGCGCCCAGGAAACGACGTCGGTTCGCCATCACTTCGAATCCCCTTGCCCTGATGATCGCCGCCACAGCCGTGGCAGCAAAGCGGTTGCGGCAGACTAGTTAGGCGCCTACCATTCTGTCAATCGATCGGTCAAAGGTCTTCTGCAAGCGATGGACTACACGAAGAGCATGGGAGGAGCGGCACTTGGCGCACGCTTGCGCAGGCTGTCCGACGCGGTCGATCGCGACGCGACCCGCGCATACGCCACGCTGGGCATCACGTTCGAGCAGCGGTGGTTCGGCGTGCTCAACCAGCTCGCGCTCAACGGCCCGATGACGGTCAGCGAACTGGCGGCCACGCTGCGCATCACCCGTGCCTCGGTGAGCCAGACGCGGCAGTCGCTCGAGGAGGCCGGCATCGTCACGACAAAAGACCACCCGTCGGATGCCCGGCAACGCCACCTCGTGCTGAGCAGAACCGGGACGGCGCTGATCCGGCGCCTGAGGCCACTGTGGCAAGCCATGGACGCTGCCGCGCTCGACGTGAATGCAGCGGCCGGCGACGCGGCGGCGGCGCTCGACCGCCTCGAAGCGGTGCTGACGCAGCAATCGATGTTCGACCGGATCGTCGAAAAGCTCTCGGACAACGGCGGGAACGCAAAATTTCGGCGCGCAAAATCCTAGTGGCTGCAACTCCCAATCGACATGGCTGGCTGCCGCGCCGGGCCGGCTTCTCATTCGGCCAGCTGTAGATCGGCAGGTAGCGCTGCTCGGAGCTTCACTCCGAAGCGGCGCCCGACGCGACCAGTTCTTCGCCATTTACTGACGATTTTTCGCCACAGGCCACCCGTCGATGAACGACCAGCCTTAGCGGTCCGGTTGCGCACCCGCCGCCGCGAGGACGGACCTCGTCGGCCGAGGCGCGGATCGCGATTCACGACTGCACCTGGCCTCGCATGACGAAGCGTATACCGCGCGTCGCAGCGCAACTCGCTGCCGAGCCGGTCAAGGGGTTGCCATCGGACCGACCGATGTCGCCTTCCTCGCCTGGGCGGCAATACGGCACAGCGACCGCACCGTTCGGGCGTCCGTTTGACCGGCGAAGGGTTCGGCGCTTTCGTCGCTTCGCCCCATCGATCTTCGGACGGCCCGATGCGCCGGCCCAGGGTGAACCTTGCCCGTCAGTCGCCACGCAGCGAACTGCGTGGCCCGCGACAATTTACCAATGTACTCCACGCATCAGTGCGGCCACGGCGATCTGCTCGTTCGTCGGCTGTTCGAGCTCCGCCCTGCCCGCCATGCCCTTGGCGGCCGCGGAATCCGGGAACAGGCGGAATGCGGAGTTCATGATGATCTCGTACGCGCGCGGCGCGAGCGCGTAGAGGATCGAGGCGAAGATGCCGAGCCGCGTCGCGATGCGCACGGGTCGTTCGACGATCGCTTCGACGACGAGGTCGGCAGCCTCGTCGGGCGACAGCGTCGGCACGTGGTCGTACATCTTCGTCGGCGCGATCATCGGCGTCTTCACGAGCGGCATGTTGATCGTCGTGAAGCTGATGCCGAGGTCGGAGTATTCGGCCTGTGCGCAGCGCGAGAACGCGTCGAGCGCCGCCTTCGACGCGACATAGGCGGAAAAGCGCGGTGCGTTCGTCAGCACGCCGATCGAGGAGATGTTGATGATGTGCCCGCGCCGCCGTTCCGTCATCGACGGCAGGAAGCCCATGATCAGCCGCAGCGCGCCGAAGTAGTTGAGCTGCATCGTGCGCTCGAAATCGTGGAAGCGGTCGAAGCTCAGCGCGATCGAGCGGCGGATCGAGCGGCCCGCGTTGTTGACGAGCACGTCGACGCCGCCGTGGTCGGCCACGACCTGCTTCACGAACGCGTCGCAGCTCGCCAGGTCGGAGAGATCGACGACGTAGGTGGAGCAGGTACCGCCGGCCGCTTCGATTTCCTTCTTCGCCGCGGCGAGCTCTTCCTCGCCGCGCGCGCAGATGACGACCTTGGCGCCGGCCGCGGCGATCTTCAGCGCGACCGCCTTGCCGATACCCGAGGAACCGCCGGTCACGACGACGACGCGGTTCTTGACCTTGCCGCTCAGCGAGTGATCGACGAACAGATCCGGGTCGAGATGACGCTCCCAGTAGTCCCAGATGCGCCAGGCGTAGTCCTCGAGCTTGGGCAGCTTGATCTTCGAGCCCTTCAGCGCACGCTCGGTCTCCCGGCAGTCAAAGCGCGTCGGATAGTTGATGAACTTCATGACTTCGCGCGGGATGCCGAAGTCGCGCAGGATCACGTTGGTGAAGCGCTTGATCGGCGGCAGGCTGCCGAGCGCCGCGCGGATGCCCTGCGGAATGAAGGCGAACATGCGGGCGTCGAGGCGCATCGTCATCTGCGGCGCATGACCGGCGCGCGCGAAGATGTTCAGCACCTCGCCGATGCGCCGCGGCGCCGGATCGGTCAGGTGGAAGCAATGCCCGTCGAGGCCGGCCTTGTGCGCGATGTGGTCCATTGCGCTCGCGACCCAGTCCACCGGCACGAGGTTCAGGCGTCCGCCCTCCAGGCCGACGGTCGGCACCCACGGCGGCAGCGTCTGACGGAGCTTCTTGATGAGACGGAAGAAATAGTAGGGCCCGTCGATCTTGTCCATCTCGCCGTTGGACGAATTGCCGATGACGATGCCGGGACGATAGATGCGCCACGGGCGCCGGTATTCCTTGCGCACGAGGCCTTCGGAATCGTGCTTGGTGCGGAAGTACGGGTTATCGAGATCCTCGGCCTCGTCGAACATGTCCTCGCGGAACACGCCGGGATACAGACCTGCCGCTGCAATGGAACTCGTGTGATGGAAGCAGCCGGCCTTGACCGCGTCGGCAAGCTCCATCGCATGACGCGTGCCGTCCATGTTCGCGACGTGCTGGCTTTCGGCGTCGGCCGCCAGATCGTACAAAGCCGCAAGATGGAAAAAATGCTGGACCTTGCCGGTCAGCGTCTTCAGCAGCGCCGGCGTCACGCCGAGCCGCGGCTTGGACAGGTCGCCGGTCACCGCGACCAGACGCTTCTCGTCCGCGCCGAGGCTTTCCCTGAGCTGCTCGAACTTGTCGGCGGAGCCTTTGCGCACGAGGCAGTAGATCGTGCCCTTGCGCTCGAGCAGATTGGCGACGAGATGACGACCGATGAAGCCGGTGGCACCGGTGACGAAATAGGTCATTCGTTTCCCCTTGCGATGTCGCGCCGGCTGCGCGGCGCGTCTGATCGGGCATGTCGCCCCGCGATGATGAGCGGACGCGCTGCGGAAACCGGCACGCATGCCGGCCTTCGATGCGCACTGCTCTGCCTCGTTGCTCTCCTTCCGGGCCATAAGATAGTCCCGCTGCGGGGCGCTTTCCAAGCGGGTTTCAAACGCATGATTGAGCACGTCCCGCATCGCGTTGACCGTCCCGGGAACGCGTGATACAAGCTCGCATTCACCGCACGCGCAGATGCGGAAAACCGATCACCCCGAGAGCGAACCATGTCCGACCTGACGAGCAAATTCGAGGAAGCGGCGAAGAAGGCGATGAACCTTCCGGAGCGCCCCGACAACGACACGCTGCTGAAACTCTATGCGTTGTACAAGCAAGGCTCGGTCGGCGACGTGTCCGGCCCCAAGCCCGGCTTCTTCGATTTCGTCGGCACCGCCAAGTACGAAGCCTGGGCCAAGCTCAAGGGCACGAAGAACGAAGAGGCGATGCAGAAGTACGTCGACCTCGTGAAGAAGCTCGGCGGTTGAATGCCTAGTCCTGCGTTGCGCGAACTGCGCGGAGATCGTTGATGGCCCGTCGTACGCGCGAGCGCATCCTCGAGATCGCCCTGGTGATGTTCAACTCCCAGGGCGAGCCCAACGTAACGACGAACCACATTGCCGACGAGCTCGAGATCAGCCCGGGCAATCTCTACTATCACTTCCGCAACAAGGATGACATCGTCGAGCAGCTGTTCGCCGCGTACGAAACGCGCATGGACGAAGCACTGCGCGTGCCGCAGGAACGCCTGCCGAATCTCGAGGACATCTGGATGCAGTTGCATCGGGTCTTCGAGTGCATGTGGGACTACCGGTTTCTGTATCGCGACCTCGTCGACATCCTGTCGCGCAACCGCAAGCTGAAGCTGCATTTCGGCCGCATGCTCAATCGCGCCGCGAACAGCGCGTCGGAAGTGCTCAAGGGTCTCGCCCAGGCCGAGATCATGCGCGCGACCGCCGACGAGATCCGCGCGAGCGCCGAGAACGTGCTGCTGCTGACGACGTTCTGGCTGAACTTCAACGCCGTGCGCAATTCGCGCGTCGACCCGAACCAGGAAGACCTTAACCAGGGCATCTATCAGGTCATGCTGCTGATCGCGCCGTTCCTGCGCGACGCCGAACGCCTGCACCTGAATACGCTGGCTCAGGCCTATCGGCGCTGATCTATCTCTCCCTCCTCTTCACGGGCAGGATTGGGTGAGGAGGGGTGTCGGCACGGCAAGCGTCATCGCTCAACCGCCGCGCTCAACGCCGGCATCGCGAGCACGCGCGCGTGTTCGCGCACGTCGACCGGCCAGCTCGCGGTGTGCTCGGCGAAACGCAGCGCATCGCCCGCGAACAGGGCGCGCAGCGCTTCCTCGAAACCTTCGGCGTTGCCGGCCATCGCGGTCATGAACCGGTGCGCGGATTCCTGCGCGCGCCGCCGGGTCGTGCCGGTATCGGCCTGCCGCGCCTGTTCGACGAGCCGGCGCAGCGTGACAGACGCGCCGCCGCGCTGCTCGCCCAGCCACTCCCAGTGACGCGGCAGCAGTGTGACCTCGCGCGCGACGACGCCGAGCTTCGGCCGTCCGCGCCCGGCGGGCACCGGCTCGGCCGGCGCGATGCGTAGTCGCGCAGCGACTTCCTCGGCCGTACCGCGCCAGTCGATGTCGATGGGCTTGCTGCTTTCGGCGTCGAAGACCTGCGCTTCCGCGGCGTGCTCGCCGAGCTGTTCGCGTGCGTCGCGCGCGGCTTCGGCGACGGGACCCGCGGCAATGCGGCGGGACTGGTGAAACACGATGCAATAGATAGGACTGAGCGGGTGCATGGTGGGCTCCGGTTCGGGAGCTTGAATTTACCCGGGCGATAATTGGATTGCAATAACGTCCGGGTAAAAAATGGTGGTAGGTAGGAACTGGAGAAGGCAGGCCAGCGGAGTAACGCCCGCCACTCTGGTTCCTGCCTATTTCCCCTCTAGTCGCTGACCTGCTCCACTGGCTACCATGCGCGCCGCACGTCCGCCACCCTCGCCGCCTCTTGGCAAACCGGCCGCGGCGCTGCTATTCTCGCGCGTCTTTGTGCAAGCTGTTTCGAGGAGCTCTCCCATGAAAGTACTGAATTCGCTGAAGTCCGCGAAGCAGCGTCACCGCGACTGCAAGGTCGTGCGCCGCCGCGGCAAGGTGTTCGTGATCTGCAAGAGCAACCCGCGCTTCAAGGCGCGTCAGCGCTGAGATCGCGGCGCAAGCCGAATGCAAAAAGGGCCGCTCGTGCGGCCCTTTGCTTTTCCGAGGATTGAAGCCGCTCATGTGGCCCTTTGCTTTTGTGGCGTTGCCCTTGCGCTCTTCTGACGCACACCGGGCGACAGTCGAAACGGCTCCGGCCGACTTTTCCTCCGGCATGCGTTCTTGCGGCGGAATCACCTCGACGTTGGGGTTCGCCCCTTGGGCTCACTGCCAACCTGCCGATGTCATGCGTAGGTTGGCAGTGAGCCGCAGGCGAATCTCGACGTCGAGGCGGTCACCCACGCTACAGACTTCCCTTTCGTACCGCCCCGCTACGCCCGGAACATGCCGAGCTCGCGCGGATCGGTGTATCCCGGGAACACGTCGGCGAGCGCGGTCTCGCCGCGGCGCTTGCGCAGCAGTTCGCGCAGCACGACACGGTAGTCGGTCGTGATCGCGAGATCGCCGTCGGCGAGGTCGGCTTCGTCGAGGCCGGGCCAGTCCGCATAGACGTTGCCGCCGAGCACGCCGCCGCCGAGCGCGAACAGGCAGTTCGCCGAGCCGTGATCGGTGCCGCCCGACGCGTTCGGCACGACGCGGCGGCCGAACTCGCTCATGCTGATCAGCACGACGCGGTTCATCGCGCTGCCGAGATCGGCTCGGAAGGCGGCAATCCCCTGCGCGAATTCCGACAGCAGCGGCGTGAGGCGATTGAGCTCGTCGTCGTGGTGGTCCCAGCCGCCGATGTCCACGGTCGCGACCTCGAGACCCATATTGGATTTGATCAGCTGCGCGACCTGCAGCAGCTCGTTGCCGAACGGCGTCGCCGGATAGTTCGCGCCGTTGGCCGGCGGGTATTGCCCGGGGTCGGCATTGCGCAGATCCGTCATCGCGCTGAACGCGGTCTGCGCCACGGCGTCGAGGCCGGTCGAGCCGGGATGCAGCAATCGCAAAGTTTCCCCGAGTTCGTCGATGCGCGGCGAGTCCGTATGCAGCGCGAACTCGTCGAACGGCCCCATGCCGAGCACGGGCGCCGGCCCCGAAAGCGAGCGCTGCACCGCCGTGCCGAAACCCACGCCCTGAAAGTCGGCGGCAGGTCCGCGGGACACCAGATGGCGATTGAGCCATCCGCTCGAGAGACCGGAGCCGTCGAAAACGGCACGCTCGATCAGGTTCTGACACGAAAAATGCGAGCGATTGTTGGTCGGCGCGCCGACCGCGTGCACCAGCGCGAGTTCGCCGGCCTGATAGAGCGGCAGCAGCGGCTGCATCGACGGATGCAGGCCGAAACGCGTCTGCCCCGGCAGGTCTAGCGCATCGGCTTCCGAGATCGAGACGGTGCGTCGCCGGTCGTAGTAGGCGCTGTCGCCGCAGGGCACGACGACGTTGAGACCGTCCATGCCGCCGCGCTGGAACAGCACGACCAGGACGTCGTAAGGCCGTGCCCCGGTTTGTGCGAACACGAGCCTCGACGACAGCAGCGGCAAGGTGCCGGCGACGCCGGCGGCCTTGAGGAAATGGCGGCGGGATTGATTGATGGGCATGGCGATCTCCTCAGCGGTACTGCGAATACGGCGACGCGAGCAGCAGCGCGCCGAGTTCGCGGGTCGTGTCGTCGAGCCGGCTCGACGGCAGCGGTGCGGAGGGATCGCCGCCGGCAGCGGCGTAGTCGATGAGCAGGCTGCGCGCGTCCGCGGCGAGCGGCCGATGCAGCAGCCGCTGTGCGAGCTTGTCGACGAGCGCGGTCGGCGTATTCGCATTGCCGCGCAGCGCGGACGCATCGACGTACAACGGCGCGTTCGGACCGCGCTGCATCAGCGCAAGCACGAAATTCCAACGCGCCAGCAGCGCCGCCGTGTTGAGCCAGTAGCCCTGCGCGTCGGGATAGCCGTTCGGCGCGGGCCAGTCCAGCGGCGCGTGGCCCTGCTCGGTCAGCGCCGTCGTGACGGGACGCAGACCGCCTTCGCCGTCGATGCGCGCGGCGCTCGCGCGCAGACTTGATTCGACATATTCCGCAGGCCGCTTGAACTTCCGGTCGGCGCTCGCGCGGAACTCGGCCGATCTCAGCACCGCCGCGACGGTGACGCGGATGTCGCCGCCGCTGTTGCGGAACACCGTGGCGACGGTCTCGACGAGGGATGCAGCCGGCGCGTCTTCGACGAAGCGGACCAGGAGCTTGCGCGCGATGAAATGTGCCGTCGACGGATGCGTCGCGAGCAGATCGAGTACTGCGAGGCCGTCTTCCTCGCCGCGATTGGCCGGAAGAGAATGGCCGAGCACCTGCTTGGCGCCATAGTCGTGGCGGCCCGGATAAAAATAGTATTCGTGATTTCGTATACCCCAGCCGGTAAAGCAGCGGGCGACTTCCTTGACGTCGGTTTCGGTATAGCCGCCGTCGACGCCCAGTGTATGCAGCTCCATGAGCTCGCGCGCGTAGTTCTCGTTCGGGCCGTCGACGACGTTCGTCGCGTTGTCGAGGTAGCCCAGCATCGCGGGACTGCGTGCGGTCGCGTGCAGCAGATCGGCGAAACGGCCCAGCGCATGCGCGCGGATGACGTCGCGATCGTCGCTGGTCTTGTAGAAACGCGCGCGCGCTTCGCTGTGCGTGACGTTGAAGTGGTTCGACCAGAACTCGACCATCACTTCGTACAACTGGCGCCGGCTGTAGATCTGCCGCAGCACGGTCGCGTTGCGCAGTTCGACCTGCGGAATACGCCGCGTCTGGTTATCGCCGCCGGCGTAGTCGCGCATGATCTGCGCATTGGTCATCGTCAGCGTCGTGAGGCCGGCCAGTACACGATCGAGCGCACTGTCGTCGAGCTGCATGGGATCGAGCTGTTCGTCGATGAACGCGTTGACGCCGATCGTGCGAACGCGCGCGAGCGATTCTTCGGTGAGGCCGAAACTCGTGCGCTGGAGCAGATGTACGGCCGCATCGGGTTGCGGCAGGGTTTTGGAATGCACCGGCGCGGCCGCGAACAGCGCGGTCAGCAACGAGCGTCGGGCGAGCTGTGCCTGCATGGCGACTCTCCGTTTGAGTGGACAGCAAGAAATGCCGCCGCAGCCGCGGTCGGCTTCCCTCCCTGATCCGGAACGCCGCAGGCGTGAGAGCGCTTCCCCGCGGGCCGCAGCGCCGGATCGACATCCGGGCGCGGCGCGCCTCGCACCCGGTGCCGACGACCAACGCGGCTTGCCACGATCGGTTGACCCGGCAGCGGCCTGAACCAAGCGCAGGCTGGTTCATGGAAGTTCGCGCAACCTTCTGTTACAACGCGGATTGCCGCATCTGGTCCCTGAAAGACCGAGGAGAACCGTCATGACTTTCCGCCTTTCCCCGCTGCTCGCCGCCCTGGGTCTGGCCGTCATCGCCAGCAGTGCCGGTGCCGACACCCTGCTGATGGAACGCACGCAGAAAGAAACCGCGATGGCACTGCCGTCACGCGGCATGTCGATGGCCCAGGTCGAGAGCCGCTACGGCGCACCGCGCGCCAAGCTCGATCCGCGCGGCGGCAACAAGCCGCAGCATCCGGTCATCAATCGCTGGGAATACGACAACTTCATCGTCTATTTCGAACGCACGCATGTCATCGACGCGGTCGTCAAGCGTGCCGACTCGACCGAGATCGGCGTCAAGAAGAATCGCTGAAACCTGCCGCCGGCGCGCCGCGCGCGCGCCGCTGCCGGCACCCCGCAAGCCCTTGTCGCACAAGGGCTTGGTCAGGGCTCTTCGCTCCGCTATGCTGCGCGATTCCGCGACGCGGCTGAGCGTTCCGTTCGGCCGCACTGCGCATGTCCTGCTTTGAAAGGAATGCCTTGGTGACGTCCACATCCGCATTGCGCCTGCCCGCCGAATGGGAAGCGCAGTCCGCCGTACTGCTGGCCTGGCCTCACGACGACACCGACTGGGCCGAGCGCCTGGCCGACGTCGAAACCACTTACGCCGCACTGATCAGCGCGATCACGCGTTTCGAAGACGCCGTGATCTGCGTCGCCGATTCCGCCATCCGCGAGCGCGCCGGGGCTCTGCTGCGAGACGCCGGCGCCGACGCCGCCCGGCTGCGCTTCGTCGAGATCGCCTACGATGACACCTGGCTGCGCGATTCCGGCCCGATCACGCTGGCCGACGGCAAGCATTTCCAGCTGACGGATTTCCGCTTCACGGGCTGGGGCGGCAAGTTCGAGGCGAGCCGGGACGACGAACTCGTGCGCGGCCTCATCGCACGCGACGTGTTCGTACCGGCCGCGCACCGGCGCATCGACTGGGCGCTCGAGGGCGGCGGCATCGAGTCCGACGGCGCCGGCACGATCCTGACCACGTGGAAATGCCTGAACCAGCGGCATCCCGAACTCAGCCGCGCGCAGATCGACGACGTGCTGCGCAACAGCCTCGAAGCGCAGCGCATCCTCTGGCTCGACCGCGGCTATCTCGAAGGCGACGACACCGACGCGCACATCGACACGCTCGCGCGTTTCGCGCCAGGCAACGCCATCGTCTACCAGGACTGCGACGACCCGGACGACGTGCACTACGCCGAACTCAACGCGATGGCCGAGGAACTCGCGGCGCTGCGCACCGTCGAGGGCGACCCCTACCGGCTGCACGCCCTGCCCTGGGCGCGGCCGATCCGCGACGGTGAACGCCGCCTCGCCGCGTCATACGCGAACTATCTGATCGTCAATGGCGGCGTGCTGATTCCGGCCTATGGCGACGAAGCCGACGACGAGGCCGCGCGTGTCATCGCCGCGGCGCATCCGGGACGCACCATTGTGCAGATTCCCTGCCGCCCCCTTATCTGGCAGAACGGAAGCCTCCACTGCGTGACGATGCAGCTGCCGAAAGGAGTACTCGCATGAAATCGCCGACCCTGCGCGTTGCGCTGCTGCAGGAAACCGATCGCGGCAGCGTGGCGGCCAATCTCGACGCGATCGAGGCCGGGCTGCGCGAAGCCGCCGCGGCCGGCGCGGAACTCGTGCTGCTGCAGGAACTGCACAACGGTCCGTATTTCTGCCAGCACGAGCACGTCGGCGAATTCGATCGCGCCGAAACCATTCCCGGCCCGAGCACCGAGCGCATCGGCGCGCTGGCCGAGGAGCTGAAGCTCGTCGTCGTCGCGTCGCTGTTCGAGCGCCGTGCCGCGGGGCTCTATCACAACACCGCCGTCGTCTTCGACCGCGCGCGCGCGATCGCCGGGCGCTATCGCAAGATGCACATTCCGGACGATCCGGCGTTCTACGAAAAATTCTATTTCACGCCGGGCGACCTCGGCTTCGACCCGATCGGTACGTCGGTCGGCAAGCTCGGCGTACTGGTCTGCTGGGACCAGTGGTATCCGGAAGCGGCGCGGCTCATGGCGCTGGCCGGCGCGGAACTGCTGCTCTATCCGACCGCGATCGGCTGGGACCCGCAGGACGAGGATGCCGAGAAGCAGCGCCAGCGCGATGCCTGGATCACGGTGCAGCGCGGCCATGCGGTCGCCAACGGCCTGCCGTTGCTCGCCTGCAACCGCACCGGCTTCGAAGGGGCGCCCGAAGGCGGCCGCGGCCTGCAGTTCTGGGGCACGAGCTTCGTCGCCGGACCGCAGGGAGAATTCCTCGCCCAGGCGGGCACGGACGCGCGCGAACTCCTGATCGCCGACATCGATCTCGCACGCAGCGAGAACGTGCGGCGCATCTGGCCGTTCCTGCGCGACCGGCGCATCGACGCCTACGACGACCTGCTGCGCCGCTTCCGGGACTGATCAGAACTACATGACGACCGAAGACCCCCGCCCGGAAGATTTCGGGCCTCCCGATCCGTTGCAGGATCAGCCGATACGCCGCGTCACGCTGAACGACACCGAATTCGTGCTGCTCGGCACCGCCCACGTGTCGCGCGCGAGCGTGGCCGCCGTGCAGGCGCTGATCGAGCGAGAGCCGTTCGACGCGATCGCGGTCGAACTCGATTCGAACCGCCATGCCTCGATGCGCGATCCGGAACTCCTGCGCAAAATGGATCTGTTCCAGGTCATCCGCCAGGGCAAGGCCGGCCTCGTCGCCGCGAACCTCGCGCTGTCGGCCTTCCAGCGCCGCCTCGCCGAGCAGTACGGCATCGAGGCCGGAGCCGAACTCAAGGCCGCGTTCGAAGCGGCCGAGGCGCGCTCGATTCCGGTCTGGCTGATCGACCGCGACATCGGCGTCACGCTCAAGCGCGCCTACCGCAGCGTCGGTTTCTGGGACCGCATGGGCATCCTCAGCGGCCTCGGCGCGAGCGTGCTGTCGAGCGACGAGATCGGCGAACAGGACATCGAGAAGCTCAAGCGCGGCGACATGCTCGAAAGCGCGTTCTCCGAGTTCGCGCGGGAATCCGAGCCGCTGTATCGCAGCCTCATCGCGGAACGCGACAGCTACATGGCTGCGCGCCTGCGCGAAGAGCAGATCAAGACGCCGGCGCGCCGCGTGCTGGCCGTCGTCGGCGCGGGTCATCTCGCCGGGCTCGAACGCGAGCTGCGCGAACAGAAGGCGCCGCCGGTGCCGCTGCGCGCGACGCTGGATGCGGTACCGCCCGGTGCGCGCTGGCCGAAATGGCTCGCGCTCGGCCTGTTCGTCGCGATCGCGATCGCGGTCGTGCTGCTGTTCAAGCGCGATGCGAGCCTCGGCACCGACGCACTGCGCGACTGGATCCTGTTCACGGGCGGCCTGGCCGGACTCGGCGCGCTGCTCGGCGGCGGCCATCCCTTGTCGGTGCTCGCCGCCGCCGTGGTCGCGCCGCTGAAACCGTTCCGTCCCGGCATTCCGCCCGGGGTCGCGAGCGCGGGCATCGAGATCTGGCTGCGCAAACCGCGCGTCGCCGATTTCGACAGCCTGCGCCACGACGTCAGCGTCTGGACGGGCTGGTGGAAAAATCGCATTTCCCGCACCTTGCTGGTTTTCCTGCTGACGAATCTCGGCGGCATGATCGGCGTCTGGCTCGCGGGTTTCCGTATTCTCAAGAGCCTGGCCTGATGCGCGGCCACACGGCACGCGAACCCGGCCGCGGCATTCGCGGCACGACGGCCGCGTGCGGCAGTCCGCGCACCGGTCGCCGTCCGGCGACGGCATCCACTGATGCGCCGGAGCCCTGCTCCGGCGCCCTTACATCGGCAGTCGCGACGCGACTTGCGAGGTCTGCAGCGTAATGAAACTCGCCCGTTTCCTGTTCAAACCCCGCTGGCAAAGCAAAGACGTCGCGACGCGACGCGGCGCCGTCGCCGAACTCAACGACGCCGAACTCGTCGCTGCGTTGCCGACGATCGCGCGCAATGACGCCGATGCCGGCGTGCGCCTCGCCGCGCTGCGACGGCTAAACCACTACGAAGCCTGGCGCGAACGCTCAACGGCCGATCCCGACAGCAGCGTGCGCGATACCGCGCGTGCCGCGTATGTCGCGATGCTGACGGGCAGCAGCGCCGGCCTGCCGCCGCTGGAGCGGCGCATCGCCGAACTCGACACGCTGTCGGGCGAGGAGATCGAACGTGTCGCGACCCAGGGCAGCGATCCTGCGCTGCGCAGCGCCGCGCTCGAACGTGCGACGCGACCGAGCCTGCTCGCCGACGTCGCCGCCAACGACGCCGACCCGAAGCTGCGCCTCGTCGCGTTGTCGCGCATCAGCGACATCGACGCGCTCGCGCGCGTGGCCGAACGCACGCGCAAGACCGACAAGGTCGTCAGCCGCCTCGCGCGCGACCGCGCCGAGGCCGCGCGCATCGCCGCGGGCGATGCCGGTGCGATCGAGCAGCGCGCGCGCCAGCTCTGCGAACGCATCGACGCGCTGCTGTCGCGCCCGCGCAGCGAACGCGCCGGCGAACTCGCGGCGATCGACGAGGCCTGGACCGTGCTCGCCGGCAAGGCGCCGCGCCAGTTCGCAGAACGCTTCGAATCGACGCGCAGCTTCCTGCGTTCGGACACCGAGGAAGCCGCAGCGGAGCGCGGCAGACTGCGCGCGCTGCGCACGCGCCTCGACGAAGCGCTCGCGACCGCGCAGCCCGATACCGGATCGCTCGAAGCGCTCGCGCGCGACGCCGCCGAAGCCATCGCCCAGAGCCGCCACGAACTGCCCGAACGCGAGCGCGTCGAAGTGCTGCTCGTGCAGCTGACGCAGCGCCTCGCGCAGCACGCCGTGCGCACGCGCGAAGCCGCCGAGAATGCCGTGGCACAGGCGCAGGAAGCCGAGACGCGCCGCGAGGCGACGCTCGAGGCGCTCGCCGCGCAGGCGCGCTTCGACGCCGCGATCGAGCGCGCTCAGGCCGACAAGGAGAAGCAGCGCGAACAGCATCAGGCGCTGCGCCGCGATCTCGACAATCTCGTGATCGAACTCGAAAGCCAGCTCGAAGCCGGCGACCTCGCCCACGCGCTGCAGACGCACGCGCGCATCGCCAACCTGCTCGAAGGCCTGCCGGCGCTCGCGCGCCACGACAAGCGTCTGCTCAACGCCGAGGCGCGCCTGGCCGAACTCAAGCGCTGGCAGCGCTGGTCGGGCAACGAACGTCGCAAGCAGCTCTGCGAGGCGATCGAGGCGCTGCCCGGACTCGGCCTGCATCCCGACGCCGTCGCGACGCGCGTGCGCGAAGCGCGTGCCGAGTGGCAGCAGCTCGACGCGCTCGACGGCGACGCCGACGCGCGCGGCAGCCTCGGGCTCGGCCGCCGCTTCCAGGCACTCTGCAGCCAGGCGCTCAAGCCGGCGCAGGGCTACTTCGCCAAGCGCGACGAACTGCGCAAATCGAATCAGGAAACCATCGAGGCGCTCGTCGTCGCGGCGGAAGCCGAGGACCTCGCCGCAGCCGCGCCGGCCGCGCTGAACAAGCAGCGCCGCACGATAGCCGACGCGCTGCGCGCACTCGACGGCATCGATCCGCGCGCACGCAAGACGATCGCGCAGCGCCTGAAGGATCTGCTGGCGCGCATCGATGCGCACCTCGACCAGCAGGCCGCCGAGGTCGAAGGCGCGAAGCGCCGTCTGATCGCCGAGGCCGAACGGCTTGCCGCGAGTGCCGATGCAGCCGCCGCCGCGCGCGACGTCCGCGATCTGCAGGCGCGCTGGAAGGCAGCGGGCAACGGCCGCCGGCGGACCGACGAAGCGCAGTGGAAAATTTTTCGCGGCCATTGCGATGCCATCTTTGCGCGCCTCGACACGGCGCGGCGCGAGCGCGACGACGCCGATGCGGCCGCGCGGGCGCAGGGCGAGGCACTGATCGACGAACTGACGCAACTCGCCGAATCGGCGACCGACGGCCAGCCGGCCGCGCGACGCGAACTCGAACAGCGCTGGAGCGCGCTCGACCTGCGCGACCGCGAAGTGCAGCGCCGCTGGCAGCAGCAGCTCGACGCGATCGACGCACAGCGTGAGCGGGCGCAGCGCCGCCGTCGCAATGCGGCGTTCGACGCCGCACTCGTGCGCCTCGGCCTCTGCGAAGCGGTCGAACTCGGCCAGCGCGATGCCGAGCAGGTCCGCGGCGAATGGGCAGCGAGCGACTCGGCCGGCAGCCTCGACGCCGCGCTGCAGCAGCGTTTCGATCACGTGGCGACCGCAGCAGCGGACACGAGCGCCGAAGCGCTCGATGCGCGCCGCGACCTCTTGGTCGCGCTCGAATTCCTCGGCACCGTGGAAACGCCGGCCGAGGACAAGGCGCGACGCATGGACCTGCAGATCGCCCGCCTCTCGCAGCACATGAGCGGCGGCGGTGCGCGCAGCGCGCGCGACGAATTCACGGCGCTGCTTGCGCGCTGGATCGCCTTCGGCCCGCTGCCTGCCGCCGATTCCGCGATCTGGCAGGGCCGGTTCCGTCGTGCGGCTGAAGCCGTGCTCGCACAGCTCGATTGATCGACGGGAACCGGAGCCGGGAATCGTCGGGCCGAGCGAGGATGCTTTTTGAGTTCGGCGGCCTTGACCGCTTTTTGCTTCTACGATTCCCGATTTCCGGCTACTCACGCCAATACCGCCCCCGCTCCCGCCGGCAGTGCTCGATCGTGCGCGGCGGCGCAGATACGGAAAAATAAATCCGTATACATCCGGCCGATGCCGTGTTGACGACCGGGATCCCGCGCTCGCGATAGCGGGCAAGCACGTCGGCATGCGGATGACCGAATCGGCTGCGGTGTGCGGCGGAAATCAGCGCCTGCTGCACCGACAGCCCGTCGAGCAGCGCCGCGCTCGACGAGGTCTTGCTGCCGTGATGCGGGACGACGAGTACGAGCGGCGCGCTGCCGGCCGCCGCGGCGACGGCCGGTTCGACGTCGGCGCCGATGTCGCCGGTCAGCAGCAGGCGCGCATGGCCGCTGCGCACGAGCAGCACGCAGGAGCCGTCGTTGTCGCTGCCGCGGAACGCCGGGCCGGGATGCAAGGTCAGGAATTCGACCGCGTCCCACTGCCAGCGCTGACCGGCACGACAGGGTTCTCCGTGTCCCGGCGCGATCTGCGGATCGCCGAGCAGCAGCGTCGTCGGCGGCAGTTCGCGCCGCACGGCCGCGGCGCCGCCGGCATGATCGCTGTCGGCATGACTCACGACGAAGGCGTCGAGCCGGCGCACGCCGAGCGCGCGCAATGCCGGCACGACGACGGCATCGCCGAGGTCGAATCCGGACGGAAACCGCGCGCCGGCATCGTAGAGCAGCGTGTGATGCGCCGTGCGAACCAGCACGCTGAGACCTTGGCCCACGTCGATGACGGTGGCTTCGAAATCGCCGGGGACGGGTCGCGCCGTCGACGGCGCGAGCTGCGGCAGCAGCAGCGGCAGGCCGAGCAGCCGCAGCGGTACGCCGCGCGGCAGCAGCAGCCAGAGCACGCCGAGCGAGGCGAGCACGAACGCGCCGGTCGACGCCTCGGCGAAATGCCACGATGCGAGCGGCCAGCGCGCCTGCCACTGCAGCAATTCCCATTGCGGCGCGAGCAATGCGGCGGCGAGTGCGAGCAGCGGCGCGCCGAGCGCCGGCAGCGGCACGACGAGCAAGGCGCCCGCGAGCGTCACCGGCACGACGACGAAGCTGATCCATGGGACGGCCACGAGATTCGCGATCGGCCCGACCAGCGACGTCTGCGCGAACAGCCAGACGCCGAGCGGCAGCAGGCCGACGCTCATCGCGAACTGCGCGGGCGCGAGTTCGCGCCACCACGCCCGCGGCGGTCCGTCGCGCGCGACATGCACGAGCAGCGCGACGCCGGCGAACGACAGCCAGAATCCGGCCGAGAGAATCGCGAACGGATCCGCGAAGAGAATCGCGCCGAGCGCGAGCGTCAACGCCTGCGGCGCGCCGAGATTGCGGCGCAGCCCGCGCGCGAGCGCGACGGCGGCCAGCATCAGCAGCGTGCGCTGCGTGGCGACGCCGAATCCGGCCAGCGCCGAGTAGATCGTCGCCGCGGCCAGCGCGAACGGCGCTTCCAGCAGCACGCCCGGTACCGCGAGCACGGCGGAAGGCCACAGCCGCCAGAGGCGGCGCACGCAGAACGCGGTCGCCAACGCGAGCATGCCGACATGGAAGCCTGAGATCGCGACGAGATGGCCGACGCCCGTCGCGCGCAGCACCTGCCAGTGTTCCTCGTCGAAGCCGCGCTGGTCGCCGACGGCGAGCGCGCGCAGCAGGGCCGCGAGACGCGCGTCGCCGATGCGCGCGTCGATCGCGTCGGCGATGCGCTGGCGCCAGGCGTCGACGCAGAAATCATCGACGCGTGTTTCGCGCGGCATGGCCTCGTCGCGCACGTAGCCGGTCGCGACGAGGCCCAGTTGCAGCGCCTGCCGCTCCATGTCGAGCCCGCCCGGGTTGACGGCGCCGCGCGGCCGCTTGAGCCGTGCGCGCAATTGCCATTGCGCGCATGGCCGCAGCGGCGGTGCCGCGCCGTACCAGGCCAGGCGAATGCGACCACGGAACGCGAGCGCCGCGCCGTCCCGGCGCGCATCCAGAACGTAGGCATCGAAGCGCATTGCCTCGCCTCGCCGTTCCGGCAGGCCGATGAGGCGCAATCGAAGATCGAGATCGGCACCTTCGAGCGCGACCGGCAGGCGCTGCCGCAGCGCAAGATCCGAACGCCAGCCGACCCACGCGGCGCCGATCAGCATGAGTGCGAGCCAGCGCGACAGCGGCCAGCGCCACAGCAACGCGGCAGTGAGTACGGCGGCCGCCCAGAGCGGCGCGGGCGGCAGCAGCGGCGCGAGCTGCAGCAGCAGCGCGCCCGCGAGCATCGCCAGCCATGCGGCCGGAGCCAGCGGATGGCGCAGACGATCAGCCGAAAACTGTCGCGCCCAGGCGAGCCCTGCCGCAATCCGTCGCATCGCCAGCCTCCGTGCCGGTGTCGAGGACAGCATCGCGGCCGCGCGCGATCACCGACAGCGGCGAACGCCGCGCGCGCGGATCGGAAAATTCAGAACGAATCGCCGGCAGCGCGGCGACGAGGCAGCGCCTCAGCCCTGCGTCGTCAGCTTTCCGCCGTGCAGTTCGAGCACGCGATCCATGCGCCGCGCGAGCCCGCCGTCGTGTGTCACGAGTATGAAGCTCGTGCCGACTTCGCGATTGAGTTCGAGCATCAGCGCATAGACCTGCGCGGCGTTCTTTTCGTCGAGATTGCCGGTCGGTTCGTCGCCGAGCACGCAGGCCGGCCGCGTGACGAGCGCGCGCGCGACCGCGCAGCGCTGGCGCTCGCCGCCGGACATCTCGCCGGGCTTGTGTTCGAGGCGCTGGCCCAGCCCCACGCGCGCGAGCAGGTCGCTCGCCTCGCGCCGCGCCTGCGCGATCGGGGTGCCGCGGATCAAGAGCGGCATGCAGACGTTTTCGAGCGCGGTGAATTCCGGCAGCAGATGATGGAACTGATAGATGAAGCCGAGCGAGCGGTTGCGCAGCTCGCCGCGCGCGCGGTCCGACAGCGCCGACATGCGCTGGCCGACGACGTCGATCTCGCCGGCGCTCGGCGTGTCGAGTCCGCCGAGGATATGCAGCAGCGTGCTCTTGCCCGAACCCGACGCGCCGACGATGGCCAGCGTCTCGCCGCGCGCGAGCGTGAAGCTCACGTCGGCGAGCACGTCGGTGCGCAGCGCGCCTTCCTGATAGGTCTTGGCCACGTTCGTGGCGCGCAGTACGACTTCAGTCACTGCCGCGTCCTCATTCATAGCGCAACGCCGCTGCGGGCTGCGTGCGCGCCGCCCGCCACGCGGGATAGATCGTCGCAACCAGCGAGAACAGGAACGCGAGCGCGGCGATCATGCCGACGTCGCTCCACTGCATGTCCGACGGCAGGTCGCTGATGTAGTAGACGTCCGACGGCAGCACCGAAATGTCGAGCTTCTTCTCGACGAACTTGACGATGTCTTCGAGATTCAGCGCCAGCAGGACGCCGAGCAGCGTTCCGATCGCGATGCCGATCGCGCCGACGAGAACGCCCTGCACCATGAACACGCCCATGATGCTGCGCGGACTCGCGCCGAGCGTGCGCAGGATCGCGATGTCGGCCTGCTTGTCCTGCACGAGCATGACCAGCGTCGAGACGAGATTGAACGCGGCGACCGCGACGATGAGCGACAGGATCATGAACATCACGCGCTTCTCCATGGCGATCGCCTTGAAGAAGTTCGCGTGGCCCTGCATCCAGTCGCGCACGCGATAGAAGCTGCCGAGTTCCTGCGACAGGCCCCGCGCGACCGTGAATGCGCGGAACAGGTCATCGAGTTTCAGGCGCAGGCCGTCGGGGCCGTCGGTCTGGTAGAGCCGCTGCGCGTCGGCCAGATGCACGATCGCGAGGCCGGCGTCGTATTCCTCCATGCCGACCTCGAAGATGCCGACGACGGTGAAGCGCTTGAGCCGCGGTACGGCGCCGACCGGCGTCGCGCGGATTTCCGGCGCGTAGACGACGACCTGATCGCCGACATCGACACCGAGCTTGTACGACAGCTCGCGTCCGAGCACGATGCCGAAGCCGCCGGCGACGAGGTCGTCGAGCCTGCCGGCCTTCATCTTGCGGTCGACCTCGGACACCTTCGGTTCTTCCTGCGGCAGCACGCCGCGGACGATCGCGCCGCCGACGCGGTCGCCCTGCAGCATGCCTTCGCGCTCGATGAACGGCGCGGCGCCGAGCACGTGCGGATTCGCCTCGGCTTTCTTCTGCGCGCCAGCCCAGTCCTGCATGCTGCCGTCGACGCTGCTGATCGTCGCATGCGAGACCATGCCCAGGATGCGCGTGCGCAGTTCGTTGTCGAAGCCGTTCATGACCGAGATCACGACGATCAGCGCCATGACGCCGACGGCGATGCCGGCCATCGATACGAGCGAAATAAAGGAAATGAAATGATTGCGGCGCTTGGCGCGCGTGTAGCGGAGGCCGATGAACAGCTCTAGCGGTCGGAACATGGCCGGGGGTCGCAATCCTTGGAAACGGTTCAGACCGGAGAATCGGGCGAGAGTGCAATAGGCGCCGCGGGCGCGCAAGGCGCGCCGTCCGCGGTGTTCAGCGCGAGGCCGGCCGCAGCGCTTCCTGGGCCAGCCTGACGCGCAATCGCCGGCGCGTGGCGCCGTCGAGGTTGTCCGGCAGCAGGTACAGCGTGACGCCCTCGCCCGCCTCGCTGCGCAGTCGCACGAGCAGCATGAGGCCGAGCGCGTGCCAGCCGAGCAGTTGCGCGGCAGTCAACGAGCGTGATTCGTCGAGCAGCGTCCAGACGCCTTCGGCATTCCAGCCGACGCGCTGCCAGCGCCGGGGCTGCAGCCGCCCGATCCGATGCAGCGCGACGAACAGCACGACGCCGCTCGCGCCTGCCGCGAGCCACGGTGTCTCGCGCAGCCCGCTGAACCAGAGCGCGAGCACGGCCAGCACGGACACTATCCAGGCGATGGCGCGCAGCAGCGCCGAGGGCCGCAGTTCAAATGCGATCGCGGCCGCGGATGTCATCGACGATGGCCTGCCAATCCTCGCGCGGCGCGCGCTCGCGTCCGACCAGCCAGTTCCAGAGATCGGGGTCCTGTACGTCGAGCAGTTCGGCGAAGGCGGTCTGCGCCGACGCGCCGGCAGCCGCATAGCGCGCGTCGAGCCACCAGCCGACGAGTGCATCGAGTTCGCGCGTCCCGCGGCGGCAGCGCCAGCGCAGCCGCGCGACCGTGGCGTCGTTCACGCGGCATCGCCCGGTGCGGCGCGCTCGCGGCGTTTCATCAGAAGCGCCGCGGCGACGCCGATCGTCGCGGCCGGCAGCACGAACACGAGGATCGCGAGCAGCACGCGCAGGTTCGTGATGCTCGGCAGGTTCATGCCGAGTGTGAACAGCAGGCAGGCGATCCAGGCCCAGAGCAGGCTGGTCCAGCCGCGTTCGGCCGGCGGCTGACGCTGCACGACGAGGAAGCCGATCGTCAGCGGCGCGATGCTCAGCGCGAACCAGCTGACCGGCGCGCGTGCGAGGCGCCAGAGGTCGGGACTCAGCTTGAATATCGCCCAGACCGCGACGCCCCCGATGAGCCCCGCGACCAGCGTGTAGCCGATGAAGCGCAGCGGCGAGAACGGCGGCTGCGCGGGCGTCGCGTCGGAGGCCATGTCAGGCGCCCTGGCGCAGAACCATCAGTTTCTTGATCTCGGCGATGGCCTTGGCCGGATTCAGGCCCTTCGGGCAGGTCCGCGCGCAGTTGAGGATGGTGTGGCAGCGGTACAGGCGGAACGGATCCTCGAGATCGTCCAGGCGCGCGCCGGTGTCCTCGTCGCGGCTGTCGATGATCCAGCGATAGGCCTGCAGCAGGATGGCCGGACCGAGATAGCGGTCGCCGTTCCACCAGTAGCTCGGACACGAGGTCGAACAGCAGGCGCACAGAATGCATTCGTACAGCCCGTCGAGCTTGGCGCGGTCTTCCTTGGACTGCAGCCGCTCGGCGTCCGGCGGCGGCGCGCTCTGCGTGCGGATCCACGGCTTGATCGACGCGTACTGCGCGTAGAAATGCGTGAGATCGGGTACGAGATCCTTGACCACGCTCATGGCCGGCAGCGGATAGACCGGCACGTCCTTCGCGCTGCAGTCGCCGACGGCCTTGGTGCAGGCCAGCGTGTTCGTGCCGTCGATGTTCATCGCGCACGAGCCGCAGATGCCTTCGCGGCAGGAGCGGCGGAAGGTCAGGGTCGGGTCGATCTCGTTCTTGATCTTGATCAGCGCGTCGAGAACCATGGGGCCGCAATTGGCCATGTCGACGTCGTAGCTGTCCACGCGCGGGTTCTGGCCGTCGTCCGGATTCCAGCGATAGACCTTGAACGTGCGCACCTTGCTCGCGCCGGCCGGAGCCGGGAAGTGCTTGCCCTTCTGCACTTTGGAATTCTTGGGCAGGGTGAACTCAGCCATCTTGCGGACTCCGGGAGGCGGCGATCGCCTCGATTTCTAGGATGTTGCGCCCGACTGCGCGACGCGGCGCGTAGACATCGGCGGGCACGATCGCGACGGGATCAGCCACGCGCGAAATTCCGCGCCCACTGACCGCTCAGCACGAAGCGCGGGAACGTGACGAACTGCTCGACGAACACGCGGCCGACGAAATCGAGCGGACCGTCGAACGGAATCGGCGCCACGGCTTCGCGCTTGTGGCCGATGCCCTGCACCGCGAACGCGAACACCGCAAAGACGAAAGCGATGCCGGCACCGACGTAGAGACCAGCGACGAGCAGGCGCACGGTCGCGAGGATGCCGGCGATGAAGGCCGGCACCGCGACGATGTGCAGCAGCAGGTTGACGCGGTCGCGGTGATTGTCCGCGTAGGTGCGCCACTGCCATGCGATGAGCCCGCCCTCGCGTGCCATCGTCGCTCCTCAGTACGTACGCGCTTTCGGCGGAACGGCCTGCACTTCGTCGGTGAGCGTATACATGTGCACCGGACGGTAGTCGATCGCGGTCTTGCCGTCCGCATCGACCGTGCAGATCGTGTGCTTGAGCCAGTTCTCGTCGTCGCGCTTGCCTTCGTGACCGAGATTGCCGGCTTCGTCGTGGGTCCAGAAATCCTCGCGCGCCTGCGCGCCGCGGGATTCCTTGCGGTTTTCCGCCGAGACGATGGTCACGAGCGCCTGGTCGAGCAGGTTCTGCAGCTCCAGCGTTTCGATGAGGTCGGAATTCCAGATCAGCGAACGGTCGCTGACGCGGACGTCCCTGTACGCCGCATGGCATTCGCGCATGCGCTCCACACCGCGCTTGAGGCCCGCGTCGGTGCGGAACACCGAGGCGTCTTCCTGCATCGTGCGCTGCATGCGCAGGCGCAGATCGGCGGTCGGCGTGGCGCCGTTCGCATGGCGCGCACGGTCGAGGTTCGCAAGCGCCGCGTCGCAGACCGACGCCGGCAGATCCTTGTGCGGAGAGCCCGGCTTGATGACCTCGGCCGCGCGGTTGGCCGCGGCGCGGCCGAACACGACGAGATCGAGCAGCGAGTTCGAGCCGAGACGGTTCGCACCGTGCACCGACACGCAGGCCGCCTCGCCGATTGCGAACAGGCCCGGCACAACCGTGTCGGGATTGTCGCCGACCTTGCGCACGACTTCGCCGTGGTAATTGGTCGGAATGCCGCCCATGTTGTAGTGCACGGTCGGGATCACCGGGATCGGCTGCTTGGTCACGTCCACACCGGCGAAGATGTGTGCGCTCTCGGCGATGCCCGGCAGCTTTTCGTTGATGACCTCGGGACCGAGGTGCATCAGGTTCAGATGGATGTGGTCGGCATTCGCACCGACACCGCGGCCTTCGCGGATCTCGATCGTCATCGCGCGGCTGACGACGTCGCGCGAGGCCAGATCCTTCGCGTTCGGCGCGTAGCGCTCCATGAAGCGCTCGCCCTTGGAGTTGGTGAGATAACCGCCTTCGCCACGCACGCCTTCGGTGATGAGGCAGCCCGCGCCGTAGATGCCGGTCGGATGGAACTGCACGAATTCCATGTCCTGCAGCGGCAGGCCGGCACGCAGCACCATGCCGCCGCCGTCGCCCGTACAGGTGTGTGCCGAGGTCGCGCTGAAGTAGGCGCGGCCGTAGCCGCCGGTCGCGAGCACGACGGCATGCGCGCGGAACAGGTGGATCGTGCCTTCGGCCATGTCGAGCGCGATGACGCCGCGGCAGACGCCCTCGGAATCCATGATCAGGTCGAGCGCGAAGTACTCGATGTAGAAACGCGCGTCGTGCTTGAGCGACTGCTGATACAGCGTGTGCAGGATCGCATGGCCGGTGCGGTCCGCCGCGGCGCAGGTGCGCTGCGCGGTGCCCTTGCCGTAGTGCGTGGTCATGCCGCCGAACGGACGCTGGTAGATCTTGCCGTCTTCGGTGCGCGAGAACGGCACGCCGTAGTGTTCGAGCTCGATCACGGCCGGAATCGCCTCGCGGCACATGTATTCGATCGCGTCCTGGTCGCCCAGCCAGTCCGAGCCCTTGATGGTGTCGTAGAAATGAAAGCGCCAGTCGTCCTCGCCCATGTTGCCGAGCGCGGCGGACATGCCGCCCTGCGCCGCGACGGTGTGCGAACGCGTCGGGAACACCTTCGTGATGCAGGCCGTGTTGAGGCCCTTGGCCGCCATGCCGAACGTGGCGCGCAGACCGGCGCCGCCGGCACCGACCACGACGACGTCGTACTTGTGCTGCTGAATCTTGTAACTTTGCATGTGCTCAGCTTCCGAGGGCGATGCGGACGACGGCGAGGACGCAGGCCAGCGCACCGAGCACGCAGAGGAATTTGACCGCGAGCTGGGAGGCGATCTCCAGGCCCGGCGTGTGGACGTAGTCTTCGATCACGACCTGCAGGCCGAGCTGCGCGTGCCAGAACACGCTGACCACGAACGCGACCATGAGCACGGCGTGGCACGGATGCGCGACGAGGGCGCGCGCGCCGGCGTAGTCGAGATGGATCAGGCTCAGCGCGAGCCAGACGAACCAGAACGACAGCGGCACCAGCGCGACGGCGGTGATGCGCTGCACCGTGAAATGATGGGTGCCGCCGCGTGCGGAGCCGAGACCGCGGACGGTCTTGAGCGGCGTGCGGAGCTTTCCGTTGTCGCTCATGCGCCACCCCGCTGCAGCAGGACGCAGGCCCAGACCAGCGCGGTCAGCACGAACGAACCGGCGACGGCGACCCAGCCGGTCATGACGAAGGTCTTGATCTCGAAGCCGGCGCCGGTGTCTTCGAGCAGGTGACGCAAGCCGTTGAGCAGGTGATACGCCAGCGACCAGGTCCAGCCGAGCAGCAGCAGCTGACCGAACACCGAGGCGCAGCAGCTCTGCACGTTTGCGTAGGCTTCAGGCCCCGCGGCGAGCGCCGCCAGCAGGCAGACCAGGAGCACCGTCCCTGCGGCCAGCGCGATGCCGGCGGCGCGATGCAGAATCGAGGACACCATCTGGATCTGCCAACGGTAGATCTGGAGGTGCGGTGACTTGGGTCTTGCCGCTTGAGGCATGGTCGCCATCCTTTACGCCAACCGGGGTTTCCGATCCGGCGTTGCCGCGCTTTTCGAACTCGCACGACGGATTCAGCCCGCCGCGACGCGCTCAGAAATCGATGCAACGACCATTCTTTTCCCAGTCGCCGTAGCGGGTCGGCTCCGGCCCCTGGCGGCCGCCGATTTCGCGCGGACGCGATGCAGCGTCCGTCGGTGCGGGAGCGCTGGGCTCGGGCACGACGCGATCTGGCGGAACTGGCTGGGAAGTGGATTCGGGCATAGGTCTTGAAGCGGCGCGAAGGTTAACGCCCGCGCCCCCAACTGACAACCCTGGCGCAGCGCACAACGGCCGGCTGCGAGCGCGCTGCGACCAAGGTCGGAACGTCCGCGCCCGGCCGCGATCGCCCGGCCCGGCCGATGCAGCGTCGCACGGCGAATCACGGTGATCGCGGCGGGGGTTTTGCGATACTCGCGTCTTCGCGCCAGCAGGAAATCCGCGTGCCGCCGACCGCTCCGACCGAACTCATCGAACTCGCCGGCCCCGACGCCGGCGCCTTTGCGCAGGCGCAGTTCTGCAATGACGTGACCGGCCTGCCGGTCGGCGGCAGCCAGCTCAATGCCTGGCTCAATCCGCAGGGTCGCGTGCGACGCCTGTTCCATCTGATCCGCGCCGACGAGGCGCGCTTCCTGCTGCTGCTTCGCGGCGGCAGCGCGGCAGCCGTCGTACCGACGCTGCGCCTGTTCGTGCTGCGCCTGAAAGTACGCGTCGAAGCGCCGACGGGCTGGCAGTGGGCTGAAGTCGTCAGCGACGCGCCGGCCGCGGCCGGCGACTTCGTCGCGGCGCTGCCGGAAGGACGCCGGCTGATCCTGAGGGACAACGCCGCGGTCGACGGGCTCGGCTTCGCCGACACGCTTGCGCGCGACATCGAGGCCGGCCTGCCGTGGCT
>NZ_DATIGT010000345.1:0-3071 GCF_035481375.1 Tahibacter sp.
GCCGACGACCTCGAGCTACGACTGCCGTCCGTATCTGTCGGGCAACAACGAGACCTGCACCATCACGACGGCCCAGGCCGGTACGTACTACGTGATGATTCGCGGCTACTCGGCCTATTCGGGCCTCAGCCTGACCGGCAGTTTCACACCGTAAACCTTTCCCCTTGTGGAATCGGCGCACGACGCGCCGCGGAAACCGCGAACGGCAATCCCGGTCCAGGCCGGGATTGCTCCGGCTTCCGCGCCGTGCAGAGGGCCGCTGAAGGCCGGCGCAGCGACGGTCTTGTGCACGCGCCGACACATCCCTGTCGTTTCCTCACCAATCGCCAAAAACTGACGGCGGCGCCCGACAACCGCGCCGCGCGATCTGCTATCAGGTCCGATTGCCACGCCATGCAATGACGGCTGCGACGGGGCAGCCAGCATGCGCGCGGCAATCCGCGGGTCCGTACGACCGCTATTCGTGCGGCGCAGCGGGCCTGATCCACCGGCCCGGTCCGCCGAACCTCACGCCGTCGATCGGGGAGGATCGACGGCCTGCCCCTGGAGAACCGCATGTTGTCCAAATTGTTGGTAGTGCCGCTGGCGTTGGCCGGCGCCGTGTCCGCGCCGGTCAGGGCGCAGGACGTCTGGTTCGTGACTGCGACCTATGAAAAGCCCGAACAGCTGCAGGCGATCGCCTCGCAGTTCCAGCATCTGATCGTCGACCGCAAGAACAGCACGGTACGCGTCGAAGCCGATGCGGAAGCGATCGCCGCGCTGCGTGCAGCCGGCTTCGCGGTGCGCATCGACGAGGACGCGAGCGCGAAGCTGCAGGCCTGGCAGAAGTCGCTCGAATCCACCGGCAGCCTCAAGAGCATTCCGGGCTACGCCTGCTATCGCACGGTCGAGGAAACCCAGACCGCGATGAGCCAGATCGCGGCGCAGAAGCCGAACCTGGCCGACGTGATCGACATCGGCCCGAGCTGGGAAAAGTCGCGCAACGCCGCGAACGGCTACACGATGAAGGTGCTGCGCCTCGGCAACAAGGGCACCGACGCCGCGCTGCCGGACAAGGCCAACATGGTCGTGCTCAGCGCCATCCATGCGCGCGAATACACGACCGCGGAAACCATGACGCGCTTCGCCGAGTGGCTCGCCAACGGCTACGGCACGGACGCCGAAGCGACCTGGCTCATGGACAATTTCAAATTTCACTTCGTACTGCAGGCCAATCCCGACGGGCGCAAGAAGGCCGAAGCCGGTTCGCTCTGGCGCAAGAACACGAACAACACGAACGGCAGCTGCGGCAGTTCGAGCTTCGGCACCGATCTGAACCGCAACTTCCCGTTCCATTGGAACAGCGCGCCCGGCGGATCGAGCGGCGACCCGTGCAACGAAACCTATCGCGGTCCGGTGCGCGCATCCGAACCCGAGACGCAGAACATCGTGCGCTACGTCGCCGGCACGCCCGGCAGCGACGGCGTCTACAGCGGCGGCGTGCTGCCCGACCGCCGCGCCGATGCCGTGACGAGCGCCGCGCCCGACGACTACAAGGGCGTGTTCATGGACATCCACAGCTATTCGCAGCTCGTGCTGTGGCCCTGGGGCGACACGCCGACCGCGGCGCCGAACGGCACGGCGCTGCGCACGCTCGGACGGCGCCTCGCCTACTTCAACGGCTACACGCCGCAGCAGTCCGACGAGCTGTATGCGACCGACGGCGCGACCGACGACACGATGTATGGCCTGCTCGGCGCGCCGGCCTACACGATCGAACTCGGCGTCGCGTTCTTCGAAAGCTGCACGACGTTCCAGAACACGACGCTGCCGCAGAACCTCGGCGCGCTGCGCTACATCGCGCGCAGCCTGCAGGCGCCGTACCGGCTGCCGGCCGGTCCCGACACGACGGCGATCAGCGTGTCGCCGGCCAGCGTCGCCGCGGGCGGACAGATCACCGTGACGGCCACGGTCGATGACAGCCGCTTCAACCAGTCCAACGGCACCGAGACCGTGCAGGCCATCGCGTCGGCCGCCGCGTACGTCAACGCGACGCCGTGGCAGAGCGGCGCGGTGCCGGTCGCGATGAGCGCGAACGACGGCAGCTTCAACGCGAACTCGGAAATCGTGCGCGCGACGATCAGCACCACGGGACTCGCGCCCGGCGTGCATCGCGTGTTCGTCCAGGGCACCGATACCGCGGGCAAGCCCGGCACACCGAACGCCGTGCAGTTCACCGTGACCAGCGGCGGCAACCAGCCGCCGGTCGCGAACTTCGGCGTCGCGGCGAACGGCCTGACCGCGACGTTCACCGACTCGTCGACCGACAGTGACGGCTCCATCGCGTCGCGCTCGTGGAACTTCGGCGACGGCACGACCTCGACGGTGACGAATCCGAGCAAGACGTATGCGACGGCCGGCACCTACAGCGTCACGCTGACCGTCACCGACAACGGCGGCGCGACGAACACGAAGACGAGTTCCGTGACCGTCGGCGCCACCGGCATGACGCTCGAGAACGGCGTACCGAAAACCGGCATTTCCGGCGCTGCGAGTTCGACGGTCACCTACACGATGACCGTGCCGCCGGGCGCATCCGGTCTGTCCTTCGGCATGGCCGGCGGCAGCGGCGACGCGGACATGTACGTGAAGTTCGGCTCCGCGCCGACGACGTCGAGCTATGACTGCCGTCCGTACCTGTCGGGCAATAACGAGACCTGCACCATCGCGACGGCCCAGGCCGGCACGTATTACGTGATGCTGCGCGGTTACAGCGCCTATTCCGGCGTCAGCCTGACCGGCAGCTACACGACCGGCGGCGGCACGCAGACCTACAGCAACACCACCGACTACACGATCAACGACAACGCCACCGTCGACAGTCCGATCACGGTGTCGGGCCGCACCGGCAATGCACCGAGCAACGCGTCGGTCACGGTCGCGATCGTGCACACGTATCAGGGCGACCTGAAGGTCGATCTCGTGGCACCGGATGGAACGCTGTACAACATCCACAATCGCACCGGCAGCGGCACGGACAACATCAACAAGACCGTGACCCTGAACCTGTCGAGCGAGGCGCTCAACGGCAC
>NZ_DATIGT010000346.1:0-4518 GCF_035481375.1 Tahibacter sp.
GGCCTGCACGCTGCCGAGGTTCGCGCCACCCGAGTCGAGCAGCACGATGCGTGGGGGCGTGGCCATCAGAGGCTGCCCTTGGTGCTCGGCAGCTCGGTGCCCTCGCGGCGGATTGCCTGGCGCAATGCGCGCGCGACCGCCTTGAAGCAGGCCTCGACCATGTGGTGCGCGTTGTCGCCGCGCACCGCGAGATGCAGGTTCGCGCCCAGCGTCTCGCAGAGCGAGCGGAAGAAATGGGGTACGAGTTCGGTCGGCAGATCGCCGACGCGCTCGCGCGGGAAACTGCCGTCGAACACGAAATACGGCCGCCCCGACAGATCGAGCGCGGCGCGCGCGAGCGTCTCGTCCATCGGCAGCGTGATCGCGACGGCGGCGCCCGCATCGGGCTCGTTCGCGTCGCCGTAGCGGCCGATGCCGCGCTTGTCGCCGAGCGCGCGGCGCAGCGCCTGACCGAGCGCGAGCGCGCAGTCCTCGACGGTGTGATGCTCGTCGATGTGCGTGTCGCCGGCGCAGGAGACGGTCAACGCGACGCCGGCGTGCTTGCCGATCTGTTCGAGCATGTGATCGAAGAAGCCGAGCCCGGTCGCGACGACCGGATCGGCGCTGCGGTCGAGATCGACGCGCACGCGGACCCGCGTCTCGCGCGTCGTGCGCTCGAGCTCGGCGCGCCGCGGCGCCTCGCAGAGCGTGTGCGCGATGGCGTCCCAGTCCCACTCGCCGTCGCCGAGCCGGAACCCGCGCACGCCGATGTTGTCGGCGAACTCGATATCGGTCGCGCGATCGCCGACCATCGCCGACGCACCGCGGCTCCAGCCGTCGTCGCCGAGATAGGCGCGCATCAGGCCCGTGCCGGGCTTGCGCGTCGGCAACCCTTCATGCGCGAAGCTGCGGTCGATCAGCGTATCGGCGAAGCGCACGCCCTGCGATTCGAAGATCTGCAGCATGAGCCTGTGCGGCCCCCAGAACCGGTCTTCGGGAAAGCTCTCGGTGCCGAGTCCGTCCTGGTTCGTGACCATGACGAGCTCGTACCCGGCCTCGACGCAGCGACGCAGCGCCGGAATCACGCCGGGCAGCAGCGCGAGCTTGGCATAGGCGTCGATCTGCTGGTCGGGCGGCTCGACGATCAGCGTTCCGTCGCGGTCGACGAAAAGATATTTTTTCATGCAGTGGATTCCTGTCGCCGCGCGAGCGCGTCGAGCAGCGCGCGGTTTTCCTCGGGCGTGCCGACCGAGATGCGCAGGCAGCCGGCCAGGCCGCGATAGCGCGACACGTCGCGCACGACGATGCCGGCCCGCAGCAGCCCGGCATAGACCGGCGCCGCGTCGCGCCAGCGCACGCAGAGGAAGTTCGCCGCCGACGGCAGGATCGCGACGACGTCTTCCAGACGGGCGAGCGCGGCGCGCAGACGTTCGCGCTCGACGCACAACAGTCCGATGCGCTCGTGCGCCGTTGCGACGGCGTCGGGACTCGTGGCGGCGAGCGCCGACGCGACGCTGCCGGCCGGCAGTGGATACGGCGCGAGGATCCGCCGCAGCAGTCCGATCACCGAGGCCGCCGCCAGCAGCACGCCGACGCGCGCGCCGGCCAGCGCATAGGCCTTGGACAGCGTGCGCAGCACCGCGACATGGTCGTGCGCGGCAAGCAGCGTGCTCGCGCTCGCGCTGCCGGCGAATTCGAGATAGGCCTCGTCGACGACGAGCAGCGCGCGGCCGCGCAGCGCGGTTGCGAGACGGTCCAGCATCGCGAGCGGCACGCAGTCGCCGCTGGGATTGTTGGGGGTGCAGACGAACACGAGCTTGACCGCCGGCGTCACTGCCGCGAGCAGCGCGTCGGCATCGAGACCGAAGTCGTCGGTCAGCGGCGCCTGCAGCACGGCCGCGCCCTGGATCGACGCGGCGACCGCATACATGCCGAACGTCGGCGGCGAAATCAGGATCGCATCCTCGCCTGCGCGGCAGAACGCGCGCACGAGGAGGTCGATGGCTTCGTCGCTGCCGCGTCCGACCAGCACCTGTTCCGGCGCGACGTCGTACAGCGCGGCGAGCTGGCGCAGCAGCGCGGCCGGCTGCGGATCCGGATAGCGGTTCAATCCTTCGCCGGCCCCTTCGGCAGGCGACCAGGGCGACTCGTTCGCATTGAGCAGCACCTGCCCGCCGGACGCCTCCATGCGCGCCGACGAATACGGCGTCAGCGCGCGGATCTCCGCGCGCGCGAGATCGAGCACGTTCATGCGCCGGCTCCGAGGCGTTCGAGCCGCAGCGCGACCGCGCGCTCGTGCGCGTGCAGTTGTTCGGCGTCGGCCAGCACGCGCGCGCACGGACCGATCGCGCGCAGGCCGTCGGGCGAGAGTTCCTGCACGGTGATCTGCTTGACGAAGCTCGCGACCGACACGCCGCTCCAGGCGCGCGCATAGCCGTAGGTCGGCAGTACATGATTCGTACCGCTGCAGTAGTCGCCGACGGCTTCCGGCGACCATGCGCCGAGAAACACCGAGCCGGCGTTGCGCACATCGGGCAGCAGCGCACGCGGATCGACGACGTTGAGGATCAGGTGCTCCGGTGCGTAGGCGTTGCTGATCGCGAGCGCCTCGGCGATATTGGCGACTTCGATCAGACGGCTGTGCGCGAGCGCGTCGCGCGCGAACGCGGCGCGCGGCAGCGTCTGCAGTTGCGCCTCGACCTCGGCCGCGACCGCATCGAGCAGCGCGCGCGACGGGGACAGCAGCATGACCTGCGAATCGCTGCCGTGCTCGGCCTGCGACAGCAGGTCGGCCGCGACGAACGCCGCGTCGGCAGCCGCGTCGGCGATAACGAGCACTTCCGACGGCCCCGCCGGAAGATCGATCGCGGCGCCGTCGACGTCGTTGGCGACCTGGCGCTTGGCTTCGGTGACCCAGGCGTTGCCCGGTCCGAACAGCTTGTCGCAGCGCGGCACGCTGGCCGTGCCGTAGGCCATTGCGGCGATCGCCTGCGCGCCGCCGAGCTTGAACACGCGGCCGACGCCGCAGAGTTTCGCTGTATACAAAACCACAGGATCGCACTCGCCGGCGGCGTTCGCCGGCGTGCACAGCACGACCTCGGGACAGCCGGCGAGCTGTGCCGTCACCGCGAGCATGAGCACCGTCGACGGCAGCGGCGCGGTGCCGGCCGGCGCATACAGACCGACGCGGCCGAGCGGCCGCAGCACGCGTTCGCAGACCACGCCCGGTGCAGTCTCGACGCGCACCGGCGCCGGTGCCGCGGCCGCGTGGAAACAGGCGATGCGTTCGCGCGCCTGAGCGATCGCTTCGCGCAACGCGGGGTCGACGCGCGTTTCCGCGGCGTCGAATTCGGCGGCGCTCACGGCGAGGTCGCCGAGTTCGCAGCCGTCGTAGCGGCGCGTCAGCGCGCGCAGCGTCGCGTCGCCGTCGGCGCGAACCTGCGCGACGAGGCGCGCGACGACGGCGCTGCGTTCGGCCGAGCCAACCTGTGCCGGCCGCGTCAGGCTCGCCGCGCGCGCCTCGGCATCGAGGGCATTCCAGATCAGCCGTTTCATGCGAGCATTTTCTCCACCGGCAGGACCAGCATGCGGCGCGCGCCCGCGCGGCGCATGTCCTCGAGATGCTGCCAGGTGATCGCGCCGTGGCAGACCGCCTGCAGCGCGACTTCGTCGAGGCTGCCTTCGATGCTCGTGATGGTCGGCTGCTGCCCCGGCGGCAGCAGCCGCGTGACGCCGGGCAGCGCCGCGCGCGTGGTCTGCAGCAGCACGAGCTTCGACTCGCGCACCTGGATCACGCCCTCGATGCGACGCAGCAGCAGTTCCTGCAGTTCGCCGCGCTCGTCGGGCGGCAGCACCGTCGCCGCGGCGAGCACGGCTTCGCTGTCGAGAATGCTCGCGACCTCGCGCAGCTGGTTGGCCTGCAGCGTCGCGCCGCTGGAAACGAGATCGCAAATCGCATCCGCGGTGCCGAGACGCGGCGCGATCTCGACCGATCCCGACAGCACGACGACCTTGGCGGTCACGCCGTTCGCCGCGAGCCAGGCGCCGGTCAGCGCGGGATAGGTCGTCGCGATGCGCAGTCCCTGCAGCGCCGATGCGTCGGCATAGGCGTCATCCTGCGCCAGCGCGATCGACAGGCGGCAGCGGCCGAAGCCGAGCGGCAGCAGCTCGCGGAACGGTTCGGCTTCGCCGCGCGACCGCGCGGCCGCCTGTTGTTCGGCGAGCACGTTGCGGCCGACGATGCCGAGATCGCAGACGCCGTCGGCAATCAGGCCGGGAATGTCGTCGTCGCGCACGAGCAGCAGGTCGATCGCGAGGCTTTCGCCGAAACAGAACAGCTTGTCGCGGCTCTGGCGGAACTTGAGGCCGCAGCGGGCGAGCAGTTCCTGCGACTGTTCCGACAGCCGTCCCGATTTCTGCACCGCGATGCGCAGGCGGTCTCGCGTCTTCATGATTTGCTCCGCGTGGTCGTGCGCGATCTGGTCGCGGCGGCAGGCAGGCCGGCGGCCGGAGAAGGCAGACCGGCGCGCCGGCGCGCCG
>NZ_DATIGT010000347.1:0-9882 GCF_035481375.1 Tahibacter sp.
GACAGCGGCAACGGCCGTTACCTCATCGACACGCTGTTCCGTCAAGGCGCCGGCGCGACGCCGCCGGCGACGCCTGCCGACGGCCTGGCGCCTGCACCGGCCACGGCACCGGTCAACGCGGCACCGGCCGACCGGACCGCGAACGCCGAAGCCGCACGCATCTTCGCCAACGCCGTGCGCGTCGGCTCGCTGAGCGCCGAGGACAGCCGCTATCTCGCCGACGTCGTCGCGCGCCGCACCGGCCTGACGCCGGCCGAGGCCGACGCGCGCGTCAAGGCGGCGTACGCGAACTGGGAAAGGACGGCGGCGGCGGCGAAAGAGGCCGCCGACAAGGCGCGCAAGGCGGCGGCCTACGCGGCGCTCTGGCTGTTCATCTCGCTGCTCGGCGGCGCGTTCTTCGCAAGCTTCTGCGCGACCTGGGGCGGCAGGCGCCGCGATCTCGTGGACTGACCGATCCCGGACATTTTCCCTAACTGGAGAAATACCATGCGTTCGATCCTGTTGCTGCTGCTCGGCGTGCCGCTGCCGATCGTCATCCTGATCGCGCTGTTCGTCCGCTGAATCGAGCCCGGCCCGCAGGCGGCACCGCCGCCTGCGGCCGACCGCCCGCAGTAATGCGGCATCGTCGCCGGCGCGGTCGTGAACGGCGGACTGATTTCGCTGAGCCCCACGCTGTTTCGCCGCCACCCGGCGTGAACGTGAACGACGTCGAGAGCTTCGCGCGATCCCTGCATCCGTTCGAGTCGAAACACTTCGCAATGCCGTTTCTCGCCCAAGCTCGGCACGCTGGCCGGCGCGCTCGCCGCCCGGCTGATTGCCGCAAGCCACAATTTCCGCTTCGCGTATGCGATCGGCGGGGCGTTTCCTCTGCCGTGATGCAGCCGCGTGCTTCATGATTCCGGCACCGGCGTGGTTCATGACGCCGGACCTGCAGTTCGCTTGTCTGCCGATGGCGTGGACAGGCGGCCGCATCGGAGTTGTCCCGACGCACAGCGGCGGCATCCGACGCGCGGCAGCGTTGCGCGGCGTTCGCGATCGCGCGAAGCAGGTAGCAAATTCGCAACGTGAAAATAGTTTCACGCTTGGTTATGCTCGATCGCGCCAGAAACAGGTGCGCCGGGCGAGCCGTTCATCGCACCACTCGTCGCGAACTACCGGGCTCGCTCAACCGGAACGATCAAGCAATTCGTGCCTTGGCACGGGTTCGACAGGGGGCGGTCCGATGGAGGGTATTGCTGACGACAAGGGCGAAGCGGAATCGCCGGACGCATCGCTGTCGGAATCCGACGCGGTCACACGCCTGCCGGGCGTGCGCGCGATGATCCTGCGCATGACGCGCGACGTCGCGCTGACGAACGACCTGACGCAGGACGTGCTGATCGCCGTGCTGCTGGCCATCCGCGAGGGTCGCATCCGCCGGCCCTCGGCTCTCGCGGCCTACATGCACGAGTCCGCGCGCCACATCGTCTATGCGGCCAATCGCAAGGCGCAGCCGATCACGGTGGCCGAGCTGCCGGAACAGGAACCGCTGTGGCTGGACAGGCAGCGCACGCCGCTGGAACATTGCGAGGAAAGCGAACTGCACAGGCTTGCGCACGAGGTCCTGGCCGAGCTGCCGACGCAGCGCGACCGCGACCTGCTGACGGGCTTCTATATGGAAGGCGCTGACAAGGCGGAACTGATGCAGCGGCTGCAGCTCACGGCCGACCAGTTCGACAAGGTGATGTTCCGCGCGCGGTCGCGGATGCGTGACCGGCTTCGCGAAAAAATGCAGCCGCGCGTCGACGCGGTGCGAGGTGCGGCTTCGTCTGCGCTCCCTATCAGCGGCAGACCGAGGTCCGAATGATTTCAGCGCTCGACAACCACCTGCTGCGTGCCTACCTCGACGGCGGCATGGACGAGGCGGCCGCCGAGGCGTTCGAGATCCTCATGATCGAACGCCCGGAGCTGGCCGAGCTGGTCGACGCCGACACCGCGCTGCGGATGGGGCTCGCGCCGCAGGAGGTCGCCGCGTCGGCGTCATCGCCCGTCGCGCCGGCCGCGGCGGCCTCGACGGTCGTCCCGCTGCCGGCGCGCCCGTCGCGCACCACTGCGTGGGCGCCGCTGCTCGCGGCTGCCAGCGTGATGCTGGCCGTGGGCATCGGACTCGGCCGGCAGTGGTCGCCGCAGGCACCCGACCTGGTGCCGACGACGCTGCTGTCCGTGGACCGCATGCGCAGCAGCATCAGCGACGTTCCGAAGCTGCGCCTGCCCGCCGACGGCCAGATCGTGCTCAGCGTACCGGTCGCGTCCGCACCGGGCTGCACGCCGACCGTCAGCATCCGCCAGTCCGACACCGTGCTCGCGGCCCGCGCGACGCCGGACGACTTCGGCTTCGCCAACCTCGGTCTCGCGGCCACGCGTCTTGCGCCGGGCAAGGCCGAGGTGACCGTCGACTGCGACGGCCGCGAGCGCGTGAGCTATCCGGTCGAATTCACGCGCTAGCACTCAGTAGCGTTCGAGCACCCGCGGCGACAGAGACGTCAGGAAATCCTCCGCATCGAACGCCTCTCCGGCCGCCAGCGCGCCGGTGCCGAGGCCGCGTCCGTCGGCGATGCGCTCCAGCGCCTCGACGACCAGCGGCGCGGTGATCGCGTAGATGTCCTGCCCTGTCGCCGCGGCACGACGCGCCTGCCCTGCGTGCGTCACGCGCACCTCGATCGCGAAGCGCTGCGCCGATCGTCCGGCTGCGTCGACGGCAACCGGCGCCGGTGTGTCGGCGCTGCGCACTTCCTCGATCGCGGTGCGGTTGAGATGCGAGTGGAGTTCCCGGACCCGCAGATGCCGCGAGATCGTGATCGTTTCCGAGAACGGCAACGCGACCATGGCCTGCGTCCCGAACGGCGCCGGAAACTGCCATTCGCGCAGCGGCGGCGGATTCGCAAGATCGGCGAGCCGGCCGTCCGAGACGACGCGACGGCGATAGTGATTGCGCTGGCCGGTCAGCCGCGTGCCCGCCGTCGGATGCCAGCGGTCCAGCGCGACGGCGACGTCGATGGTTTCGACCTGCGGCCAGTCGCCCGTCGCCGCGGTCGCGAGCAGATCGGCGAGGCCGCCGTAGAACGCCATGCCCGGAAGCACGACGATGCCGGCTTCGCGCGCCGCGTCCGCGTGACGCTCGAACGTGTCGAGCACCGACTGCTGTTCGGCGCTGACATCGAGATACGCGATGCGCGCACGCAAGGCCGCTTCGATCACCGGCGTCGCCGTGTCGAGGAACGGCCCGGCGCAGTTGATCACGGCAACCGCGCCGTCGAGCGCCCGGTCGAGCGCGGCCGGATCGTCGACCGGGGCGATGCGCAGCGGCAGCGCCGGATAGTCGCGACCCAACGCCTCGAGCTTCCGCGCGTCGCGACCGCACAGGATCGGCGACCAGCCGCGCCGGGCGAGTTCGGCGACGACGAAACGACCGGTATGCCCGTAGGCGCCGAAGACGGCCGCCGTGCGATTCGCGCTCATGGCCGGACTCCACGGACACGGCTCGTGCGGTTGCGCTTTCCCATATCGGCGATTCCGTCGGCGCCCGCGATCCGGGCACGCAAAGGAAGCCAGAACCGCGCGCGGCCACGCTTTCGAATTCTTTAGCGAATCTCGCGACGCGACGCCGCCGTTCTCGCCTATGGCAGAGCCGCCCTGGCCGCTGGCAGCGCGGCGTCGGATGCGGCCGGCGCGAGTCCGCGCAGCAGCCGCGTGGCGGCCTGCTGTTCGTCTGCGGTCAGCGTTTCGAGAAACGCGACGTCGCCGGCCACGAGCACGGCGACCGGCAGTCCGTCGCGGAACAGCACGCGGTTGCCGGGGATGCGTGCGGCCTTGTCGCCCGGCAGCAGCGTGCCGAGCAGGTTCGCCGGATCGGTCGCGGCGACGGCGATCCATCGGTCTTTCTTTTCGTCGCGGCGCGTCTTGCGCATCGCGGCGACGGCGTCGGGCAGCGCGAACTGCTCGCCGGGAATGCCGGTGACGAAACGGCCGCCGCGGATCTCGCCGCGCGCTTCGAGACGCTGGTACACGCGCACGAGTTCGCGCCAGGGCGGCAGCCAGGCCGCTTCGCGTTCGAGCAGGCGCCAGCAGATCATGCCGTAGCGGCGCAGCAGCGCGCGTGCGACATGTTCGATCTCCTCGGCCTGCGCGGACTGCTGCGGCGCGCGGATCGGCGCCCAGCGGCCCGCGTCCTGGATGCCGAACAGCGCCGGCTTGCGGCGGCGCAGGCGCGAACCGCCGCCGTCGCGTTTGGAGGCGGGCACGAGCAGCGCGCGCAGCCCCGCGAAACTGTCGCAGTGCGCGCGGCCGCGCACGACGAGTTCGGCGAGCGCGTCTTCGAGTTCGGTGCGCAGCAGGCGCGCGCCGTCGGCGATGTCGTCGAAGAACGACGCGCCGTGCGCGTCGAGATAGTCGGCGACGCGCTGCGCGCGCGAGCTGAGTTCCGGTGCCTCGTCGGTGCGCGGCACGAGCCGCGTCCACACGGGCGCATGGCGGCGCGGCAGCAGCAGGATCGGCGTGGCGCGCAGCGAGGTGTTGCCGCGCGCGGCGCCGTCGCCGGTGCTCGGCCGCAGCCGCGTCCACACCGTGCGGCCGGCGGTGCAGAGTTCGTCGAGCCAGCTGATCGAATAGTCGCGCACGCGCGCCGGCAGCAGATCGGCTTCCCACGCCACGGCGGGCGCTTCGAAGCCTTCGAGCAGCGCGAGCACGCCGGCCAGTGCCTCGGGGCCGCGCACGCGCTCGCCGTCGCTGAGCCGCTGCCAGTCGAACAGGAAGCGCTGGAAGTCGCGCGGCGCGATCGGTTCGATCTCGCGGCGCAGCTGCTTGAGCGTGTAGCGATGGATGCGCGCGAGCAGATGGCGTTCGCACCATTCGTCGACCGTGCCGCCGGGACTGAAGCGACCCTGCATCACATAGCCTTCGCTCTGCAGCGCGAGCAGTGCCTGTTCGACGTCGGCCCGCGGCAGGCCCAGCGACTGCGCGAGCGCCGCGGCCGGCGTCGGCCCGAGGCTGGTCAGGCGCGCGCGCAGCAGTTCGCGCAGCGCGGTTTCGCGCGTCCATTCGACCTGCGCGAATTCCTCGGGTACCGCGACGTCGGGCACGCAGGCCGCATCGCCGAACAGCGTGCGTACGAGCGGCACCTGCTCGGTCGCGACCCACAACGGAACTGCCGCGTCGTTGGCGATGCGAGTCGCGCGGCCGTCGGCGGCCAGCGCCATCAGCCAGTCGTGCCAGCCGGGATTGACCTGCGCTTCGTCGTCGGTGACGACGCCGATGCCGAGCAGCGCCTCATGCATCTCGTCGGCGCTGCGCGGCTGCGGCCAGGCTTCGTCGCGCACGGCGTCGATCGCCGCGGCGTCGAGCTTGCCGAGTTCGTCGGCGGACTCGGCCTCGCGATAGAGCCGGCTCTGCACGGCCTGCGTGCGGCGCTCCTCGAGCGGCGCATCGTCGAGAAACGCGTAGGGACGCGCGTTGAGGATTTCGGCGGCGAGCGGCGACGGCAGCGGCAGGTCGCGCGCCGTGACTTCGATCGCGCCCTGCTCCAGCCGGCGCAGCAGGCGCAGCCAGCCCTCGCTGTCCATGGCTTCGTGCAGGCAGTCGTGCAGCGTCTGCGCGACGAGCGGATGATCGGGGATCTCGCGCTCGCCGACGATGTTCTCCAGGCACGCGACCTGATCGGGAAACACCGTCGCGAGCAGGTCTTCGGATTTCATGCGCTGCAGCTGCGGCGGCACCTTGCGTCCGCCGACGAAGCGCGGCAGCGCGAGCGCCGTCGTCGCGTTCCAGCGCCAGCGCACGCCGAACAGCGGCGCGTCGAGCAGCGCCTGCACGAGCACGTCGAGCGCCGAGGACGAATGCAGGTAGCGCGAGACCTCGATCAGCGGAAAGCTGTGGCTCGTCGACAGCGACAGGATGATCGCGTCCTCGGTCGCCGCGGCCTGCAGCTCGAAATTGAACTGGCGGCAGAAGCGCTTGCGCAGCGCGAGACCCCAGGCGCGATTGAGCCGGCTGCCGTAGGGCGAATGCACGATGAGCTGGGTGCCGCCGGATTCGTCGAAGAAGCGCTCCAGCACGATGCGCGACTGCGTCGGCAGTTCGCCGAGCGCCGCGATCGCCTTGCCGAGATAGTCGACGATCTGCCGCGACGCTTCCTCGTCGAGCCCGACCTCGCGCATGAGCCATTGCAGCGCGGCTTCCGCGCCGCCGGCGGCGATCGCGGCGGCAACGTCTTCGCGCAGCCGCGACACGCCGGTGGAGAGTTCGTCGCTGCGGCCCGGCGCTTCACCGAGCCAGAACGGAATGTTCGGCGGCAGGCCCCTGGCGTCTTCGACGCGCACGCGGCCGGGCTCGACGCGCAGGATGCGGTAGCTCGCGTTGCCGAGCTGGAACACGTCGCCCGACAGGCTTTCGATCGCGAAGTCCTCGTTGACCGTGCCGATCGTGTGCGACTCCGGTTCGAGCACGACCGCGTAGTCGCCGGTATCGGGAATCGTGCCGCCGGACATCAGCGCGGTCATGCGCGCACCCTTGCGTTCGCGCAGGCGCTTGTGGACCGCGTCGCGGTGCAGGTAGCCCGCGCGCGCGCCGCGGCGCGTCGTGAAGCCTTCGGCGAGCATGCGCACGACCGCCGCGTAGTCGGCGCGCGACAGATCCGCGTAGGGCGCGGCGCGGCGCACGAGCGCATACAGCGCGTCCTCGTCCCAGTCGCGGCTCGCGGTCTCGGCCACGAGCTGCTGCGACAGCACGTCGAGCGGCGCGACCGGGATGCGCAGCGCGTCGAGCTCGCCGCGGCGCACGCAGTCGAGCAGCGCCGCGCACTCGACGAGTTCGTCGCGCGACTGCGGAAACAGGCGCGCCTTCGGCACGCCGCCGACGGCATGGCCCGAACGCCCGGCGCGCTGCAGGAACGCCGCGATCGACCGCGGCGTGCCGAGCTGGCAGACGAGATTCACGTCGCCGATGTCGAGCCCGAGTTCGAGCGACGCGGTCGCGACGAGCACGCGCAGCTCGCCGCGCTTGAGGCGCTGCTCGGCGTCCAGGCGCAGTTCGCGCGCGAGACTGCCGTGGTGCGCGGCGACCACGTCCTTGCCGAGCCGCTCGCCGAGGTGGCGCGCGGCGCGTTCGGCCATGCGCCGCGTGTTCACGAATACCAGTGTGGTCGAATGCGCACGCACGAGCTCGGCGACGCGCTCGTAGACCTGTTCCCACTGGTCGGTCGACATGACCGCCGACAGCGGCGTCGGCGGCAGTTCGAGCGCGAGGTCGCGTTCCTTGCCGTAGCCGATGTCGACGATCTCGCAGTCCGGCGCGGTCGCGCCGTCGCCGGCGCCGACGAGGAAGCGCGCGACCGCGTCGATGGGCTTCTGCGTCGCCGACAGTCCGACGCGCACGAGCGGCTGCGCGCACAGCGCCTGCAGGCGCTCGATCGACAGCGCGAGATGGCTGCCGCGCTTGCTCGCGGCGACGGCGTGGATTTCGTCGACGATGATCGTGCGCACCGTCGACAGCATCGCGCGGCCCGACGCCGAACCCAACAGGACGTACAGGGATTCGGGCGTCGTGACGACGATGTGCGGCGGCTTGCGGAACGCCTGCTGCCGCTCCGCGGCCGGCGTGTCGCCCGTGCGCACGGTCGTGCGGATCTCCACATCGGGCAGGCCGAGCGCGGCGAGTTCCTCGCGGATGCCCGCGAGCGGCGCTTCGAGATTCAGGCGGATGTCGTTGGACAGCGCCTTCAGCGGCGAGACGTAGACGACGGCGGTTTCGTCGGGCAGCCCGCCGTCCTCGAGCCCGCGCCGCACGAGTTCGTCGAGCGCGGCGAGAAACGCGGTCAGTGTCTTGCCCGATCCGGTCGGCGCCGCGACGAGCGTGTTGCGCCCGGCGCGGATCGCCGGCCACGCGGCGGCCTGCGCCGCGGTCGGCGCGGGAAACGTGCGCTCGAACCAGCGGGCGACGGCGGGATGGAAATGCGTCAGCGGCATGGAATCAACACGATCGACTGCAGCGGGAACGGCGAGGCGATCGATATGGGGCAGCGTGCGAGGGGCGTCAAGCGAGGGCGGCCATAGCGGACGGGCACCGCTTGCCGCCGGATCGGCGCGTGCACGCGGGCCCTACCTTCCGCTCGTCAGCGACGTCAGGAACTCGCTGCCGGACGGCGTGAGCATCCAGAGGAGCACGCTCGCATTCACGGCGGCGGAAAACCAGAACGCGGCGATGAACGACGCCTTCTTCGACTTGTGACGCAGCAGCTGCTGCGCAAGCAGCGCGCCCGGCCAGCCGCCGAACAGGCCGAGCATGTGGAGCGTGCTTTCCGGCGTGCGCCAGCGATCCGCCCTCGCCGCCTCCTTGTCGAGCGCATAGGCGCCGAACGTCACGATGCTCATGACGACATAGACGACGGCAATTGCGGCGGGCAAACGACCCAGAGCAACCAGCGCCGGCACCAGCAGCAGGAACGCGACAGCAACGGCGAGCAGCCCGGGTCGCCTGCCATGCCGGAACGACGACGACGGCGATTTCGTCGTGACGACATGAGCCGCGCTCGCCGCCCGCAGCCGGCCGCGCTCGTCGCGCTCGGCCGTGTAGTTCACGCGATCGTCCTGGGCAGGACGGCGACCGCCACGCGGGAAATTCCGGATGTGCACGAAGACGTGCTCGCCGCCGCCGTCGGGCGTGATGAAGCCGAAGCCCCGGTCGTCCCGCCACGCGGTGATGCGGCCCTGGAAGCGCACGGTCGGTCTCGCGTCAGCGTTCACTTCGGCGCGGAACCCGCCGTGCCGGCACGGCTCGCCGCGGGCGGGCGCCCGGACTTGCGCGGCTTCGCTGCCGCCTTCGCCGCGTTGGACGCGACGCGCGCACGCACGATCGCGGCGATGAGTTCGAGCGGCATCGGCAGGTCGTACGGAAATTGCAGGTTGCCCTTCGGCCCCGCATAGCGGGCAGCCTCGGCACGAAGCGCCGGATCGTCCACCGGCGGAAACAGGCCGAGGTGATGCTTGAACGCGCCAAAGTAGACGACTGCGCCATTCTGGAAAAGCGCGGGCATGCGGTAGCTGATGCGCTCCTCGGCCTGCGGCGCCGCCTGCTTCACGGTCGCGCGAACGGTGCGGAGCACGGCCTGGACAGCAGGCGGAAAGCGGTCGATGTACTCGTCGACAGTCGCAGGAGCGGTGTTCATGTCATCCCCGTTTGCATCGCACGATATCCTGCGGGGTCCGGCCTCTGCGCCGCACGCGCCGTCACCCTTGGTACGGCCCTTTCACTTCGCCCCAGCCCCAGCGCGGCATGGGCGCATCCGCATCGACGGTCGCCCCGGGCTGGGAATTGATGACGGCGAGCCGCGAACCCCATTCGAGATAGCCGACGAGTGCGGACCGGAACTCCGGATCGTCCGGCAGGCCGAGTTCATCCGCGGTCGCGAGCAGCAGCTCGACCCAGCGGCGCCGCTTTTCCTGGCTCAGGTGGCGGTTCAGATGCTGCCGGATCATATGCGGATGACCGCCGTGAGACGCCGAGTAGATCGCGGGACCGCCGAGAACCTCGCCCAGGAACGCCGCCACGTGACCGGGATGCGCCGCGTCCATGTGCGCGAAAACGGGCCCGAGCAGTTCGTCCTGCCTGACGTGCTCATAGAAACGCGCCGTCAGTCGGTTCAAGGCATCGATTCCGCCGAGCCATTCGTAGAGCGTCGGAACTGCGGGTGCCTGCATGCTGGAATTCCGTCCGGTCGCCGGGCGCCATCATGCCAGCATGCACCGCACGCGATCGAGCGCGCCGGCGTCCGATCGGCGGAGCCGGGTCCGGACCGGCGCCGGACCCGGCGAGTTCAGGAAAACGACAGAAACGGCGGTTCTAGAAACCGCC
>NZ_DATIGT010000348.1:0-8979 GCF_035481375.1 Tahibacter sp.
CTGTATCACCCGTGGCTCACGATTCCCGATCCGTTTCCGACGAACCTCGCGAACATCCGGCAATACCCGGTGCCGCCGTCGGGCCACGTGCTCGGCGTCTACGCGCGCGTCGACAACGAGCGCGGCGTGCACAAGGCGCCGGCCAACGAAGCGCTGCGCGGCCTGACCGGCCTCACGCGCTACTTCACGAAGGGCGAGCAGGACATCCTCAATCCCTACCCCGTGCACGTCAACGTGATCCGCGATTTCCGCCCGAACAACCGGGGCATCCGCGTCTGGGGCGCGCGCTGCATCACGAGCGACAACGACTACAAGTACGTCAACGTGCGCCGGCTGCTGATCTTCCTCGAAGACTCGATCGACCGCGGCCTGCAATGGGTCGTGTTCGAACCGAACGCCGAGCCGCTGTGGGCACGCGTGCGGCGCAGCGTGGCGAACTTCCTGACCACCGTGTGGCGCAACGGCGCGCTCGAAGGCACGACGGCGGAGCAGGCGTTCTTCGTCAAATGCGACCGCACGACGATGACGCGCGACGACATCGACAACGGACGCCTCGTCTGCGTGATCGGCGTCGCGCCGGTCAAGCCCGCCGAGTTCGTCATCGTCCGCATCGGTCTGTGGACCGCGGATGCCGCATAACGAGCCGCCGCCCAACCCCAGGAGACGCACATGCCCACCGACATCCGCATCGACCCGTTCCGCGGGTTCAATTTCCGCGTCGAGATCGACGGCCTGCCCGTCGCCGCGTTCAGCGAGGTCGGCGGCCTGACCGCCGAAGGCGACCCGGTCGACTACCGCGAAGGCACCGACCTGAAGAACTCGGTGCGCAAGCTGCCGGCGCTGCGCAAGTACGCGATGCTCAGCTGCAAGCGCGGCTACGTGCAGGACGACACGCTGTGGCGCTGGTACCAGCGCATCGCCAACGGCGAAAACGACCGTCGCAACGGCAGCATCGTGCTGATGAACGAAGCGCATCGCGACGTCATGCGCTGGAATTTCGAGAACGGCTGGATCAACAAGATCGAAGGGCCGTCGCTCAACGCGAGCGGCAACGAAGTCGCGATCGAGGCGATGGAGATCTGCCACGAAGCCCTGACGTTCGAGCTCGAGACCGCGTGATGCGACCGAACCGGCCCGGCGTCCACGTCGAACGGACCGACGCATCGCGCGGCGAAGGCGCGCGGCTGCGCACCGACGTCGCCGGCTTCGTCGGCATCGCCGAGCGCGGGCCGCTCGACACGCCCGTGCCGGTCGAATCGATGCGCCAGTTCGCCGCGCAGTTCGGCGCCTGCACGGGTGCCGGCTATCTCGCGTACGCCGTGCGCGGCTTCTTCGAGAACGGCGGGCGGCGCTGCTGGTGCGTGCGCGTGGCGAGCAACGACGCCGCGCATGGCGCGCAGGCCGCGACGACCGCGTTGCGCGACGCGGCCGGCAACGTCGTGCTCGTACTGCGCGCCAGCTCCGCCGGCAGCTGGGGCAACGCGCTCGGCATCGAATGGTCGGCGTCCGGACGCCGCGTCGCGACGGCCGCCACGGCGGACACGCCGCACTACGCGCGCGTCGGCGACACGACGGGCTTTGCGGCCGGCGATCTCGTGACGATCGAGCAAGGCGCGGTCAGCGCGACGCGCGTGATCGTCGAGGTCGATGCGCGCGCGCGGCGGCTGTACTGGGTTCACGACCGCCCCGAGCGGCGCGGCGCCTGGGACCGTCCGCTGTCCGGCTTCGCCCCCGCACTGCCGCTGCGTATCACGCGCATCGCGTACGCGCTGACCGTGCGCGCGTCGGGCCGCGTCGCGGCCGCCTATGCCGATCTGCATCTCGTGCCCGAGCATCCGCGCTACGTCGGCCGCGTGCTCGCGGCGGTCGACTACGACCCGCGTCGCGCCGACGGCGTGCCGCGCGCGCCCGAACTCGTCGTCGCTGACGCGCCGGACGATCTCGCGACCGGCACGGCGCCGCTGCCGCTCGCCGTGACGTTCGCGCGCACGATGCCGCTCGCCGGCGGCCGCGACGGTCTCGCGCTGCTTGCGCCGCGCGACTTCGTCGGCGAGCCGCCCTCGCCGCTCGACGGCGATCTCGCGCGCGCCGCCAGGCGCCGCGGCGTCGAGGCGCTCGCCGACATCGACGAAATCGCGCTGCTCGCGATGCCCGACGTGCTGATACGCCCCGAACCCGATCCGGACTACGCACCGCGCGTCGTGCCGCGTCCCGATCCCTGCCGCGCCTGTCCCGCGCCGCCCGAACCCGTCGCGCCGTTCGTCCCGCCGCCGGCCGTCGAGCTTCCGCCGGTGTTCGACGACGAGACCGTGTCGCGCCTGCAGTCGGCGCTGCTCGATCACTGCGAACGCCTCGGCGACCGCTTCGCCGTACTCGCGCTGCCTGAGCCGCTCGCGACGCAGCCGTCGCAGTCGCGCCAGGCCGTCATCGCCTGGCGCGAACGCTACGACCGGCGCTGCGGTGCGCTGTACGCGCCATGGATCTCCGTGCTCGACCCGCGCACGACTGCGGTGCGCACGATTCCGCCGTGCGGGCACGTGCTCGGCGCGATCGCCGCGACCGACCGCGCGCACGGCGTCTTCCGCGCACCCGGCAACGTCGCGCTCAACGGCGTCGTCGCCGCCGTGCGCGCGCTCGACGATGCCGACCACGGCGCGTTCAACGACGCGTCGATCAACGCGGTGCGCGGCGAATTCGGCCGCCCGTGCCTCGTTGCGGGCGCGCGGACCCTGTCGTTCGATCCGCAGTGGCGCCACATCAGCGTCGTGCGGCTGATGCTGACGCTGAAGAAGGCGATCGAGCTGTCGCTGCGCCCGGTCGTGTTCGAGCCGAACGACGCGGGAACGCGGCACCGCGTCACGACGACGCTGCGCGGGCTCCTCGGCGGATTCCACGCGCGCGGCGCGTTCGCCGGCGCGACCGCCGACACGTCGTTCTTCGTGCGCTGCGACGACGACACGACGACCGCCGCCGATCGCGATGCGGGCCGCCTGATCGCGCGCGTGGGATTCGCGCCGGCAGCGCCGTGCGAATTCATCGTCCTGCGCGTCGGCCGCGAGCGCAACACGCTGACAGTGGCGCTCGACGACGCGGCAGTGGTGGCGTCATGAGCATCGGCGCCCGTCTCGATCCGCTGCTCGCGTACAACTTCCAGGTCAGCCTCATCGATGCGCAGGCGACCTCCGCCGGCGCCGTGACGTCGATCGCGCTGTCTCCGGTCGTCGCCAATCCGCTGGCGGGCTTCAACGAATGCAGCGGCCTCGACGCGACGCTCGACGTCGAGAAATACGAGGAAGGCGGCAACAACGGCACCGTGCTGCTGTTCCCGAAGCGCCACAAGTACGGCGAGATCACGCTGCGCCGCGGCGCTGCGGTGAATCACGACCTGTTCCACTGGTTCTACAACGTGAGCCAGGGCGTCGTGCTGCGCAAGGATGGCGTGATCACGCTGCTCGACGCGCGGCACCGCCCGCACACGGCATGGGGGTTCCGGCGCGGGCTGCCGGTGAAGTTCAGCGCGCCGACGTTCAACGCGCAGCAGAACGCGGTCGCGATCGAGTCGATCACGATCGCGCACGAAGGCCTTTACCTGCTCGACGGCGCATCCGGCCTCGCGGCCGCGGTCGGCGGCGTCGTCGACGCGATCGGAGACCTGTTTTGAGCACGCAGATCATCGTCGACGAAGTGGTCAGCCGGCTGCATGCCGTCGACGGCGGCAGCGCGATGTCGGCCGATGCGGTGCGCCAGCTGATCGACGCCGTGCTGCCGGCGGTGCGCGAGATGCTCGCGCACGAGCGGCGCGTCGCCGGCGAGCGCGCGACCGACAACGGCTATGCCGACAGGCTCGACGGAGGCGCACGATGAGCATTCCGGTCAAGGGCCAGCTCTGGATCGAAGTCGGCGAGAACGACTTCGACATCGTCGAAGTGCAGTTCAATCCGACCGAGCTGTCGTTCGAGAAGAACGCGCAGCTCGCCGAGATCAACATCCCGGGTCTCGACGCGCCGATCCAGCAGTTCGTGCGCGGCCAGGCCGAGCGCCTGACGCTCGAACTGTTCTGCGACACGACCGAGGACGGCATCGGCGCGAACGCGCGCTCGGTCACCGCGGAAACCGACAAGTTCTTCCAGCTCGTCAAGATCATTCCGACGCTGCACGCACCGCCCGTCGTCACGTTCTCGTGGCACGACGAATTTCCGGGCAACCGGCTCGGCGAACAGTGGGGCAACCAGCGGCGCACGAGTTTCACCGGCATGGCCGAAAGCGTGCGCCAGAAGTTCACGATGTTCAGCCCCGAGGGCGTTCCGCTGCGCGCGACCGTCACGCTGGTGCTGCGCGAGTGGCGGCCGATCGAGCAGCAGTTCAACGAACTGAACCTCTCCTCGCCCGACCGCACGCACGCCCACGTGCTCGCGGCCGGCGAGACGCTCAGCGCGCTCGCCGCGCGCTACTACGAACGTCCGGGGCTGTGGCGCCCGATCGCCGAGGCCAACGGCATCGACGATCCGCGCCGCCTGACGCCGGGTGCGGTCCTCCTGATTCCGGCGCAGCGCTGAGCCATGTCCGACGCCGAGCCCACCTACGCCACGCTCACCGACGAATCCGCGGGCCGCGCGCGCGGCTTTCGCGTGCCGCGCTTCGAGCTGCTGATCGACGGCGTCGCGCCGCCGAACGACGTGCTGCGCGACATCGTCGAGCTCACCTACAAGGACAACGTCGAACAGATCGACGGGTTCGAACTCGTCGTCGCCAACTGGGACGCGCATCGCCGGCGCTTCAAGTACGTCGGTTCCGAAGGCGACGGCCGCGACGACGACGCGACGGTCAAGGCGCTGCAGACGATCTTCGAGCCGTGCCAGAAGAAGGTCACGCTGCGGCTCGGCTACAGCGGCGAGCTGACCGACGTGATGACCGGCAATTTCACGACGATGGAGCCGAACTTCACCTCCGGGGGTCCGCACACGCTCGCGGTGCGCGGCCTCAACCTGCTGCATCGCCTGCGCCGCAAGAAATACGACGGCAAGTGGCACGAGACGACCGACAGCAGGATCGCGAAGAGCTTCGACGGCCTCGTCGACTCGGAATGGAAGAATTCCGGCCAGGACGCGCGGCGCATTCCGATGCCGATCGAGGTCGACCCGAACGCCGACGAACCGGCGATCACCTTCGTCGGCCAGAAGAACGAATGCGATATCGACTTCCTGTGGCGGCGCGCGCGCGTGCGCGGCTACGTCGTCGAGGTGCGCCGCCGCCCGAAGGGCGACGCGTTCGAGGACTATCTGTTCTTCGGGCGTTCCACCGCCGGCGGCCCGGCGCCCTACAAGCTCGATTTCGGCCGCGGCCTCATCGACGTCAAGGTCACGCTGACGACGGCCAACCAGGTCAAGAAGGTCACCGTCCGCGGCTGGGACCGCGCCGCGCAGAAGCCGATCGAAGAAAGCGTCGACTGGAACGACAAGGAACTGCGCAAGCTCAATCCGGGCCTCGCCGAGATCGTGATGCAGTGCGACCCGCGCGAGGAGCGCGTCGTCACGCGGCCGGTGTTCACGAAAGCCGAGGCCAAGGCCGCCGCGCGCTCGATCCTGCGCGGCAATGCGCAGGAACTCGTCAAGGCGACCGGCAGCGTCGTCGGCCTGCCGCACCTGCGTGCCGGCTCGCGTATCCGGCTCGGCGGCATCGGCTCGCGACTCTCCGGCGAGTACTTCGTCACCGAGACCACGCACACGCTCAACAACTCCGGCTACATCACGCGCTTCACCGCGCGGCGCGAAGACCCCGACACCGGCGAGAGGCTCACCGCATGACGCGCCACGCATTCCACCGACGCAGGAGCGCGCCATGAGCGATCGCGAACGCTCGCAGGGCCTCGTCATCGGCAAGGTCGTCGAGGTCAAGGATCCCGAGCAGCTCGGCCGCATCCAGGTCAGCTATCCGTGGATGTCCGGCACGGAAGAACGCTGGATCCCGGTGATCTCGCCGATGGCCGGCGGCGGCCGCGGCGCGTTCTTCATGCCCGAGATCGACGACGAGGTCGCGATCGCGTTCGACCAGGGCATGTGGGATCACCCCTACGTCGTCGGGTTCCTCTGGAATCCGCAGCAGACGCCGCCGTCGCCGGACGAGCGCCAGCGCATGATCCGCTCGAAGAACGGCCACACGATCCGCTTCGTCGATTCGACCGAAGTCGCCGGCAACAAGGGCGCGCTGATCGTCGAGGACGCGCACGGCAACCGCATCGTGATGACGAACGGCACGCTGACGATCCAGGCCGTCGGCGAACTGCGCATCCTCGCCGCCGCGGTCAACATCATGGGTCGGCCGGTGCGTCCGGTCGGGCCGCCGATCTGAGGGCACGACCATGCCGAACATCGACATCGCCCTGCCCGACGAACTGCAACAGGTGCTCAAGCAGCCGGTCTGCCTCGTGCTGCCGACGCCCGGCAAGGTCAAGATCACGCTGCCGAGCGGCCCGAAGTTCAGCGGCATCGCCGACATCACCAAGCAGATTCCGGACGACTGCTCGCTGTCGTTCTCGCTGGTGCTGCAGCTCGCGCCGTTCCTCGCGAACCTCGACTGCCTGCTGAAGATCCTCAAGGTCCTGCAGCCGCTGATCGAACTCGTCACGGCGCTCAAGGACGCCGATCCGCTGAAGATCGCCGAGGCCGCGAAGAAGCTCGGCGAAGCGGTGCCGCCGCTGATCAAGTGCATCACGGATTTCTTCGGCGCGATTCCCGCGTTCATCCGCGACCTGCTGTGTCTCATGATCAAGCTGCTGCGCTGCGTGATCGGCGGACTCAAGAGCGTCCTCGCGGTGATGAGCGGACTCTCGCTGCAGATCGCGTCGGCGCAGAGCGCGGGCAACACGGAGCTTCTCGCGACGCTCGAATGCGCGCAGAAGAACGCGGCGGCGTCGGCGCAGGGGATGATGGTCGGCGTCGAACCCGTGCTGATGCTGCTCGCGCTGGCCGAACCGCTGTTCGGCCTCGCCGGCGTCGACCCGATCACGACGCCGGCGCTGGGATCGCCCGAAGACCTCGCGAGCCTGCAGTCCACGATCGACACGCTCGATCAGCTGGTCAAGACGCTGCAGCTCGTCGCCGACGCGCTCGGAGGCTGCAACGGATGAATCCGACCCGCGCCTTCCTCGGCTCCGGCCTCAAGTTTCCGCTGCAGACGACGCCGCGCGGCGCGCTCGCGACGTCGCGCGAAGAGCAGCGCATCGAGGAATCGATCTTCATCATCCTCGGCACGCGCCGCGGCGAGCGGCTCATGCAGCCGCAGTTCGGCTGCGCGATCCACGATCTCCTGTTCGCGCCGAACAACAGCGCGACGCGCACGCGCGCGGTCGACGCGGTGCGACGCGCGCTCGTCGCGCACGAGACGCGCATCGACGTCCTCAACGTCGCCGCGCAGACCGACCCGGTCGAACCGAGCCTGCTGCTGCTGCGCGTCGACTACCGCATTCGCGCGAACAACGCGATGGGCAACCTCGTCTACCCGTTCTACATCACGGAGGCCGCCTGACCATGGCTCTGCGCGATCAGTATCCGGTCATCGACGACCGACGCTACGCCGATCTCGTCGCCGAGGCGCGCACGCGCATTCCGCGCTACACGCCGGAGTGGACCGACCTCAACGAGAACGAGCCCGGCATGGCGATCGTCGAACTGTTCGGCTGGATGACCGAACTGTTGACCTATCGCCTGGGCAAAGTGCCCAAGCTGAACTATCTGAAGTTCCTCGAGCTCGTCGGCATCGAGCTGACGCCGGCCGCGCCGGCGGCGGCCGAAGTCGTCCTGCCCATGCTGCCGACGTTCGCCGCCGGCTACACCATCGTGCCCGCGCGCACGCAGCTGTCGGCGCAGCCGGCCGGCGCGGACGCGCCGGTCGTGTTCGAGACCGAGCGCGCGCTGATCGCGCTCGTCGCGCAACTCGACGCCGTGCAGATCGACACCGGTTTCGAAGTGCTCGACGCGAGCGCCGCGAATGCCGCGGCCGACGTCGGCTTCCGGCCGTTCGGCTCGAACCCGCGGCCGGGCGCTGCGCTGATGCTCGGGTTCGACAGCGCGTTCGCGTTTCCGGCCGTGACGATCGATCTCATGATCTGGATCCAGTCACGCGCGGCGCGCGGGCCGCTCGTGGCCCGCGCCGGCGACGCGCCGCCGCCGCCCGTGACGCTGCAATGGGAATTCTGGGACGGCAAGGACTGGCGCGCGCTCGACGCGCAGCGCGACGACACCGCGGCGTTCAGCCGCAGCGGGCACGTCGTGCTGTCCGCGCCGCCCGCGAACGCGTTCGTCAGGACCGTGCGCGGCAAGATCGCCGCGCCGCGCTACTGGCTGCGCGCGCGACTCGTCGACGGCGCGTACCAGACCGCGCCCGAGGTCCTTGCGGTGCGCACGAACACCGCGACCGTGCGGCAGGCGCAGAGCGTCGATGCGGAAATCCTCGGCCGCAGCAGCGGCCGGCCCGACCAGGTGTTCGCCGTTGCCAACGTTCCGGTCGTCGCCGGCAGCCTCGTCGTCGACGTCGACGAGGGCGAAGGCTTCGCCGCCTGGAACGAGGTCGCCGACTTCTACGCGGCCGGACCCGACGACACCGTCTACGTCCTCAATCGCACGACCGGCGAAGTCCGCTTCGGCAACGGCCGCCAGGGCCGCATTCCGGTCGCGAATCCGGCGCGGCCGTCGAACATCGTCGCGCGGCGCTACCGCTTCGGCGGCGGCGCCGCCGGCAACATCGGCGCGAACGCGATCGACACGCTGCGCGGCGGCATGGCCGGCATCGACGCCGGCCGTGTGCGCAATCCGTTTCCGGCGTTCGGCGGCGCGGACGAAGAGTCCTTCGACGCGGTGACGCGCCGCGCCGCGGCAACGCTCAGGAGCAACGAACGCGCCGTCACCGTCGGCGACTTCGAGCTGCACGCGATCGCGGCGGGCGGCATCGCGCGCGCGAAGGCGCTGCCGCTGCACCATCCGC
>NZ_DATIGT010000349.1:0-9577 GCF_035481375.1 Tahibacter sp.
AGGTCGATCGCACGGCCGTTGCCGACGAGGTCGTCCCACCACCCCGCGACGCCGCCGACGCTGCAGACCTCGCGGCTGGCCGAGATGCCGCCCTGCACGATCACCGTCGGAGCGCCCGGCGCACCATGCCAGAAATAGCGCAGCGTCGCCGTGACCGGGCCGCGGCCGTATTTCGGTGCGATGCGCACGACGGCCTCGCTGCGCGCCGGCAGCGGAATCGGCTGCAGGAACGCGGCGGACTCGTAGGCGAACGGCGCCGTGTCGAACGTGGCGAAGGAACTGGCGCTGGTCAGGCTCATGCGATTCTCCGGGCTCGGTATCGAGTTCCTCGGAGAAGCCGGCGACGGGTGCAGCGATCGCGACCGCAGGCTGCGGTCGGAAGCGGCTACCCATCTCTCGGCATGGCGCATCGCGCCTCCGTAGGAGTTGGCACCGTGCGGTTTCCCGTCGGTTGCCCCGGCTTCCAAGGGCCTTTCCCTCAGCCGGTCTCGATGGATCGTGGGCCGGGACTGTAGTGACTCGGCGCTCCGGCGTCAATGGACGTTTAGACGTCTAAACGGCCATATGCAAAATCAGACTATTCGGCGGCGCCCGGACGGCGCGCCAGCCGCCCCGGTCGGCCGGGCCGCATGTACGCCCCGGCGAACGGCCCCGAACCGCTTCCGGCGGACTCCGCGCCGAATTACGACACGGATCCGCATCCCCCGACCTCGGCAGCCTCTACAATCCGCCGATGAGAATTCCCGTCCGTCTCGCCGCCGCCCTGCTGCTGTTGACCGCTGCGGCGCCGCACGCCAAGAAAATATACAAGTTCACCGACGCCGCCGGCGTCACGCATTTCACCGACCAGCCGCCGAAGACCGACCGGCCGGTCGAGGAAACCCGGGTAAAGATCGAGCAGACGCCGATGGTGCAGCTGCGCGTCGAGGGCAGCGACAACCGGCGCCAGGCGCGCGTGTTCAACCATTTCGCGGGCCCGGCCCAGGTCGAACTCAGCGTTGGCGACGTGACCAACATCGCGACCGACCCGCCGCTGCCGCTGACCGTGGTCATGCGCGCGCGCGAGGAACGCGTGCTCGCGAACCTGCAGCAGACCGACCGGGCGCAGCCGGCGGGGTTCGAGCTCGCGCTGCGGGCCATCCCGGGCAGCCCCGATGCCCGCCACGACGACAGCGAGTACCGCTGGCCGCTCGGGCAGTACCCGGTCCGCATCCACCAGGGCTTCGACGGCGCGTTCAGCCATACGGGCGAGGAATCGCGCTACGCGATCGACGCCGCGGCCGAGGAAGGCACGCCCGTGGTCGCCGCGCGCGAGGGTGTCGTCATGGAGGTGCAGGACGACTATTACGGTGCCGGGCTCGACAAGGAAAAGTTCGCCACGCGCGCCAACGTCGTGCGCGTGCTGCACCGCGACGGCAGCATGGCGGTCTATGCGCATCTGAAACCCGAGAGCGTCGAGGTCCAGGCCGGGCGCCACGTCTATGTCGGACAGAAACTCGGCGAGTCCGGCAACACCGGGTTTTCCACGGGCCCGCATCTGCATTTCTGCGTCCAGGTCAACCGCGGCATGCGGCTCGTGTCGGTGCCGTTCCGGATGCGCGGCCCCGACGGCCCGCTGACGCTGACGGGTGCGGCCGCCGCGCGCTGACCGTCTCGAGCCCGGCCCGACGCGCCGAGACGCTATACTCCGCGACCCTTTCCCGATCCTGACGCGGAACGCGCCGCCCCGCGGCGGTCCGCCGCGATGCCATGTCCGATCACCTCACTGAAACGCGGCGCCGCCGCACCTTCGCGATCATTTCGCATCCCGACGCGGGCAAGACCACGCTCACGGAAAAGCTGCTGCTGTTCGGCGGCGCGATCCAGATGGCCGGCAGCGTCAAGGGCCGCAAGGCCGCGCGCCACGCGACCTCGGACTGGATGGCGCTCGAAAAGGAGCGCGGCATCTCGGTCACTTCGTCGGTCATGCAGTTCCCGTACGAAGGCCACATCGTCAACCTGCTCGACACGCCGGGCCATGCCGACTTCGGCGAGGACACCTACCGCGTGCTGACCGCGGTCGACTCGGCGCTGATGGTCATCGACTGCGCCAAGGGCGTCGAGGAGCGCACGATCAAGCTCATGGAGGTCTGCCGCCTGCGCGACACACCGATCATGAGCTTCATCAACAAGCTCGATCGCGAGGGCCGCTCGCCGATCGAACTGCTCGACGAAGTCGAATCGGTGCTGAAGATCCGCTGCGCGCCCGTCACCTGGCCGATCGGCATGGGCTCGCGGCTCAAGGGCGTCTATCACCTCGTCAGCGGCGAAGTGCACCTGTACGAACCGGGCCGCAACTTCACGCGCCAGGATTCGACGATCTTCGCTTCGCTCGAGGATCCCGAACTCGAATCGCGCATCGGCGCCGGCATGCTGCAGGAGCTGCGCGACGAGCTCGAACTCGTCGAAGGCGCGTCGCATCCGTTCGACCTCGACGAATATCTGGCCGGCCGCCTCGCGCCGGTGTTCTTCGGTTCGGCGGTCAACAATTTCGGCGTGCAGCCGCTGCTCGATTTCTTCGTCGAACACGCGCCCTCGCCGAAACCGCGCGCGACGACGACGCGCGCGATCGAGCCGGCCGAGGAAAAGATGTCGGGCTTCGTGTTCAAGATCCAGGCGAACATGGACCCGATGCACCGCGACCGCGTCGCGTTCATGCGCATCTGCTCGGGCCGCTTCGAAGCCGGCATGAAGGCGTTCCACGTGCGCAGCGGCAAGGACATGAAGCTCGCCAACGCGCTGACCTTCATGGCCTCTGATCGCGAGATCGTCGCCGAGGCCTATCCCGGCGACGTGATCGGCATCCACAACCACGGCACGATCTCGATCGGCGACACCTTCAGCGAAGGCGAGGCACTGAGTTTCACCGGCATTCCGAACTTCGCGCCGGAGCTGTTCCGCCGCGCGCGGCTCAAGGATCCGCTGAAGATGAAGCAGCTGCAGAAGGGCCTCGCCCAGCTGTCCGAAGAAGGCGCGACGCAGTTCTTCAAGCCGCTGATGTCGAACGACCTGATCCTCGGCGCAGTCGGCGTGCTGCAGTTCGACGTCGTCGCCTACCGGCTCAAGGACGAGTACGGCGTGGAGTGCGTGTTCGAACCCATCACGATCAGCACGGCGCGCTGGATCCATGCGAAGGACGCGAAGAAGCTCGAGGAATTCCGCGACAAGGCAGCGAACAACCTCGCGATCGATGCCGCCGGCGAACTCGTCTACCTCGCCCCGAGCCGCGTGAACCTTCAGCTCACCGAAGAACGCTGGCCCGACGTGCGGTTCGCGGCGACCCGCGAGCACGCGAGCGCCGTCGCGGTCTGACGCTCGCTGCGTCGCCCACAAAAAAGCCCGGATCGCTCCGGGCTTTTTTTGTGGATCGTCGGGCCGGCCGGATCAGCCGCCCGCGTGATTCCGGAAGATGCGGTCGCCGGCCGCGCCGTCGCTGCCGGAACGGAAGATGCGGTCGTCGGCCGCGTGATGCGCAACACCGTTCTCGAGCCGGGCGTCGAAGATCGTGTCGGCCGGCTTGACGGCCATGGTCGGTACGACCGGCTGACGCGCATTGTGCGCGACGAACAGTGCGATCGCCGCGACGACGCTCGCCGCCACCGCGCCCCATTGCCATCCGCCGCGGGCCGGTCGGGCCGACGCCGTGCGGCGACCACGGCCACGCGATTCGTGCGAAGCGGCGCCATGGGCAAGGTCGTGTGCCAGTTCGGTCGAAGCGGGCTCGAGCGCACGCAGGAACTGGACGAGGTCGGCATGCGCCGCAGAGCCCGCCAGCGCCGAAGCGACTTCATCGCGCTCGTGCGGAACCACGCGCCCCTGCGCCGCACGCACCGCGGTGTCGGCATCGACGAGCGCGCGGGCGCTCAGCGTCTGGTCGGCAGTAAGCGACTGATACAGCTCGGAAAGGCTTGGCTTAGTCATCGAAATCTCCAGCTCCTATGCCGCGCAGGCGCTCCTTGAGTTCGTCGAGCCCGCGCGAAACCAGTTTTCGTGCCGCTTCGGCGGAAGTTCCGACCAAGTCCGCGATCTCCTGCAGCGCAAAGCCCTGCAGATGCAGACTGATCGGCAGACGCCGGCGTTCCGGCAGCGCTTCGAGACAGGCTTTCAGCTGCTCGACATGCTGGCGTCCGCTGGCGCGGTCCTCCGGCCCTCGGTTCTCGTCCGGAAACGGCATGAAACCGTCGTCGGAGTCCTCGGGCAGCGGCTCGGTCGCCCTCACCTGCGCGCGACGCAGGGCGTCGATCACGGTGCTGGCAACCACTCGCTGGATATAAGACGCATGAAAGGCCGCGGACCGGTCACGCTCGATCGCACGCCAGAGACGGATGCGGACTTCCTGCTCGACGTCGTCGGCGTCGATGCCGTGCCGCGCGAGGCCATGAGCCGCGACGAGCGCGCGCAGCTTGGCGCCGTAGTCGGCCAACAGCCGCTCCAGGCGCTCGTGATTGGGGTCGTTAATGCGGCCCAAGAGAATTCAGACGACAGGGAAAGGCGCGCATCGTCCGCGAAAGCGCCCAGGCTGGCAATGCGCGGCTCAGCCCGCGATGTAGCGCTGCAGCTGGGCGAGTTCCTCGGCCTGCTCGTCGATGACGGCCTTGACCAGATCGCCGATCGAAATGACCCCGACGACCTCGCCCTGCGCAACGACCGGCAGATGCCGGATGCGCCGCTGCGTGCACAGACGCATGCAGTCGTCAACGGAGTCCTCGGGCGAAACGGTCTCGACCGGCGCCGACATGATCTGCCAGACCGGCGTCTCGGCCGAGGAGCGGCCCAGCAGGATGACCTTGCGCGCGTAGTCGCGCTCGGAAACGATGCCGGACAGCTCCCTGCCCTGCATCACGAGCAACGCACCGACATGGTGATCCGCCATCGCCTGGATGGCCTGAAGAACGGGCTGATCGGGCTCGACCGAATAGATCTCGCGTCCCTTGCCTTCGAGCAGATGCTTGACCTGACGCATGCTGACCTCCGCGCATGAACTGCCGGCGGCCGAGCCGCCTTTCGTCACTGAGGGCGAGTCTAGCGCGCGGCGATTGCCGCGACGACCGGGCCGCACCGGCCCGGTCGCCTCAGGGGATCACGGCGTTTCGAAGCCGTTCGCGAAGATGCGGTCGTTGATGCCGCCGGTCGGCAGCGGCCAGGCCCAGGCGCCGCGCGAGCGCGTGAACGCGACGAGCGTGGTCGTGCCGCGGTCGACGACGAGATCCCAGATCATCGAGCGGGGCAGACCCTGGAAATAGTTCCAGACCGGATTCGCGACGGTAATGTCGTCGGTGTAGTAGAGGCCCCAGTCGGTACCGGCGAACACCTGGCCCGGCACGTTCGGGTTGACCATGATCGCGTTGACCGGAATGTTCGGCAGGTTGCCGGACTTGTTTTCCCAGGTGAAGCTCGCGCAGTTCGCCGTGCAGGTGATGCGGAACACATGGCCCGGCGTCCCCGGCGTGTTCTGGTCGAACCCGGCGATCGCCGCATAGCCGACCAGCGGATTCTGTGCGTCGGTGACGACGTCCTGGACCGGCCGGTTCGGCAGCACGGCATTGCCGTTCGTCACGTTGACCGCAGTCGCGTTGTTCGTGCCGAGCACGCCGAGTCCGAACACGTACTGCACGTTGCCGTCGTTCGTGCCGACGATCGCGATCGTCGGATCGGTGAACGAGTACGCCATCTGGTTGATGTAGGAGCGATTGTCGCTGCCGAGAATCAGGGTGTTCTTGGTCAGGTCGCCGGTCTTTGACTGCCAGCTCGACGTCGGCACCGCGCCGGTCAGCGTTTCCCAGATGCGGTACGTGCCGGCCAGCATGCGGCCGCAACCGTTGACCGTCGCGTCGCAACCCGAATTGGCAACCGAGGTGTTGCCGTGCTTGTAGATTTCCAGCGGCATCAGGAAGCTCTTGCGATCCGCGGACCAGCCCCCGTTCGCGCTGGCCGTGGCGCCGAACGGCCCGGTCGTCGACACGCGGACGTTGCCGTTCTGCGACTGGTAGTACCAGCGCAGCGCGTTGACCGGCTCGATGCGCGTATAGGTGCCGTCGCCGCTGTTGGTCGACTCCCACATCATCGCGCCGGGATTCGCCGCGAACTGCGCGGCCGAACTGCCGTTGTCCTGTGCACCGCCGCTCGCGGCCGGATTCGCGGACGTCGCGAAGTTCGCCGTGATGTCGCCCGAATAGAATTCGATCGTGTTGAGGCTGTCGTTGATCGGGATGATGGACGGCGAGCCTGCCGTCGCATTGGCCGTGTAGTAGGCACCGCCGTCCGAACCGATCAGCAGCCTGTCCGGATCGTTGCCGACGTAGGCGCGCGCGTGATGGTCGACGTGGATCCCGCCGCCGGAATAGCCGCAGGTGAGGTTCGTGAACGTCGTGCCGCCGTTGGTCGAGCGGAACAGGTCGACCGCGCTCGCGAACACGACGTTCGGATCGGTCGGCGAGACGGTCAGGCCCGCGTCGTACCACATCTGCGTGCCGGCATTGCCGCAACCGGTGAAGCCGCTCGACGTCGCGGTCTGCGTCCAGGTCGCGCCGGCGTCGGTGGACTTCAGCACCGAGTTCACATTGCGCGTCGTCACGTCGGCAACCATCGCATACATGATCTGGTTGTTGCTCGGCGCGATCGCGAGCTCGATGCGACCGCGCGTCGTCGACGGATTGCCGTCGCCGGTGCCCGCAGGCCAGCCGGTGTTTCGCAGCGTCCACGAACCGTCTGCCGGACAGCCCGACGCGGGCATCGTCGTCTGATACACGCCGTTCGCGCCGTTCTTGCCGAGATCGGGCTGTACCGGCGTCGGTGTGCCGCGCGTACCGACCGCCGCATACAGCGTCGTGGTCGTGCCCAGGTCGACGGCGATCAGGCCGGTCATGTCCTGGCGCTGCGCGCTCGGCCCGGTCGCAAACGAATTCGTGTAGCAGGGGCCGGCCCAGGTCGAGCCGGCGTCATACGAGAAATACAGGCCGGTCTTGGTGCCGACGACGACCTTGTTGGAGTCGTTCGGATCGACGACGACCTTGCCGATGGCCTGGTACTGCGGGAACCCGTTCGCCGACGGGCCGTAGAGCGGACCGAACACGTCGGCGCCGAGCACGCTCCAGGTCGCGCCGGCGTCGGTGCTCTTCAGCAGTCCGGTCGAACCGAACGAGAACGAGCCGTAGCGCAGGTCGCCGGTGCCGGCGTAGATCGTGTTGTGGTTGTTGGGGTCGATATGGATGTCGCCGACCGCGGAGTTCGCGATCTCGGGAACGTCGGTCTTGATCTGCCACGTCGTCGCCGACGAACAGCAGTTCGTCGTCTTCCAGACGCCGCCGCCGTCGGAACCGAGGTAGGCGATCGTCGTATCGACGGGATCGACCGCAATCACGTTGACGCGGCCCGACACGTGACCGAAACCGAATTCCGTGTCGTTCAGCGGCTTCGGGCCGAGGGACGTGAACTGGGTCGGATCGAGCGCGAGCGGCGACACCGGCGAACGGCGATAGGTCTTGTCGCCCTGCGGCACGGCGGCGCGGATGCTCTTCTCGGCGACCGCGGCCTCGACCAGCCACATCGGCTGGAAGTCACCGGTCGGGTAGGACGCGCGCTGCGCCCAGTAGTCGCCTTTCGGCGGCGCGGCCTGCTCGTGTTCTTCGTGCTCGCGCTCGGTGGCGCCGAAACTGCGCGAAGGACTGGTCTGGCAGGCGCTCGTGGCCAGCGCTGCGGCGGCCAGTGCGAGACAAAGCCGCGACGGCGGCACGGACGGAACGGACATGCGTGGCAACTCCGCGCAGGCCGGCCGCGCGCATGCAAAGGCATGCCATCCCTGGTGCACTGCCGGCGATATCGGTGGACGGCGCAGATACGACCCCGCAGCGCCGTTGCTCAGCGTCCTGCGGCCACCCCGGGCACAGGACTTCCGGAGGATGCATCAGCCTGTGCGACTGAGTCCATAGACCGATTGGACGACAGCGTATGGTCTAGACGGAGTCGCGCGTTTCCGCAGGCGGCAACCGGGGCGCGTAGTGGCGATCGACGAGATAGAGCGGCCGCTGCTTGGACTCCACATACGTGCGGCCCAGGTATTCGCCGATCATGCCGAGCGCCATGAGCTGGGCGCCGCCGAGAAACAGCACGACGACCATCAGCGACGGATAGCCGCGCACCGGATCGCCGAAGAACAGGGCCTTCGTGAAGACGACGAGGCCGAACACGAACGCGGCTAGCGCGGCGACGAAACCGACATAGGTCGCCAGGCGCAGCGGGAACGACGAGAACGACGTGATCCCTTCCAGCGCAAAATTCCACAACTTCCAATAATTCCACTTGCTGTCGCCGGCGAAGCGCGGATCGCGGTCGTAGACGATCGCGGTCTGGCGGAAGCCGACCCAGGTGAAAAGCCCCTTCATGAAACGCTGCCGCTCGCGCAGGATCTTCAGCGCGTCGACGACGCGACGGCTCATCAGGCGGAAATCGCCCGTATCGCGCGGCACCGGCAGATCGCTCATCTTTTCCATCACGCGATAGAACGCCGCCGAGGTGAACTTTTTCAGCGCGGTTTCGCCGGCGCGGTTGGAACGCGTGCCGTAGACGACGTCGTAACCCTCGCGCCAGCGCGCGACGAATTCGGGAATCAGTTCGGGCTGGTCCTGCAGGTCGGCGTCGATGACGACGACGGCGTCGGCGTCGACGTGATCGAGCCCGGCGGTCAGCGCGAGTTCCTTGCCGAAGTTGCGGCTGAGCTTCAGCGTCGCGACGCGCGGATCGGAAGCCCGCAGCGACTCCATGACGTCCCAGGTGTCGTCGCGGCTGCCGTCGTCGACGAACAGCACGCTGCAGTCGAGGTCGAGCGAGTCGAACACGAGCCCGAGACGGCGCTGGAATTCGCGCAGACCTTCGCTTTCGTTATAGGCGGGGACGACGACGGCGAGCGTTTGCATGGGCGGAAATCGACTGGACTGAACCGGGTGATGCTAGCGGCCTGCCGTTACAGTGGCGAGAAAAGAGTGTGGAGGAGCGAGAAACGAACAGGTCCCATGCTCGTTTTTCACTCCGTCCTCCTCATTTCTCCCCGAGATACGCCGGCCCGCCGAGCTGCCGCGCCTGCCGTTCGATCCACGCACTGCGCCGCTGCACGTACGCGCTGGGTTTGTCGACGCGCAGGCGCCGCGGATTCGGCAGCACCGCGGCCAGCAGCGCGGATTCGCGCGGGGTCAGCGCGCCCGGCGTCTTGTGGAAGAACACATCGCTCGCGGCCGCGGCGCCGTAGATGCCGTCGCCGAACTCGGCGACGTTGAGGTATACCTCGATGATGCGCTGCTTCGGCCAGCACAGCTCGATCAGCACCGTGAAATATGCCTCGAGCCCCTTGCGCACGAAGCTGCGTCCGTTCCAGAGAAACAGATTCTTTGCCGTCTGCTGGCTGATCGTGCTCGCGCCGCGCAGGCGTTCGCCGTCCTCGGCGTCCTCGATCGCATCGCGGATCGCTTCGACGTCGAAGCCGTGGTGGAGCGGAAACTTCTGGTCTTCGGCCGCGACCAGCGCGATCGGCAGCGCCGGGGAAACC